>JAFOVN010000033.1 GCA_017392345.1 Alphaproteobacteria bacterium | reverse complement strand
CCTTCACTGTGTGAAGGGGGGGACCGGCGAAAGGCGGCGAAGTCGCGCCGTAGCGTTTCGCGAAGGCGGATGGGGTAGTTTCCTCTTTGATTATCTCCCACAAAATTTGAAAAATTTTGTGGCTCCCGATCTGATGAAAGGGGGGGAGTGGGGTTGGTGCGTTGCGCCAAGAATTACCCCGTCTTGTTCGCTTTGCTCGCAATCCACCCCTTCTTAAGAAGAAGGGGAATAAAAAAACATTTTTTAAATGGGATTTTTTGTGATATAATATCCCGAAAGGATAGCGAGGGAGTTTTCATTATGTATAAAAATCTAACGTTTATGTTCGTGGCGTTGTGCTTACTGCCGGGACTGTCATTCGGCGTGACATTGAAACAGCGGTCGTTCGGTGAATCGACCGGCGGTGCGTATTATTCCGATTATGACTATGGCGCACTTGACTATGTTCCCGGCGCGGATGGCATGAGCGAGATGGAGGTTGTATCGACCCTGCGCCATGATATTCAGGCATTGGATGAACAAATTGCAACGTGTGAACGCAAGCGCAAGGGTTGGGTCGCGGCGACGGTTGTTGGCGGTGTTGGTGTTGCGGCGACGGGGATTGCGGCAATCGTGCAACATAACAAGATTCAAGATAAAAAGACGGAACTTGAAGGCGTAAAGAAAGATGTTGCGGAGGCCAAGCAACAGGTGTCCGAAGCGCGCCAAGATTTGGATAAATTACAGCCAAAAAAGGGAAATTAAAATGAAAAAGATAATATCATTTGTTGGTCTGTTTGCGGTTTTGGGTGTGTGTGTTGACGATGCACACGGTGTCGCAATGAGTGCCCAGGTTCGCCGGTTGCTGCAAGAAAAGCAGGAAAAGATAGAGCAACTTGAAAAATGCGAGGGGAAAAAGCAGGGTTGGATGATTGCGGGGATATCGACGATTGGCCTGACGGCGGTCGGTGTCGGTGTGAACATTGCCCAGGCATCAAAGAGCAACCGCCTTTCGGATGAAATCGAAATGGAAAAAAGCACATTGGAAAAACAACAAAACGAATTGAATCGGATACAAAATGATATTGCGGCGGAACGCGCAAGGCAGGCGAAAAAGGATAATGGTTGGGCCCCAGCGAACGGTGGTAATGCTGGTTCGTCCGTTTCTGCGCCGGCGGGCGGGGCATCTGCACCCGGGAAAAAATGTGATTGTTCCGGATGTAAACAGAGTTTAACTATTGGTGACACAAAATATACGTGTGGTGATAACGCATCGGAGGGTGCTTTTGCAATGTCAACCTGGTTTTATATATGTGATGACGGTTGTTGGAAAGGACCAGATACAATTGATTATCGGGGTATAAAAGATTGTGATATGGTGGTTTTACCGAATATCTATTCTATGCATGATGGAACTGCGCTTTATTTCGGCGCTGACGTTGTTGCTGGTTCTGAGTATTATGGTACCAGAAACATTTGTAAAAAAAATTATAACGGTTCTGTAGCGCAAGGTAATCTATTGGATACATCGGTTGATGGAATTGACAACTGTTATGTTTCTAGTGGTATGTCGCTTGGTTACGACGAGTGTAAAAAAAATTTAACTAGTGATGTTAAATGGGGCGTGGTTTTTCCATATGGTACAGTTTATGGGACATCTGTGTGTAATGGCAATCTCGGAACACATGCGCAGGTTAGTAGCACAGATCAAAGCAACGAAGTCGGCTTAGGTTGTTGGTGTAAAATGACCGCTCCATATGAATCCGGGTGGGTATTTCGTGGGGCTTTCCCCGAGAATGGGCAGTGTTCCGGTAATTGTGCATATGGTTGTGCTCTTGATATTGAAAGAGAAGCAAGTTTCCGCAAGGCATTGTTTGACAAATAATTCTGCATTGATTCCAAATGTTTGATGTGAGATCGGTTTAACACTCCCCGCGGGTGCGGTGATTTTTGTTGGGGGCTCGTACCTTACTTATTTTATCGTCATACCGCGGAAACGCGGTATCCCATCGTTACAGTTGAAACCACAAGATCCCGGCCTTCGTTGGGATGACGATTCTCTGCAACCCCGCGGAGATCCCGGCCTTCGCCGGGATGACTGGAAACTACCCCGTCCGCTTCGCGTCCACCCCTTCACTATGGTGAAGGGGACTACTTTTTCACAGCCCAGAAGAGGGCCAGCAACCAGCCGATGCCGGTCCAGCCAAATACCCATGATGCAATGCGGATGCGCATCGCAATCGCCTTGGCTTTATCATTTTTTGCGGCCAGATACGCCGGCGCGAGTATAATCGCGACCAGCGTAATTGTCGCCACAATATATTTGATTATTAAAATGTGTTCAGGGCTTAGTGCCATTTTCTACTTTCCGTATGTTGCATTATTACCCAATTCTTCTTCGATACGCAACAACTGATTGTATTTCGCCATGCGGTCAGTGCGCGACATTGAACCGGTCTTGATTTGACCCGCGTTCGTTGCAACCGCCAAGTCCGCAATCGTTGTATCTTCGGTTTCGCCACTGCGGTGCGAAATTATGACACCATAGTTCGCGTCTTGCGCCATTTTGATTGCGCGCAGGGTTTCGGTTAACGACCCGATTTGATTTACCTTGATAAGTATTGCGTTTGCAACGCCGCCGTCGATTCCGCGTCTAAGGCGTGTTGGGTTCGTCACGAACAAATCGTCACCGACCAATTGGCATTTGTCCCCAATTCTTTCGGTAAGTGTTTTCCATGCCGCCCAATCTTCTTCGGCCAGTGCGTCTTCGATAGAAATAATCGGATATTTTTCAATCAAATCCGCATAGAATTTTATCATATCGTCAGATGACATATTTTTGCCTTCGAATTTATAAACGCCGTTCGAATAAAATTCAGATGATGCAACGTCCAGTCCGATTGAAATTTGTTCGCCTGGCATGTAGCCTGCGTCACGAATTGCGGCGATGATTGCGTCCAGTGCCGCCGCGCATGAATCAAAGTTCGGGGCAAAACCACCTTCGTCACCGACGTTTGTCGAATGACCGCCGGATTTTAGAATCTTTTTCAAATGGTGGAATGTTTCCGCACCCATACGAATCGCCGTGGCTTCGTCGCGTGCGCCGTTTGGAATAATCATGAATTCTTGGGCATCCAGGCCGTTGTCCGCGTGCGCGCCGCCGTTGATAATGTTCATCATTGGGCGTGGCAAAACGTGCGGGTTTGGATTTCCATAAATTTCCGCAAGGTATTTGTAAAGCGGCAATCCCTTTTGGTTTGCGACCGCGCGCGCGACCGCCAATGATACGGACAATATCGCGTTCGCACCCAGTTTATCCTTGTTCGGCGTGCCGTCAAGCGACAACATTTTTTCATCGATTTCCGTCTGCCGGCCCGCGTCCATACCGATAAGTTCGGGTGCAATAATTTCATTCACATTTTTGACGGCGCGCGTGACACCTTTGCCCATAAAGGCATCGCCACCGTCACGGAGTTCCAATGCCTCAAACGAACCGGTACTTGCGCCAGACGGGACCGCCGCACGCCCCAGCGCGCCACCGGATAGCGTCACGTCGCATTCAATTGTTGGGTTGCCACGCGAATCCATAATTTGTCTTGCATGAATTTTTGTGATTTTATACATATTTTTTTCTCCTTTGTTTACATTGGTGCTTTTTTTTTGTTCCAAGTTGTGCTATAATATAGCAACAGGAAACGAGAAAAAGAACAAAAAAATATGATAAAAAAATTGGTGCCGTTTTTATATTGCCTGACCCCGATGTGGGCGGTTGCGGATACCGTGTTCCCGGGAAATGCATCATTTGATGGCAACTTAAGTTTAACAGACGAATCGTATATTTTTCAGGCGGGTTCGGGAATAAGTATTGGTGGCGCGCTTTCGACCGCGGGTGGCGTTCATATTGGATACAATGCGATTATGCCGTATGATGTGGGCAGTCTTTTTGCCGAATCGGCTATCAATCAGAATTATTCTATTTTAACTGGCGGTAATATATCGATAGCCAAGGTTTTAGAAATTGCGGCGGCCAATAGTTTAACCATTGGCGGTACGGGCGGCGCACGGTATAATTTTAATGCCGCTGCGATAGAGGCGTACGGTGGATTGAACCTTTATGGGGCCGCTTTGACGGTTGGGCAAATTGTTGCGTCGGGAACGGGTAATGCCGGTAATGTCGTAATTCAGGGAAATTCATTAAATGTTAGTGGCGTGATTCAATCGTTGGATGCGCGGAATATGACGTTGAATTTGGGTGGCGGGACTTTGGGTGTCACAGGCAGCATTGAAAATAAATCGACTGGGACGATGTCGATAACCGCTGGTGCGATTACTACACAAACAATTACAAACGATTCGAATTCGGGGACTTTGAATATAAACGCGGGTTCTTTGAATTTAACCGGCGGTAATGCGACGACGACGGCGTCATTTATAAACAAAGGGGATTTTGTCGGTGTTGTTTCGGGGGCGACGACACTTGCGCATGGGTTTGATTTGTCGACAATGGGGGCGACAAATTCATTTAGTTTGACGACCGGAACATTGTCGTTGGGTGATAGAATCGATAGTTTTTATGATAACAATTTAACTTCGTTTACGGTGAATGTGACGAATGGTGCGATAGATGCGAACACGATTCGAAATGGGTACAGTGATGCGGCGGCGGTGATGAATTTGTCGGCATCAACCTTTATCAATGCGGATGGTATTTATGCGTATGGTGGAACGATGAATCTGTCTGCGTCGACCATATCGATTGGAACGGGTGGCCTTTCGGTTGCCGAAGGTGGTGCATTAAATATATCAAACACGGATGTTATTACGTCGGGCGCCGCGGTTTCGGTTTATGGGAACCTTAGTGCGGGGTTGGCCAGTGCGGCAAGTGGTGGAATGAATATAACCGGTGGGTATACAGAAATTGATGCCGGAAATTTTGATGTGAATGTTGGTGGCGGAATATCGGCGAATGGTTTTGGAAATGGGCTTGAAATTTTTGGTCAAACGATAAATGTCACGGGTGATGCCATATCAAGTAATGGTGGTAATATAGTATTTAATTCTGGGACGGTGAATGTTGGTGGAAACCTTGGCGGAAATGATGTGACGTTTTATAATCCGGGTTTGGCAAATGGTATAGATATAACCGTTGGTGGAAATATAATTGGCGGAACGGATATAATTGGGCTTGCACATATGACGGTTGGTGGAAATTACACATTTGATGATGCAAGTCGTTTAGTTGCCTTTGCAAATTCGGGTGCCGGGTTTACATATTGGGCAACGGCTGTTTTCGATGAAGATAATATGGTTAGTGTGATAACCAATAATGTTGGTGGCGCGGAACCGTTGATTTCGGTTTCTGGGCAACTTATTACAAATGTAAGTGGTAATGCGTTGACACCAAATGGAACACCGTTATTGGATTCACAGATTGGTATAAATTTGCGTAATACCGTAGACGGCGGTTCGGCAATTTGGTTGCTGCATGCGGACGAAGGAATCCAAGAACTTGCGGCGCGGATTGCGGGACTTAGTATAAATTTCTGTAATGCGGATGGAACGATTTGCATGGATTATCTGGCGGCGACGGGTGCAAATAATGGCGCGGGGGTTCAATTGCCGATACACCTTGTGTCATATGATACGGATGGCGATGGTGTGAATGATAGTTTGTATGTGGTATTTGACGATCAATTGACGGATCAGGGGCGTTTGTTCAAATTGCAACCGATTGTGGCAAGTGCGCCTTACTATACAATCGGTGAATATCAATCGGCGGGCGCATTGGATGATTTGATTGAACATTTGTTGTTGTCCAAAGGGTTTTCGTATGATTCGCCGGCGGGGGTTATGCGGATTTTGTTTGATAACACGGTTATGTCAGAGGTTAGTGAAGAACTCTATAAACGTATGATGTATTATTGGGCATATAATAAGCCCGATGTTATTCGTGCGTTTAGTCGTGTATTTCAATTGCGCGAAGCGAACCAGATTGCGGATGCGTTGGAATTGAATACGCACACGGTGTTCAAAGATATATCAAATCGTTTTATTGATGAAGCAATTTGGAATCGTAACCGTCGTGTGAATAAAATTTGGTTTACCGGTGATTATGGGTATATGTGGGATGATTTGGTGGATAATCATGCACACGGTTCGCGTATTAATTTTAATTTGGGATATGATTGGCAGGCCAGCAATACATTGATTCTTGGGTGGATGGGACATGTTTCACATGTGCGCAGTGAAGATAATGATGTCATCGATTTAACCTATGGCACGACACGCGCAACGGGGTATGTTGATACGGATGTTCGTAACCTTAATGTTGGTGGTGGCGCGTATTTCATGAAAACATTGGGGATAAAGGCGCGTTGGTATGGCAACGCAATGTTGGATTTGAACTTTATCGATGTTAAACGCGATCAAACATGGGTTAACGGCCGTATAGAAGGTGATGCATTTTCGCTTGGGCTTGTCGGTGAAACGGGTATAATTCACGATTGGTTGAATCAGTATATTATTGGTAATGTTTATTTGCGCCTTGGCTACAATTCGGGATTTGATATGACCGAAAAGGTTCGTGGCACGGATTATATGAATCTTGATTTTGATGGACATTTCATATTGACACCGGGCTATTCAATTACGGCACAGAAGCGTATATATCCATCGGCGTGGTTTCAATTCCGGCCATATGCGACGGTTGGTGTGGAATACGATTTGATTGAATCGCCGAATCAAATGCACTATCGGTTCGCGGTTGTAAGTCCGTGGCGTGAATACGATATTGGTGTTGATCCGCTTTGGGCGCATGCGGGTGCGGGTGTGGAATTCCTGTCGGTAAATGGTGTTCATGTTGGTTTGGATTATCGTTATCAATATAATGCAAATGTTCAGATGCATAAACTACAACTTTCCGGAATGTATAGATTTTAAGTGTAAGTGTGTGAGCAATGGTTTTGTGTTTTTATTGGTGGTTTTATCTTTCTTTCTGGAAAAAGTATTTTTTAGTGGACTGACAAATTTTTGAAATTGGCTACTAATGTTTGTAATAAATACTGGCATAAAATCGTTAAATTTGGACGAAATTTTTGGCACACCTTGAAACATTGTTTTTATTCATTATATCTTGTTTATCAAAATCGGCACAGAATATAACAAAAGGAGTAGTTTATGTTTAAACCATTAAATAACTATGTGCTTATCAAACGAATGGATGAAGATAACAAAACCGCCGGCGGAATCATTATTCCGGACACCGCCCGTGAAAAGCCCGCACGGGGCGAAGTAATTGCGGTCGGCGACGGCGAATTTCAAAATGGGGCGCGCATGGCGATGACCGTAAAGCCCAAAGATATTGTTTTGGTCGCAAAATGGGCGGCGTCCGCGAACGAGGTTAAAATTGACGGCAAGGAATATGTTCTTGTCAAAGAATCCGATATTTTGGGAATAATTAAATAAAGGAGAAAATTATGGCAAAAGATATTATTTTTAATACTGATAAAATTGCGGCGGGCGTTGATAACCTTGCCAATGCGGTAAAGATTACCATGGGTCCAAAGGGTCGCACGGTCGTTATCGATAAATCGTATGGTGCGCCGGTCGCAACCAAGGACGGTGTCACGGTGGCCAAGGCGGTATCTTTGCAAGACCCGGCGGAAAACATCGGTGCACGCATGATACAGGAAGTTGCGAAAAAGGCGGGCGATGATGCCGGTGACGGAACAACAACGGCAACGGTGTTGGCCCAAAAAATCTTTCGCGAAGGTCGTCGCGTTATCGCCGCGGGCATGAACCCAATGGACATAAAGCGCGGAATTGACATCGCAACCGCCGCGGTCGTGTCGGATATTGAATCGCACGCGCGCCCGGTGAAAAACAGTTCAGAGGTTGCCCAGGTTGCAACGATTTCTGCAAACGGCGATGCGGACATCGGTAAAAAAATCGCCGATGCAATGGAACGCGTTGGCAAAGAAGGCGTTATTACCGTCGAAGAAGCCAAGGGATTGGACACCGAAATCGATGTCGTCGAAGGAATGCAATTTGACCAAGGGTTTATGTCACCATACTTTGTCAGCAATAGCGAGAAAATGATTGCGGAACTTGACGGCGCGCAAATACTTGTTTCCGAAAAGAAAATCACGGGGATTCAGGCATTGTTGCCAATTCTGGAACCCATCGCACAACAGGGCAAACCGTTGCTTATTATCGCCGAAGATGTTGAATCCGAAGCGTTGGCGACATTGGTGTTGAACCGTCTGCGCGGGGGATTAAAGGTTTGCGCGGTCAAGGCACCGGGTTTTGGCGATCGCCGCAAAGAAATGTTGCGCGATATCGCAATTGTGACGGGCGCGACGGTCGTATCGGACGATATGGGTATGACATTCGAAAACCTGACACCGGCGGTGTTGGGCGCGGCAAAGCGTGTTGTTGTCGATAAATCAACAACACTTATTGTCGGTGGCGCGGGCGATAAAAAGGCGATTGCCGCACGCGCGGACGAAATTCGTGCGAATATAAAGACAAGCACCAGTGACTATGACCGTGAAAAATTGTCGGAACGTCTTGCCAAAATCGTTGGTGGCGTCGCGGTTATCAAGGTTGGTGGTATGACCGAAGTAGAGGTCAAAGAAAAGAAAGACCGCGTTGACGATGCACTGGCGGCGACACGTGCCGCGGTGGCGGACGGAATTGTCGCGGGTGGTGGCGTTGCACTGTTGCGTGCGGGCGCGGCATTGGCCAAGGCCAAGGGCGAAAACGCCGATCAAAATGTCGGTATCGATATCGTTCGTCGTGCAATTGTTGCGCCGTGTGCACAAATTGCGGAAAACGCCGGCGTGTCGGGCGAAATCGTCGTGGGCAAGGTTTCTGAAAACAAAGAATATAATTTTGGATACAATGCGCAAACCGGCGAATATGTCGATATGATGAAGGCGGGAATTATTGACCCGGCCAAGGTTGTAAAAACCGCAATCATGGCGGCGGCATCAACGGCGGGCGTATTGCTTACCACCGGTGCGGTTATGGTTGAAATTCCCGAAGAAAAACCCGCATCACAAATGCCAGGCGCCATGCCAGGTATGATGTAAAAAGACGGCGGCAAAACACAACCCTTTGATAACAATGTTATCAAAGGGTTTTTGCATAAATTGAAATGTACAAAAACAAGACAAATCCAAGCCGTAGGCAACGAAAAACACAAAGGATATACCATATACTAAACAAAAATCACATAGTCTACTTGTCAATACCTAAACATTCTTTCCAATCTTCTGGCATTTCATCTATTTCTTGTTGTGTAAATAAACTTACACATGCTTCAACAAAGCTGTTATAAAAGTTTTGTCCATTATCAATCGATACGTGTCTACTTATACTGGCATCATGGTCTGTATTATCATCAATAACAGTTATAATTTCGTCAATCCTGTCCGCTCTGCTATCTATTTCTTCGCTTACGGCTAGGTTCGTACCACCACCATGGCATTTTACGTACGTATGCCAATAAGGGTATATAAATTTATATGTTCCGTTTATGTATTCTATTGATTTAATGTTTTTCGCGTTTGGACTAAAAATTTTTTTTAATACTATGTTGCCACATGAATCTGTTAAAAAATTATTTTGGGTTGCATCCATATAATAACTACCTATTTTCACGAATTGTCGTGAATAAAGAGACCTTAATTTGGCAATTACAAAATCTTCGTCACAATTTTCAGATTCCGAACCCTGGACCGTTTTTTCTTCTAAATTCTGAATAGCGGCTTTTACCGGTTTCACAGAAGAAAAAGAACTCTTTTCGCGTAAAATAGTACTCTGAGAAGCCTCACTAGCAATTCCCACAACTTGTGAATCTTTTACAAACAACCCACCACCACTATTGCCATTAGACAAAGTACATAGTGTCGAAATAACATTACCAGAGCGTTCAAGTATATTGCATGGAGATTTTTTTAATCTCTCACTGTCTTTATATATGTAACCAACATCAGGAATATCTTGGTGTAGCAACCTTATAAAATCATCAAGACTTTTGTACATATAACCATTATCATCTAAATAGTCTCTAATTTTTTGAATTTCAATATCACTTAAAATACGCAAATCTCCAAAACCATATGTTATACCCGCATCAGATTCAATGTCTTCTGATAACACATATGTAGAATCCGTATTTTCTGACGCAATTAAAGATAAGACAGCCCAATCATCCGCTGTGTTATGACTTGTTATATATTCGCCCGTTGCTACTACAGTTGCAAAATCTGATGTTCCATCATGTTTCAAAATTTGTGCTGAGCCAGGGTAGTTAACACAATGTGCAGCTGTTATTATGTATTTACCTATCTGAGTGCCTGTACATTCCCCAGTAGTTTGTTGGTTGAGCATTTTTACTATATTTGGATAATCGTTCCAATTAACATATTCACGAGTATCAGTCATTGCGATACTTATATCGATAAAGGTGAAAAATATAAATAGTGCACTAATGATATTTTTCATTTTAATACCTCTGTGCATTTTTCAGCGACCGTCGCTACTTTTTTAATTGCTGATATTTGTGTTGCATTGAATACTGTTGCGGTTGCCGATGCCACTGTTGATGTCCCGGCTAAGATATTTGCTGTTGTATTAAGATTTTTTTCTTTATTCCAATCTGCATCCGTTTTCTGTGATACATCTATGTTATCTTTTCGAACGGATTCGCTATTTGCTACACCACTGGTTATTGTCCCCGCTAAACCTGTTGTTGCACCAACAATACTTGATACCATAGCCCCTTTAGCACGAGCATTTATTTTTGATATGTCAACCGTTTCAAAACCTTCACACGCAGAAATAATTGCATTTGCTTCACTAACGTCAACACCATCAATTCGTGCTTTTGCTCTTACACGACGAAGTTCGGATATCGCGGCTTTACAATTATCAATTTGATTTTGCAGGTCTCCATCGGTCGTATTTCTACCGGCAATAATTGCTCCGGCCACATTGGTCGCAGTATTTCCGGCAAGTAATCCTGTACGCCAATTACCTAGATTTTTAGATTGTTTATTGGCCTGTTCCAATTTTTCCAATGTTTCTGTGTATTCTTTGTATAAGGATATGTCACCTAAGAATTTTAAAAATTCTTTATCAGACATATTTTTTAAATCTAACAACTTTCTATTTAAATCTTTTCTTAATTCGTCTTTTTTGTTTTTTATAATACCAACAATCGTTGCACCGGCACCAAGTCCAGTGCCAACACCAGTAATCGCAGTATTTATACCCGCCATCTTTTTCAAATCGGTAAGATTCGCATCAATCCCAACACACGCGGAATATGTTTTCTGTAATGCAGCAACCAAAGATGCTTCGTCGGCACACACAAACACCGGCGCAATAATCGTCAGTAAAAAAATTCCACACTTTCGCAACATTCTTATGCATGGAATTATATCACAAAAAATTCAAAATTAATAGTTTTTTATACTACTGTATCGAATTTCATCGACCAACTGGGACGGCGATTTTATTCAAAATCAATATTTAAATCTGCGAAATCATCATGGTCGGCGTTGGGAACGACAATTATTTTGTCGTTATCGCCAATCCATTTCTGCGAAAATTCCATCGGCACAACATCATCGTCCGCGCCAACATAGTGCAACGCACGCACGTCCGGCAACCGTTTCAGGTTCAACGATTGCCGCAACGGTGTGTCCCCAAAATACGCCGTCCAATCCGCATGATTCAGCACGCCCGCAATCGTAATCCACTTTTTAATCGGCAATGCCGGGTTGCGCTTTATAATCAAACCGCCGACCATCGCGCCGCCAGAATACCCAATCAAAACAATTGGCCGACCGGATGCAACCTGGGTCACGGCCATACTCATCGCATTTATCACCGCCGGCGCAAAACGCCCATCGGTCCAGTATTTTTCGTCGCATTTTTCGGACATTATATACTGGCACGGGCGCGCAATATAAATAACATTTGGGGCGGTATCGCGCATCGCCAAATCGCGCACCATTGTGTCGCGCGGTGTCGGGTCGCCCGTCGGCGCGCCATAGGCGTCAAACGAATGACCATCGCCTTCGATATAAATATGCACCGGCCCCCGTGTGTCGGTGTTTTTTTGGTATGTCAAAATATCAAACTTACCCGCGTGCACCGGAACAGGCGCAAAATCATCCGCCGGCCGCCACGTCGCCGCACAAGAACACAGTAAAAACGCCAAAAATACCAATCGCATAAGACAATTATACACGAAACAAAAATTTATTTGGTTTTTCTTTTATCTGCCTTGTCGATTTTTTAACTGAAAATATTTTTCCGCATTTTTACGAATACGGGGACCAAAACCAAGAGCAGCAAAATACAAAAAAAGTATTGAACTCGCAGTCTTACTTTCAACGGACCCCGAATCAAACAACCAAATCAGTAAAGTTGGCACACCAAAAGCGCCCAACCCATAACGGACAGAATGACGCAGGTCGGATTTGCATTTTTCTAATAAATTGGTTTCAGGTTGCTTTTTTCCCATATCTACCCCTTTTTGTAATGGTAAGTTTAGCACAATTTGTTGTAAAATCAATTAAAATTGCGGGTAATGCGCAAACACAGATTGCGCCTGCGGGGCAAAAAACATTTGACAAATGATTTTTTTATACTATATTTATAGCAAAACAAACACAAAAGGTAGAAAATGTTTAAAAAATTAAAAGCAAAACTTGATGCAAAACGCACGCGTCGCGCGGCCGACCAAGTGGCGGCGAACAAACGTGCCCAACAAACGGAAACCGCATTTGAACGCGCGATATTGTTTCCTTTTCGTATGATTGCGCGTGCGTTGCGGTGGATTTTTGACACGGTTTGCGCGGTTTGTTCGTGGATTTGGGACGGCATCGTTTGGGCGGCAAAGAAAATATGGAAATGGTTGTGCGGAATCAATTTGGTTGGACTTATCAACCTGACCTTGCTTATCGCGATAATCGTGCTGTTTTCCATACTGATAATCAATATCGTAAATTACCGTCGTGCGCCGGTCGTTGTTCACGCGGGCGAAAAGGCCGTAACGGTTGTCGCGAAATCTGGGGCAAAGACAATATCAAAAACTATACCGATTAAACGCGATGCGGAAACGGGCAATATGGAAACGACAATAAATGTTGTTGAAACGGTTCCGTCCGACGATCCGACACTAAAACCCCAAGGCGACGGGAAAATATACGGCGACATTATCATTGAATCGCGCGAAGAAGCAATTGTTTTGAAAAATGGCGCACATATTCGCGGGAACCTTTATTTGCAAAACATGTATAAATACGTTTTGCCATGCGACATAAAAATCGAAGGTAATTTATTCCTGCGCGATTTAGGTATCTTGCATTTTTGCGGGAAATTTGATATAACGGGAAACATATACGTCACGCCAAATTCTTCGTTTGGACCAATTCCAAAGAATGCGTACCTTGGCGGACAAATAATTTTATAAAAGGTAAATCGTCATGATAAAAAATGTTAAATTGCAACGCAGAACAAATGGTGATGGATGGAAAGTCACGTACAAAGACGAGTACATGACAAATGTCACACCATATCAATATTTTTCTTTGGCGTTATGCAATTATGCTAAGTTATTATGGCAATCAATTTGGCAGAATCAAAATCATCGATAAAAAAACGCCGAGTGGCGTTTTTTTACTACCAAAAAAATCAAAAATGTGGTATAATATCGCGTACACATAACAAAAGGAACAAATATGAAAACACTTGAAAAGATTTTAACCACGTTGGTAAAAAACCTTGGCTATACAATTGTGTTGGTCTTGGCAATTATATTGTTTGCGATATTTTCTGACGGTTTAATCAGTGGTGCAATAACCGCGATATCTGCACTAATTGCATACGCATGCATCGTGGCACTATATCGTGAATTCAAAAAAACACCGGCAAAGGCAAAACCGACAAAAAAGAAATAATATTTTATTTGTAAACAATGGTGCATTTGCACCATTGTTTTTTTTTGATGTTGGCGGGGGTGTTAACGAAAAACCGCCGAAAACGGCGGTTTGTATGGGTGATAATTAATTTTTTTTAAAACGGAATATCGTCGCCGATTTCGGAAATTGAAATTTCTTCGGCCGGTGCGGGTGCCGCGGCGGGCGTGGAACCCGACATTGAATCCACCGATTTTGCCCCCGATAGAATAACCATTGTGCCACTGAATTGATTCAATACAACCTCGGTCGTATAAGTATCAACGCCTTGTTGATTTTGCCATTTGCGCGTGCGAAGCGTGCCTTCGATGTAAAGTTTTGTTCCCTTTTGCAACATGCGTTCGGCAACTTCGACCAAATTCGGACTAAAAATCACGATGCGGTGCCATTCGGTTTGTTCCTTTTGTTCGCCACTTTGGCGGTCGCGCCAACGGTCAGATGTTGCGAGTGAAAAACTTACCACCTTTTGTCCGCTTTGCATTGTACGGACCTGAGGATCTTGCCCGATATTACCAACCAAGATTACTTTATTTATACTGCCTGCCATTTTATATCCTTTTGTTTAAATATGGTTTTATTGGAGCAAGAATTCGGGGTAATGTCAAGTGTTATCCGTCTGCGTCCGTCACCGCAAAGCGGTGTCGCGACTACGCCGTGACTGCGCCAGGGGCGTTGCCCTGGCTTGGTGTTAGTCCGTCACGACCGCGGCGCGGCGTGCCGCGACGGGTGTGGCCGCGAAGCCTCGGTTTTCGTTTTTACTAACCACTAAACACTTGCACTAATCACTTTCCCTTGACTTTTTGATAAAAATGTGTAATAATATGTATCGAAGTAGGTTGTGGCGCGTTCTGTGTCACAAGTTTTCCAAACAAAGGACTTTTTAATGCATATAAATGAAATAAAGGCCAAGTCGCCACAACAGCTGTTGAAAATGGCGGAAGATATGGGCATCGAAGAAGCATCGCAATTAAATGTGCAACAATTGCGTTTTGCGGTTATGCGCGGATTTGCGGCGGATAAAAAAATAACACTTATTGGTGACGGCGTTCTTGAACGGTTGCAAGATGGTTTTGGGTTCTTGCGCGCGCCGGAGAGCAATTACCTGGCCGGGCCGGACGATTTGTATGTGTCGCCAAACCTTATTAAAAAATATGGGTTAAAGACCGGCGATTATGTCGAAGGGCAAATTCAGGCGCCACAAAATGAATCTGAACGGTATTTTGCGTTGGAAACAATTGAACGTGTAAATGGTGATGACCCGGAAAAATTGCGGCATCGCGTTTCTTTTGATGATATGACCCCGCTTTACCCCGATGAACAATTAAAGATGGAGGTTATCGGTGACACGGACAAGGGACGCAATTTGTCCGCGCGTGTTATCGACCTTATATCGCCGACGGGGCGTGGGCAACGTTCGCTTATTGTGGCGCCGCCGCGCACCGGTAAAACCGTTATGTTGCAAAATATTGCACATTCCATCGCAACCAATTATCCAGAGGTTAAATTGATTGTGTTGCTTATTGACGAACGGCCCGAAGAAGTGACCGATATGCAACGCAGTGTCAAGGGCGAAGTTATATCTTCGACATTCGATGAACCGGCAACGCGACATATTCAGGTTGCCGAAATGGTTATCGAAAAGGCAAAACGTTTGGTCGAAGCGGGTCAAGATGTTGTGATTTTACTTGATTCCATTACGCGGTTGGGACGCGCGTATAATACATTTGTTCCGTCCAGTGGCAAGGTTTTAACCGGTGGTGTCGACGCGTACGCGTTGCAACGGCCAAAACGGTTCTTTGGGGCGGCGCGTAATATCGAAGGCGGGGGCAGTTTGACGATTATTGCAACCGCACTTGTCGATACGGGTTCCAAGATGGACGAAGTTATTTTTGAAGAATTCAAAGGGACGGGTAATAGTGAAATCATACTTGACCGGAAACTTTCCGATAAACGCGTTTATCCGGCAATTGATATTACCAAGTCCGGCACGCGCAAGGAAGATTTGCTGGTGGGCAAGGATTTACTATCAAAAATGTATGTGTTGCGCCGAATTATCAATCCGATGGGAACGCTGGAGGCGATGGAATTCTTGCTTGATAAATTACGACTTACCAAGACGAATGATGATTTCTTTAATTCCATGAATCAGTAATAGATGCGCACCATTTGGTGCGTTTCCTTTTAGGGAAAAACAAAAATGCAAAAGTATTTAATAATCGCCGTTTGTGCGATGGTTTTTGGTGCGTATTTCTTTGGTGCGCGAATTGCACGTGAAAAATGCGCGGCCGATGGCACAAATGCACAAACAAATGAAATTATAAACAATGTAAATATGGTAAGGGTGGCAAATGAAAAAACTGTTCATACCGGTGTGCGCGATATTCGTGACATCTTGCGACGGAAATATACCATTGCGGAATAAATCGGCGTCGGACGTATGCCCGTGCGAATTTATATATGGGCGCGCGGCCGATTGGGATACGATAAGTGATGATTTGGCACGCAATATATACCGGCATAATTTGATTTGTGAATCAATGCGGGGGAAATGATATTTATTCACTATAGTATTCAATCATCGCGGCGGCGGCGTCATGGATGCGTTGCATATTTTGTTCATATGCATCACAGTCGCGTGATATACGCGAACGGTATGCATCGCGCATGTTTGATGCCATCGATGCACAATTGCGCAGGTGCGCGACACAGTATTCGTGGCCGGTAAGGAAAACATTTTGACCCTGAATTCGTTCTTCGGGCGTTGGCCAATCAATGTCGATTGCGTTTTCAAGTCGCATCCATGAATTTTCGCCGACGTACCTGCCCACGCGTTCCATCCAGTATTCGTTCATTTCCGCGTCTGTCCACTGGCCCCCGCCACGCAGACGGATTATTTGCAATGTCATGTCGTTGATTTCGTCTTGGTATTTTGAATCGATTTGTGTAAGGCGTGCACTGCAATAACAACGATTATATGCGGTGTTTGCCCGGGCACAGTAATTATCCATGCATTCGGTATAACCCGCAAGGCATCGCGTCATCGGAACATCATATGTAATCGTTGCGGTTTCGGTTGTATCGGTTGTGACACGCGCATTTTCGCGTGCGGTGCGTTGGGCTACACGGCGCGTGTTTTTAGGGGCGGTGTTTTGGTTTGTTGCCGCGCGTGCGACAACACGGCGGGTTGAATTTGCGGTTGGCGCGGTCGTTGCGGCACGTGCAGTTGCCTTTTGCGCAGGGCGCGGAACAACGCGACGTGGTTCGGAGGCACGCTTGGTCTTAACAACGACATCAATTGGGTTGTTTGTCATTAGAACACTGGTCCCCGGGTTCAAATCAGTACGCATTTGATTATTCATATACGGGTACATATACGCGTATGCGTTCGGGTCAACATACATTGCCGGCTTTCGCACGGCGGCCGCGACAACCGTGGCATATAGGGCAAAGCAGGGCGCGATAAAGAGCCGTATAATCCTTTCCATATTTTTAGTTTAATAAAAATACCCGCACCAAGGCAATAAAAAAAACCGAAACATTTGTTTCGGTTTTTGAATTATTTGGATTTTGCTTGATATGGTCTTTTTTATCTGGATTTCTTTTTAGCGGCCCCTACAATACCGATACCGGCAAGCATTGCAAGTGCGCCACCCCAAGTCATCGCATTGGTTGTTTTTTCAGATGCGCAATCTTCCTTAAACAATTCACGCTGTTTCGGGTCAGTCACATTTTTGCGAGAGCGTGCTTCCATACGTGCATCGTCCGTTTGAACACCAAGCACCCCAGATACCATACCGCCGGCAACAATGGCCCAACCAATTTTTTTCATTGTTTTAGGTTTCATTTTCTGCTCCTTTTGTTATTAGGTTGTTTATAATATAATACAAAACAGACAAATTGTCAAGTGATTATTAAAAAAATTTTAAATCTTCATAAAAATAATGATTTTTAGGATTTTTTTCGGTATAATATATCATCAGGAGAGATTTGAATGAAGGGGATTTTTTTCGCAATTATGCTGATTTTGCCGGCGGTGGCGATGGCGGATGATGACTGTGCCACGCGTCGCGATGTGCCGGACGGTGTTCAATCATTGCAAGATGTTATAAAACTTGGACTTTGTCGGAATCCGCAAACGGCGGCGGCGTATGCATCGTTGCGGGCAAGTCATTTTAATAAAAATGCCGGGTATGCCAATTATTTGCCAAGTGTTAGTGCCGGCGTTAATGCAAGCAAGAATTTTGCACAAAGTTCCGATACATTACATCCGAATTACGATTGGGGTTATGGCGCGTCGATTTCCGCGTCTTATTTGATATTTGATTTTGGACGGCGGACGGCGGATATGAATCAGATGATTGCTGCGTATCGTGCCGCCGGGTTTGATTTTAGTTCGACCGTGCAAAATTTTGTTTATGGTTTGGTTGGTTCTTATTATGAATTATTAAATGCGGACGCGGACGTGGAATCAGCGCAGTCCGCCCTGACGGTGGCACAGACCGCGTATGACACGGCGAATAAAAAGTTCAAGGCCGGCGCGGTTGCGCGTGCGGATGTGTTAAAGGCGGAAACGACGCTTGCCGGCGCGAAATTGTCGTTGGAACGGTCGAAAAATAATCGGGAAATTACCAAGGGAACACTGCTTACCAAACTTTCGTTTCCGGCGGACGGCGATATAACAATTGCCGATATGTCGTCAACATTTGGAACAGAGGCGGAAAACGAAAGTATCGATGAACTGTTAAAGGTTGCGCGTGAAAAACGGCCGGATTTATTAAAGGCGGCGGCGAACAAAGATGCCGCGTGGCACAAGCGGAATTCGGCATTTCTGCGGAATTTGCCATCGATTTCGGCATCAGGGTCCGTGTCTTGGGGTGATGATAGTTTGGGTGACGTGTTTAGTCCGAATTCAAACAAAATAAATGGTTCGATTGGTATTCGTGCATCAATGCCTATTTTTGCGGGGTTTGCGAATATGTATGGCCTGCGCGCGGCCGAGGCAGATTATGACCGCGCCAAGTATAATGAGCAACAAACGGCGAATGCCGCGGAATTGGATGTTTTTACCGCATATAACAACTATAAAACCGCGCAAACGGTTTTGGAACAAACCAAGGCGTTGTTAAAATCCGCAACTGAATCAGAAAAGGTGACAAGTGGCATGTACAAGGTTGGACGTGCAACGATGCTTGATTGGCAAACGGCACAATCAGAACTGGTGTCGGCGCAAAGGCAAAACAACGCGGCAAAATATGATTTGTTTATTAAACGGGCGGCGGTGGCGTTAGCCATCGGCGATTTGAAATCTGAACTAGAAGGAAACAAAGATGAATAAAAATAGAAGAAATTGGGGGCGTCGACACAAATGGTGGTGTATTGCGGGCGCGGTGACGATTGTTATGCTTTATGCGTTTTTTGGAACGGCGGCCAAGGTTGCAAAAAAAGATTTTGTGACAATGGATATTATGCGTGGTAATTTGTCGCAAACCGTGACGGCAACTGGCGAAATTCAACCGGTAAATACGGTCAATGTTGGGTCGCAAGTTTCGGGGACAATTTCGGAAATTTTTGTTGACTATAATTCCGTGGTAAAACAAGGGGATAAACTTTTGGAAATTGAACCGTCGGTGTTAAAGGCATCGGTGGACGAAGCCGAAGCATCACTGGAATCCGCAAAATCGCAATTAAATTTGGCGGAAAGCAATTATAATCGCAATAAATCACTTTATGATTCAGGCTATATTGCGCGGGCGGAAATGGAACAATCGCAATCCACATATGAACAAGCATTACAATCGGTCAAACGTATGCAATCCCAATATGATAGGGCGGTGACGAATCTTTCGTATGCAACGATTGTGTCGCCGGTTGACGGCACGGTTATTTCGCGCAAGGTGGATAAAGGGCAAACGGTTGCGGCATCTTTCCAAACGCCAGATTTATTCGAAATCGCCGAAGATTTAACAAAAATGCAAATTGAAACATCGGTATCCGAAGCCGACATTGGTGTTATCAAACAGGGACAAAATGTGAACTTTACGGTTGATGCGTATTCGGGACAAACATTTAACGGTTTCGTACGCCAGGTTCGACTTTCGCCAACAACGACATCAAATGTTGTGGTTTATACGGTTGTTATTGATGTTGATAATTCTGATTTACGTCTTATGCCCGGGATGACGGCGTTTGTGACGATTATTGTGAATGCGGCGCGTGATACGTGGAAAGTGCAAAATTCCGCACTTTTGTTGCGCAGTTTTGATGGTATTATTGATACAAATGATGAAAATGTTACGCCGGCGAATCATTTGGCGATTAAACGTGGGTCAAATGTTGTCTTGGTCCCGTATGCCAAGGGTTTGGTGACCGCAACCGAAACACAAATTATATCTGATGAAATAGAAGAGGGCGATAAAATCATTATCGGGTATATGGGACAACAGAAAAAATCAAGCACCAGCCGGACCGGTAGTAATCGTGGTGGCATGATGGGTGGCGCACCGGGCGGCGGACGGCCAATGTAAGGGGCGCGCATGAAAAAAACACCGGTTATTTCACTGAAAAAAATCTGTAAAAGTTTTCCGCTTGAAATCGGAGGGGTGCAACAGGTTTTGTTTGATAATACCTTTGACATTATGCCGGGCGAATTTGTTGCGATTATGGGACCGTCGGGCAGTGGCAAGTCAACATGCATGAATATAATCGGTGCATTGGACACGCCGTCTTCGGGTGTATATGAACTTTATGGCAAAGATATAACGACACTTTATCCCGATGAATTGGCCAAGGTGCGTAATGAATATATCGGCTTTGTTTTTCAAAATTTTAATTTGTTGCCAAAGCGAAACATTTTGGACAATGTGATGTTGCCATTGATGTATCGTGGGTTGCCGATGCATGAAAGAATTAGTCGCGCGCGCGAAATGCTAAAACTGGTTGATTTGGTGAATTTTGAAACATATTTGCCAACGCAACTTTCGGGTGGGATGAAACAACGCGTCGCGATTGCGCGTGCATTGGCGGGCGACCCAAAAATTATACTTGCGGACGAACCGACGGGCGCACTTGATTCCAAAATGGGAAATGAAATTTTGCGGTTTTTCAAAAAATTAAATAATGATTTGGGAATAACCATTGTCATGATTACGCACGAATTTGAAATCGCAAGTTATGCAAGTCGTGTGATTCATATTTATGACGGGCATATAACGTACGACGGGCCGATTCCGAAAAATGAATCGGTGTTGCTTAAATCCGAACAAAAGGCGCGCAAAAAATGACATTCTATGATATTGCACATGAATCTTGGTTGTCGATTTCGGGAAACAAAATGCGGTCTTTTTTGACGGTGCTGGGGATTGTTATCGGAATTATGGCGGTGGTGGTTATGGTTGCGGTCGGCGAAACGGTTCAGCAATCAATTACCGACCAATTTTCATCACTTGGGACAAATACGATTATGATTCGCGCGGGTGCGGCGCAAAGCGCGGGTGTGCGCAGTGGTAATCGTATGACACTTACATTGGACGATGTCGATTTTATTGCGCGCCTGCCCGATGTTGCGGCGGTAAGTCCGGTTGAAAACAGCAGTGCCCAGGTTGTATATGGAAACAAAAATTGGTCCACGTCAATGGTCGGTGTGTATCCGGGTTATGCGACCGTGCAAAATATAGAAATGGAATACGGTGCGTTCTTTGAAATGAATGCGGTCAAAACGGCGGCAACATACGCGGTGATTGGACCGGAAACGGCCGAAGAATTGGGTATGCCAAAAAATCCGGTGGGTGAAATAATCCGTGTGCGTAATACCCCAATGACCGTGATTGGTGTCACCAAGGCCAAAGGTGCGGCGGGCATGGGGTCCCAAGATGATATGGTGATAATTCCGATAACCACGCTTAAAAAACGGCTTGCGGGGTCGCGGTTTCCGAACGCCGTCCAGATGATTTCGTTAAAACTTTACCAAGATTCCGATAATAATATCGCCACGGACCAAATAACGGCACTTTTGCGCGAACGGCATAAATTAAAGGACACCGCCCCGGATGACTTTCAAATAACCGACATGAAACAGGTTATGGAAACGATGAACACGGTCAGCAGTTATTTGACATTATTGCTGGTTGCGATTGCGGCGGTGTCACTTTTGGTGGGGTCGATTGGAATTATGAACATGATGTTGGTGTCCGTTGCGGAACGCACACGCGAAATCGGGATTCGCAAGGCAATTGGTGCCCAAGAAAGCACGATTATCACGCAATTTTTGTCTGAATCAATAATGATTTCGTTTATTGGTTCAATGTTTGGTTTGATACTTGGCGTCGGATTGTCGCAGGGTGTTGGGCGGTTTGTGTTGGGCTATAATGTGCCGTTTAGCATTTGGCCGGTTATCGTTTCAATTTCGGTTGCAATTTTTGTCGGACTGGTATCCGGTGTGATGCCCGCAATAAAGGCCGCAAAACTAAATCCGATTGATAGTTTGAGGTATGAGTGATAGTGGTCAGTGTTAGTGGTTAGTGTTGGTGTGGTAAGAGAAACGGGCGTAAATGCGCCCGTTGATTGATTATTTTTGTTTTTGATTGCTGTTTCGACTATATTTGGCTTTTTCACGTTCAAATGTTAGATTTTTTACAACCTGATCATCAACCATAATGAGTGTATCCCCAGGAGATATAAAGGAAATTGTGTGTTCACGTTTAGTGTTCATGTTGGTTCCTTTATTTAAATTAAACTCCATGTAATAATCGTTTCCGTATGCATTTGTGGCCGCTACATATTTGCGTGGACGATTATAGGCACCCGCACTTTGATCCAGGGTTCGTATAACATAGACGGTGTCCACACCCCTTGGGTACGATAGTTCATAATCATAATCCGCTTGGGTTCCGTGTTTGTTTTTACATCCGGCGAGTAATAGCATCAATATCAGTGCATAAAGTTTATTTTGATTTTTCATTTTTTTTTGCCTTTTTGTTTTTTTTCAAAATAACACAAAAAACAAAAATATCAAGCGTTTTTGCAAAAATATATTTATACAAAACGGCGCAAATGCGCCGTTTCACTTGCACTAACCACTTACACTAACCACTAACTCACATCCACTTTTTTGCCCATTCGCGCAGGGCATCCGGCGAAAGGCCGGTGTCCAGGCGGGCACCGCGTTCAACGCGTGCATCTGGTGCGAGTTTTTGCATATTTTTGCCGGCGTCGCCAATCGGACTGCCCCCGGATGTGGCGAACGGAACAATTGTTTTGTTCGCAAAATCATAAGATTCCATAAATGTGTCGATAATTGACGGTTCGCGATACCACCATATTGGAAACCCGACAAAAATCGTTTCATATTTTGAAAGGTCTGGGATTTTCTTTGCAATTTTTGGGCGGCATGCGCGGTTGTTCATTTCCGTCGTTGTGCGGCTTAGTTTATTTGTCCAATCAAGGTCATCGGTTGTGTATTTTTCCATCGGCACAATTTCAAACAAATCGGCACCAATCGCCGCCGCCAAATCTTCGGCCAGTCCACGCGTTGTTTCGGTTGCACTAAAATACGCAACAAGTGTTTTTTTCATGTTTTCTCCTTTTCTTGTTTCCATGTGAATTATATAGTGCGCCCGCACCGAAATGCAAAAGGATTATATTCGGGGGTGCGTTTTTAGGAATTTTTGTGCCGACAGCAATAACGGACTTGGTAAATTATCAAGCGAAAACCACTGCCATTCGGCGCATTTTTCCGGTTCCCTAAGTTTTGGTTTGCCCGTAATACCGTCCACGCGATAGTGCAGGGTGATATAGTGTGAATCTGGGTAAATATCACTGGTGATGCCAACAAGGTGGAATTTTTTTTCGGGGATAATTATTCCGGTTTCTTCGCGCAGTTCACGTGCAGCACAATCTGCGAGTTCTTCGTTAAATTCAAGTTTACCGCCCGGCGCCGCCCATGTGCCATACCCATGTGGGGAAAGCCGCCGCCCAAGCAACACTTGCCCCGTCGGATTAAAAATCCAACAACCAATTCCAACACGTGGGGTTTTGTTTTTGGACATATGAATTCCTTTTTTGTTATTATTACAAAAAAGATTTATTTGTCAATGGTTGGTATAAATAACACTTGCGTTAAGTAAAAAATAATATATAATTTGTGGCGCATCGGGGCGTAGCTCAGTCTGGTAGAGTACTTGCTTTGGGAGCAAGGTGTCGAAGGTTCGAATCCTTTCGCCCCGACCACGAAATACGACCGTTCGATTTTAAGAGTAAATCGAACGGTTTTTTCAAAGAAAACCAAGCCTTTCGTCCTTCAATCGTCGAGTTCGAACTAATCAATTTCAAAATTGCTCGTTTTTCATCAATTCTCGAACTCTGTATAAGATTTCTAACATTTCCACAAATTTCAATGATATTTTCTATGATTTCACTAATTTCTGCAGAATTATCGGCACATTTAGTTAATTCCTGTTCTATTTCTGATATTTCCCGTTTCAGTTGAGATGTTTTACTTTCGTATATTTCTTTACTAATGGTTCCATCTAATAACATATTAACCGCATTATCCAATCTGAATTGACAGTTCTTTAATCTGTCTTCTAATTGTTGTCTGACATTATTATTAAATGTTGTTTCATTATT
>JAFOVN010000032.1 GCA_017392345.1 Alphaproteobacteria bacterium | reverse complement strand
TTTCAACCGCACTCATTGTCGGCAACCATGATCCATTGGTCAAATTATCATTTGCATCATACGTTGGTGCCGTTGCAATACCACGTTGTGATACCGTGCCCGACGTCCCTGTCGTGGTTACTACAGACCCATCCGCCGCCGGATTCGTCGTCGCATTATAAACATAGTTCGGTGTGCTGTTTGTTCCATCGCTGGTCGCGCCAATCTTGTTTTGCTTCAACGATAATGCATTGGCAAGGACACCGCCACTAGGGGCCTTGGTTTCATTCGCCGCAGGCCATGCACCCGTTGTACTGTCACTGAAAGTAGTGCTGTATGCTTCAATCGCCGCAGGATGTTTAGTCGAATCCCATGAAAACGCACCAAGACTATACTGTAGCTCACGTAATGCTTCACCCACAGCGGCAACAGTGGGAACAAAACTTTCCAGTTCATCATAGCGTCCCCCAAGATTATTGGCGGTGAAAAAACTGTAATTCGCATTGAGAAGACTGCCCCCGGCCGCATCCAGACCAAGTCCAAAAATAACATCATCGTTTGTCATAAGACCAATTTGTGTACCAATAACATCATTGGCCGCATCGTTTGATGTAACAAGCCCACGCATTTGAAGAATATCCCCATCCACGCCATTTAATTCTTGAAACTCTATCCACGTCGCACCAATCTTGTTCTGTTTCAATGACAATCCCTGGGCAAGTGCCGCGGTATTGATTAATTTTGTTTTGTCCGCCGCCGGCCATGCGTTCGCCGTCGCACCCGTATCCCCAACAAACGTTGTATCATACGCATTCGTTGATGTTGTTTCGGACGAACCCCACGTAAGCGGTGTTAGTTCAAAATGCAAAACATTATACAACCCATTCAATGCCGTCGCCATGGCATCAACCGTCGGAACATAATTTTTTAACGCGTTCATTGCCTCATAGGCCCAATTACTACCACTAACCGCACCAGGCAATAAATATAATTCGTTAGTATAGTAGCCACCAGTGTTATTGACAAGATCTACAAATTCTGACGATACCATATCCAGGTGTTCCGTATCAAGTACGGAACCTTTATTCAATTTCAACGCAAGGGCGTTCGCAAAGGTTCCGCCTTGGACAAAAGAGCCTTCATCACGCGTACGCCAATTACCGGTGGTATTGTCAAACGTTGTGCTGTATCCAGTTATCGCCGTAGGCATATAATTAACGTTCCAGTACAGGGATTCAATGCCACTGTCTTCACCCCCCGCGACATATTCCCAATACGTGCCGTCATACACAAAAGCCGTAAGAACATTTTGACTCCATAGTTTTGACAACATAGAACTCGGAATTTCTTCACCATGATACATCGCCCTTGCACCACGGTCACCATTTACATTTGCTATAACAATATAAAAGGAAGATGTTCCCGTGAATGTTGCCCTTGGTTTCACAACAATAACCATCCCGGGAACAAGTGCATCCATTTGAACCAGTGTTGGGTTATTGGGATCAGAATAATCGTAAAGAGCCACCTGCTTTCTGGTGGCACCAGAATCTTCTGTTTCTTCACCATAAAGTGTGATTTGGGCGTTCGATAATGCCTGGCCATTTACCTTGTGCGAGGAAAGTTCCGCGATTTCATGATCAACATATGCCTTGGATGTGACGGTCTTGTTCGCAAGACCGCTTTCGCGTTCAACCACATCATCGACCGCAATCGCCGGCACGACAAGCAACATTGCAATTAACGACGTTACGACAAATCTTTGTTTCATTACGTGTCCTTTCCTCTCTTTGTCCCCCTGTCGTTCAACGCCGTTTTGGCAAAAAAACCAAAAACCGCAAAAAAAAGACGACTAAAACGAGAATTCTTTCCAATCCTTGCTGTATAATATCACGAATCGGATTTGCGGTGCAAGACCTTTTTTATAACATGCAAAAACACCGCGATTTTTGCGGTGTTGATAACATTTTTATCTTTATGACTTTAATAACCGGGCGCGGGATTTTTCCCATTCGCGACGCTTTATCGTTTCACGTTTATCCGCGCGGTTCTTACCGTGACCGATGCCCAGCAAAACCTTTAACCGGCCATGATTATTGAAATAGAGTTTTAATGGAAATATGGTTGCGCCGCGGTCATCTAGCCGCCCAATCATGCGGTTTATTTGCGCCCGGTGCAACAAAAGCCGCCGTGGGCGACGTTCGTCAAAGTTTGTAATGCGCGCCGCGGTGGGTAATTTTTGGATTTCGATGCCCGCAAGATATAAATCCGTTCCGCGCCGCTGCACAAACCCATCAACAATCGTGACCAGGCCGTAACGAAGTGATTTAACCTCGGCCCCCGTCAGTTCTATGCCCGCCTCTATCGTGTCTTCGGTAACATAACTGAACCGCGCTTTGCGGTTTTCGGAAACAGGGCCAAATTTTATCATACTGCGTGGCATATTAAATCTTTATCTTTGGATAGAGTTTTTTTACGTTTTCCATTACTATATCACACATTTTTTCAAATGAAACATTTTTTATTTCCGACAAAACACGCGTCGTCTCAACCACATAGGCCGGTTCGCAAATCTTGCCGCGGTATGGAACGGGCGCGCAATATGGGCTATCGGTTTCGACGACCAGTCTATCGATTGAAATCCGCGAAAATGTATCACGAATATCGGCCGCGTTCTTAAAGGTTAAAATGCCACTTGCCGAAAAATAGTATCCGCGGTCCAGCATTTTTTTCGCCAAATCATAACCCGATGTAAAACAATGCATAACGCCATAAATATCGGGATATCGTGATAAAATATCAAATGTATCACTTTCCGCATCGCGCGTATGAATTGCAACCGGAAGTCCGGCACGCCGCGCCATGTCCAGTTGCCTTTCAAACAATTCAATTTGTGCATCGCGCGTGTCGGCCGACATTTCATGATAATCAAGTCCGATTTCACCAACCGCCAGCACGCGCGGGTCGGACAAAATTTCATCCGTAATATAATCCGCCGGATTTGTTCCCGCGTGTTCCGGGTGAATTCCAATTGTCGCAAAAACATTATCGTGCGCATGTGCCAACTTTACCGCCGGCAAAATATCCACTGGGTCCGCCGTCGGGCATATCATATATTTTACCCCCGCCGCAACCGCACGTTCCATAACCGCGTTCGCGCCACCCACGGACGAAAAGTCATAGGTCAAATGACAATGTGTATCTATAAGCATTTTTGTATTTCCAATATAATTTTGAATATTGATATTTCGGGTTCAAGGTTCACGCGGGCGATATCCGCAATTGCCCTTGTTGCCACCGGGTAAAGTTCCGCCAGGTTAAAGTGCGCGATCACGTCCAGTAAAATTCCGTAAAGTTCCGGGTTCGGCGCAATTTGCCGGGCAATATTCATTGCGTCCGATGGTAATGCACGCGGATTCGTTACAAATTCAATCACGCGTTCATAAATTACATCGCCACCCGATTGTTTTAGGTTTGCAATGCGCCCAAACGACCCATTGGCAAGACGCAATGTTTCGTCATCGATAACATCGTCCGGCATAAATCGCGCACAAAGACGGCGCAAATCTGAAATTGAAAGTGGCCGCATTTTTTCGACGCGCGAACGTGAACGCACCGTGGGCAGAACACTGGATAACTGATGCGTGACAAGCAAAAATAATGTTTTTGCCGGTGGTTCTTCCAATAATTTCAAAATCGCGTTCGCCGCCGCGGTGGTTAGCGCATCCACAGAATCAATCAGCACTACGCGCCACCCGCCCGACATGGATGAAAGTTGCATTTTTTCAATCGCACCACGCACAGTATAGACCGAAATCGATTTGCCGTCCGATTTTACCCGACCGTCTTTATCAATGTTGCGTTCCATGTCGATTATGAAAAAATCGCCAACATTGCCGTAAACCATCCGCGCAATTTGGTACGCAAGTGTCGCCTTGCCAATGCCGCGCGGACCGCACAGCATCCATACCGGGTGCAACGGATGCGTGTCGCGATTTTGCCACGCATCCATAAACGCACGCAGTGTTGCATCATGTCCGATTGTGTTATTATTATCCATCGGATGCGGAAATTCGTAAACGGGTATGCTTGATTTACGTACCATCTTAACGCCCCGTCAACATTGTGACAATGTTACGCCATGCGCGACCAAAAAAACGCACCCGACGAACATCAGATTTCGCAACCAAATTGGTTCGCGCGATAACATTACCGTCGCGTTCGGCGATAACCTGGCCCAACACGTCGCCGGCATGAATTGGCGCGGGCATCGGGTCGGTGTACCGCGCAAGCACGCGAACACCGTTCAAACCGTTTTCCTTTGGCATGGTAATTGCAAATGTCCGGTCAACCGTTGCGATAACCGTATCGTCGCGCCCGTACCAGACCGGCACCGCCGTCACATCGTCACCCGGACGATAGAAAACCCGGGTCATTGTCGTATTAAACCCATGATTCAGTAGCGATTTCATTTCCGCCGCCAATGCATCGTGACCCTTGCCATGAAAACCGTTTATAACGCCAATCAGACGGCGGCCACCGGCGGTCGCACTTGCCACCATGCCGTACCCGCCCTTGTCCGTGTGTCCAGTCTTCAATCCATCCGCCCCCGGCATAATGAACAGCAGTTTATTATAATTCACCGTGTGCGTTTTGCCCCAATCGCGGCACCAATCTGTTTTATATTCGCCGAATTCAAACCGCCGCGTTGCAAACATCGGATACAGATCCGGATAATCCGCAATTATATGATACGCAAGTGTGGCAAGTTCGCGACTGGTCATCAAATTTTTATCGTTGGGTAAACCACTTGCATTGCCAAAGGTTGATGCCGGCATACCAATTGCACGCGCCTTGGCCGTCATCATATCGGTAAATTTTTCCTCCGTCCCCGCCAATTTTTCCGCAACGACGACGGACGCATCACCGCCCGACAAAACAATCAGCCCCAAAATCAGGTCGCGAACGGAAATATCCTGGCCGGCGGAAAGGCAAATCTTGCTTGCCGGGTACCAAACCGGATCCTGGTAATCCGCGTTTTTACCGACCGGAAAACGGTCATCCAAAGATATTTGACCGGATTTCACCCCATCAAATAAAACGGCCAAAGTCATCAGTTTCAACATTGACGACGGCGGCATAAGTTCGTCCGCAGATTTAGATACAATTTCCGCCCCGGAATCATAGTCCATCAGAAATACGGATTTTGCCTTGGTTTTATATTCCGCAAATGCCGGTGTCACGCAAAGAATCAATAAAAATGCAAAGATTTTTTGTTTCATGATGCATGTATAATAACAATATCCAAAACCTTTTCAAATGATTTTTTATAAAAAGAAACCGCCCACATAAATCGTGGGCGTTTTGGTTATAAGTTGTAGTTAACGATTTTTGCCAAAGAACTCTTCCCTTTGCGCCGGCAAAATCCCTTGAATTTGTTTCGGGATCATAAAACTTTCAAATATCGGCAAAACTTGTCCCTTGTTTTCTGACAATTTTGGATAAACCTGTGCAAAAGTAAGCGGTTCAACAACAATAGTATAGTCCTTATCATCTACCACTATTTTTTTACTCTTATCATTGATCTCAACAATATGGAAAGTTCCTGTTGCTGGTTTCGCGTTAAGTTTTACTATTTCATAAGCATGGTATGACGGGATGGACCTTATGTGACGCGCTAAACTTTTGAAAGTTGATCTTTGGTCGCCAAACAAAACGCGCAGAGAAGGGAAATCATGCGTGAAGGCCACCTCTTCTCCAGGTTTCTCAAAAAACAACCATTGATGCGAAAGAAGTAATTCTGTGAGTCCTAAATTAAATCCTATGGGCATCGCACTTTTTCTAGCAGCATGCAACATGTTTAAAACCGTCTGCAGTGTCACATCGGGTCCCTGTTGTTGTCTTTCGACACGATCTCGAAGTATAGATCTCCTCTCTATTAGTTGTGCACCAAAACTATCAATGTAATACATGATAAATCCTTTCGTGTTATCACTCTCGACTCCCGATGCTCGGATTATACATGATTTTTCGCAAAATCAAACTTTTTTTAATTTGCTTTTTATATTTTATGGGAATAGAATGCAACGGCAAAAAAAGGGGGCGGATATGTTTGATACGGAAAAATTAAAATCTTTTTCTTGGATAAATGTTGGGAACCCCGATCATGATGATTTTGAAAAACTGCAAGACGAATACAAGATTGATGAAGATACCATTTCCGACATTTTGGACCCCGACGAACAACCACGCATAGAGGTTGAAGATGATTACAAGGTTATAATTGTCCGCTTTCCTATTGTTAACCGCGAAACCGATACACAATGGCACACGGAACCGTTGTCCATTATTTATTCGACAAATCGCGTTATTACCGTCTGTCGCAAGCGGTGCGATATTTTGGACCGGATTAAAAAGTCCGAAAAAACTTCGCGTGAAGAATTTATTTTGAACATTATATATTATATCGCAGAATCTTACTTGCGGTGCCTTAAAGAACTAAACCGCCGCGTGGTGGAATCCAAGAAAAACCTGCAACAACAAATAAGAAAGCGCGAATTGCTGGCATTACTCGATGTGGAAAACAGTTATACACTTTATATGACCGGACTAAAAGGCAACCTTTCGGTGTTGGATAAATTGGAAAAGGTGCGCGGGTTTGCAAAAACCGATGAATGCGTGGAATTGGTGGAAGATTCGCGGATTGAATTATCCCAGGGCATAGAAGTCGTGACCAGTTATACGAAAATGCTAAAATCCATCAAGGAAACATTTGAAAGCGTCATCAATATGGATTCAAACACATATATTAACCGCCTTACTATGTGGAACATTATTTTAATGTTGCCTACATTGGTTGTGGGATATTATGGGATGAATGTTGCCCTGCCCTTTGCGGAACATGGCGATACCGGGGTTGTTATTTTTGCACTTATTATGGCGTTGCTTTTGGGGTATGCGCTGTTTATATTCATTCGCCGCCGGATTGTTTAATTTAATGCGGCAAGAATTTTTACAAAGTTTTTATCGGCGTCCGGGTCGGTCACGTCAATATCGGAAAACTTTATTCCGGGTGCGGTTCGCAGCCATTCGATTGCCGGCATGGTTATACGCCAAAAATTATCCAACCGACGACGAACAATGGCGGTGTCCGCATCGTCCGCGCGGTTTCCACCTTCACGCACGCGCTTTTCAATCCGGGCAATCATGACCGTTTCCGGCACATTAAGGTATATCACACGAATATCAAACCTGGCTGAATAATTTTCGACAATCCATTTTGCCTGGCCTACGGTCCTTGGAAAACCATCAAGAATCATATCGGAATTCGTATTAAAATGCGTGGCAAGCAATTCAAATAAATCACCGTCCGCCACCAATTCGCCACGCGCGATAATCCCCGCAAGTTTTGATTCCGGTGGCAACGCGCGCAATATCGCGCCCGTTTCAATGTATTCGTATTTTCCGCGTTCCATAAGCATTCGCGCAAATGTGCCCTTGCCCACGCCTTGGCCACCCATCAAAAGAATCATTTTTGGTTTCATTGTGTTTTTTCCTTCTGGGATAATTGTAATGGATTATAAGAAACATATCAATATAAAAAGATTTTTGTGTTAATGCACAATTAAAATGGAACGCTTAAAATTCCAGAGAAACGCTACCCCGCCCTTGCGGCGGGGTCGCAGAGTGCAAGCATTGCGTAGCACGATGCGGGGGCGTGTCAAAAAGATATTATAAAACCCGCCCCCGATTTGACCATCGCTATCGCTCAGTCTCATCGGCCCCGCCGCAAGGGCGGGGCATGTGCGTTCTAGAATAATAACCACTGTCCCGGTTTAATTGTGCGTTAACAATATAAATTTTTTTTACAAAACATATTGACATTGTAATTTTTTGTATTATATTACTATGCAACATAACTAAATAACCAAAAGGAGAATGTTATGACAAAAAGTATATTTAAACGCGCAGAGGAACTTCCTTGGGACAAAGTGCCTTTTTTTTGGGACGAAAAAGAGGTGTTAGAACTTATGAAAGTGGTCATGAAATATGGTGATATTTGTCGCCGAACGGATAGGTTTCACGAGCACATAGTCAGTTTTGTCTATCTAGGCAAACGTTATGATCTATACAGCAATGCTCGGGCTCTATTTAACCCGCTTCTACCAAAGGAAGCGCGTAAAGGTTATGAACGCCCCACGTACGGCACTTACTTATTTGGCACAATACAGCTGCCAGAAACACATGTCTGTATAACCGATTACGACCCATCACAACAGGCAGAAAACGATGAAACACAACAGGACGAAGACAATCAAAAACACATAACATGTGGTTATACCGGGTATAATCATCGCAAACTTCTTATGCTCTATCGCCTGTACGCCCGTAATAGACTCGGGTAAATCCGTTTGTTATTAAAACGAACTCCCCGCGACTGCGGGGAGTTTTCGTTTTGAAAACGTGCTTTGATTATTTCTTGCTGTTTTCAATGGCGGCGCCCAAGATATCGCCAAGGACGGAACCACTGTCGGCCTCGTTCGCGTATTCTTTGACCGCTTGCTTTTCAAGTGTCACCTGAAGTGCGCGGATTGACAATTTAACATTGTTACCTTCCACGGATACCACAGATGCCTCTACCGTGTCACCAACCTTGAACTTGGATGTATCCTGTTCGGATTTTTCACGCGACAAATCGGTACGGCGGATTGTGCCCTTAATATCATTCGGCAAATCCAAAATCAATTCGTCGGGTGTGATTGCGGAAACCGTCCCGGACAAAACCGCACCTTTCTTGATAGATGCCGCGTTATTGTCCGCGCCCGCCGTCAATTGTTTAATACCCAATGTGACACGTTCTTTTTCCGGATTGATGTCCAAGATTTTCGCCGTCACTTCTTGGCCACGAACGAATTTTTTCAATTCTTCTTCGTCAAGGCGATTCCAAGACAGGTCGGAAATGTGAACCATACCGTCCAATTCCGGTGTCAGCGCCACAAACAATCCAAATTCGGTTGTATTCTTAATCGGCCCAGTGATAACATCGCCAACATTGTGGGTTTCGGCAAATTGCTTCCACGGGTTTGGTTGCAATTGTTTGTATCCCAATGAAATACGGCGTTTTTCTTGGTCGATATCAAGGACCATAACGTTGACTTCCTGGCCATTTTGAAGGACCTTGGACGGGTGGATATTTTTGTTTGTCCATGAAAGTTCGGACATATGGACCAAACCTTCGATATTGTTCCCCAGGTCGATAAATGCACCGTAATCGGTGACCGATGAAACCTTGCCAGTGACGGTATCGCCAACATTGAATGCGCGCGATGCGGTTTCCCACGGGTCTTCTTCCAATTGTTTCGCGCCCAGTGAAATACGATGCGTTTCCGGGTCAAATTGAATAACCTTGACCTTAATCTTTTCGCCAACATGCACCAATTCACGCGGATGATTCACACGTTTCCAAGACAAATCTGTCACGTGCAGCAAACCATCAATACCGCCCAAATCGATAAACACGCCGTAATCGGTGATGTTTTTAACCGTACCTTCCAAAACCGCGCCAAGTTCGATGTTCTTTAATGCCTCTTTCTGGGCGGCGGCGATTGTATCAGATTGTATCGCGCGACGGGAAACAATTGCGTTTGTGCGCAACGCATCCATTTTTAATACGCGGAATTTGTCTTTTAATCCGATCATAGATTTTGCATCGCGGATTGGTTTATGATCAACCTGAGATGACGGCATAAACGCAAACACGCCGTTGATGTCAACGGTATATCCACCACGAACGACATCGATAATTGTTCCCTCTGGGTCGATGCCTTCGGCAACCATTTTTTCAAGTTCTTTCCATGCCTTTTCGGCGCGCGCCTTGGCATAGGACAAGACCGCCGTTCCTTCGCGTGATTCATAGCGTTCAACGAACACGTCAATAATGTCGCCAACCGCCGGAACCGATGCGCCAAATTCTTTGAGTGGCACGCGACCTTCGGATTTAAGGCCAACATCAACCAACACGAAATCGCCACGAATATCCTTGACCGTGCCCTTGGTTGCGTATCCCTGAAGTGTTTCTTGTTTGCCATAGTTTTCATCAAACATTTTGACGAAATCTTCCCCGGCAATGGGGTTAAATAAATCTTTGGATAAATCTTTCATTATAAATTCATACAAAGTTTGCCGTCGCAGCAATTTTTTATTGTAAAAACCGCGAGGTCTTGCGGGGTTAATCGGACCGATTCCGCGCCCGCCCACGGAAATCGGCATGCATTATATAGAAAAAATAATGAAAAATCAAGAAAAAATCGTTGCTTTTTATCGAATTTTATGGTATAATACATGACACGAAGCGGGCGGATGTTGTCCGTTTTTTTATTTGGTCGCGCATAATTGCGCGGCCTTTTGTTATAACAAAAGGAGAAAAAATGCAAAAAGTATCATACATGGGAAACGGGGAAACGACGGAATTTACCTTTAATTTTCCATATTTTGAAAGCACAAATGTTATTGTGACAAAAAACAATGAACCCGCGACCGGGTACCAGGTTATCGGCACACCGGGCGGTGTGGACGCCGACATTCCGTATACGGGTGGCAAGGTTGTGTTTGAAACCGCGCCGACCGCGTTGGACAGTATAACAATCGCGCGCGCCCTGCCCCTGGGGCGTGCAATTGATTATCAACCAACGGCAAAAATCGACCCAACAACACTAAACCAAGATATGAATTATATGATGGAAGTGTTAAAAGATTTGCAAGATGAATTGGAAACATTGCGTACACAATACGCCGAAATAGCCGACAAAGATTCAACGGCAACACTGTTGGCACGAATCGCGGCAATAAGTGAAGATATCGCAACAGTTCGCGCACAAATTATGGCCCTTGGAGACGTTAGTACATTGCGGCAAACTGTTACCGATTTATCAACAAATGTCGGGACAATTGATTCCCGCACAAGCAATCTGTTGGATTATGTAATCGAAACGCAAATACCAACCGCCGAAAACAACTATACATGGTATCGCAAATATAAAAGTGGCTGGGTTGAACAAGGCGGAATTGTTACCAGCACGACCGATGCAGATATAAATGTTGTGTATCCCGTGGCATTTGATGATACGAACTATACATTGGTGCTTGGACTGATTACGGTCAATGATTCTGCGGCGGGTCTGCAATGGTCGGGTGCGAAGTCAATGTCCGAAACGGGCTGTGTAATACATGTGACTAATTCCGTTCGCAAAAACTGGACCGCATATGGATATATCGCAAGTTAAGTATAATATTTGTTAAATTTTTAACCAAGAATCCAGAATAATATCCGTCTTTGCGCCATTTGAAAACCAATTTGTGGGTGCGATGACAATTTTATCTGGATTCTGGTTTAGCCATGCGCCCCACCACGAAAAAGACGAATTCGCAATTATATTATGGCGGCAATTTCGCATAAGTTCTATGTCCATAAACGCCCTGCTCCCGTCATTGATATCAACCATTGTCCATGGATATTTGATTTTTAAATTATCTTTGACCCAATCTTTATCATCAGAAAAAACAAAGACATTTGGTGTTCCCGCCCGTGATGCAATAATATCCAATGCGTTCGTGTAATAAGACAAATCACACGACCCGTATATGTCGGGCAAATTTATATAATCACCACGCCGTATGTGCAATGATACAGAATTACAAGATTTTATGTTTTCGCAAATTTCTGAATTTGCTTTGTCCAAGCCATCACGAAGTTGAAAAGCGTTCAAAATGTCTTCGCGGAATGTGCAAAAATATTTGTCACATTGAAAATAGCCTTCAAAATAATTCCCAGATTTGCGCAGTAACCTTTGGTGAAACATTGAATCTGGCTCTCTGACTATTGGAAACATCTTAAACAATGACCGCGACAGCGCACGTTTAATTTCATCATTGGTTGCAAATTCAACATTCGCGTTAAAAACCCCAAGTTCATATTTGCGAACCGTGACTTTATCTGGATTTTTGGCCGCCCAATCAAACCATGACGCATCATATAAAACTTTGTCGCCACTAATACGGCCAAGTGCGTACCCAAACGCATATTGGAACATTTGATTGCCAAGCCCACCCATCAGTTTAACGATTTTCACTTTTTACCCCCCGCAATATATTCATTTGGTCGTTGTCTGGACCAATTTACATTTTCTTTGACAACGCGCGCTGGGTTTCCAGCAATCACACACCCAGGTTTGGTAAAATTACCACCAACCACAGATTTCGTTCCAAGTATACAATTATCACCAATGGTTGTGTTTTTTAAAATGCTAACATCCGCCCCAACCCAAACATGATTACCAATTTTTACATGATGTCCGATATTGATAATTTCTTGTTTATCGTTAATTATCGTATGTGTATCAGAGGCCCATATTTGTTCCAAAAATGAAAACATACAATCATCGCCAATCTCTATCACCGTATCATTGTCACATACAACAATACTGGCCTGTTCAAACGAAGTACCCTTGCCAATATGGATTTTACAATTGTTACATTCGGTCCCTGGAAATCCGACATATAATATTAAATTCGTGGAATAGTTTTCTGGCACCTCTTCTATGATTATACTGTTATTATTGCCATGAACATGCAACTGACATTTGTGAGAACGTGGAACAGATATATTATTCCCGAGCCCATTGATGTCACCTTGAACATGCGCTTGATAACTAATGATTTTTATACCAGCAAAATATATATGAACCCGACCAGTCCCAGAAACAGTTTTTTTAAATAATTTCATCGTCATTATCTCTTGGTAATATATTTCAAAAGGTTTTTAATTTTGTTTTTAAATATTTTTAATACCCCTATTTGTATTTTATGCGTTTTTTCAAAACTCACAAAATCATAATTGCTGGCCAGTGCCCTCATATCGAACTTATTTGGGTTACGGCCAACAATATTTGCGGCGTTTCTGTTGGAACGCAAAGGTCTGAAAGCAATTTTATCTGGATAATTCTTGTTCATGAATGTCCCGATAACTTCAAATTCTGAAAAACCACCATAAACCAAATCTTCATCATTTATTTTATCAAGAATAACTTTCCAAAAGTCTTCCACAGGTCTATCTTTTGATATGGTTTTTATTAAATCCTGCATACATTGAACATC
>JAFOVN010000003.1 GCA_017392345.1 Alphaproteobacteria bacterium | reverse complement strand
TATTGCCGCCGCGCGACGGAAAAATCCGAATGTTGTGACGATTGTTGATGCATCGCAATATGTTGTTCATGAAAAGATAGATGTAAAGGAATGGGACTGTGATTTCTTGGTGTTTTCGGGACATAAAATTGGTGCGGATACGGGTGTTGGAATTTTATATATCCGCGATTCAAAGAAATTATTCCCGGACAAGTTCGGCGGTGGAATGGTTTTGCGTGTCGGTGGTATGGAATCTGCACCAAAGGGTTCGGGGGGCGCATTGTTTTACGAAAATAATCCAGACCTTAATCTTATTTTGAACGAAGCACCCGAAATGTGGGAGGCCGGAACATTGCCACTGACCCAGATTGCGGGATTGACGCCGGCAATTGATTATTTGGAAAAACATCGGCCGAATCTTGATTTGATAAAATATGCGTATGATGAATTAGTAAAAAATCCAAAGGTGAAAATTCTAACCACGCGTGATGCGGCGATTTTAAGTTTCGTTGTGGACGGTATGCATCCGTTGGATGTTGGCGCGTTGATTGGTGCGAATAATATATGTGTGCGTGCGGGGAATATGTGCGCCGCGTGGATTCATGCGCGGATGGGTATTCCGGGGTCGATTCGAATTTCGGTTGGGTCACAGAATACGGCTGACGATATAAACAAAACAATCGATGTAATAAATAAAATAGTGAAATAAAAATGGCGTTCACAAAAGATGATATTATCGGTGCACTTAAAACCGTATATGATCCGGAAATTCCGGTGAATATTTGGGATATGGGTTTGGTGTATGATATTGATATCGCGAAAGATTCCGTCAATATAAAAATGACCTTTACCAGTCCGACATGCCCCATGATGGAAGATATTTTGACCCAGGTAAAAAACGCGGTGTCGGCCGTTGTTGCACCAGTTCCGGTCAATGTTGAATTGGTGTGGGAACCGGCGTGGGATTTGTCACGTATGTCCGATGCAGCGCGTATAGAATTGGACTTAACAAACAGTGGTTGGTAAAAATGAAATTTGAACAAATAAAAAAAACTTTGGATTCCATTATTGACCCGGTTGAAAAATTGGAATTCGTTATGGATTTGGGTAAAGAATTGTCGCCGGTGCCGGCGGGCGCGGTGTGCAGTGAAATTTTGGGTTGCACATCGTTTGTTCAGATTTGTCGGGAAAAAAACAATTTCTATGGCGTGGCGGATTCGGCAATTGTGCGTGGGATTTTATATATAATTTTGTCGATTGTTGACGGCAAAACTTCGGATGAAATACGGCAAATTGATTTGGAAAAGATGTTTTTGGAACTTAAAATAAATATCGGTGCGGCGCGATTGAATGGGGTCAATTCTATGATTCGTTTTTTGAAAAATTTGTGATACAATACACGCAAAGGAATTTATTCGGGTGAAAAGATGAACGAAGAAGAAAAAATGTTTCGTATCGGGTCGGCAATGCTGATTTTGGTTGTTGCGCTTACGGTCGCATTACAAGTGTGTTATCGGACGCAAAACAGGGAACGCCGGGATGTGCGTCGGATGATTCGTGAAACGCAACAAGATATTGCGTTGGCACAAACGGAGTTTGCAATGTTGGTGCGGCCAGAAAATTTGCGTAATGCGATGGATATAAGTGGACTTTCAAAGGTTGAAGCAATAAGTTTTAATAAATCGGTTGAAATTCAAGAATTGCCAGATAGAATAGATAATAAATAATGTTCGAAGTAGGAAGGGATATTTTTAAACATGGAATCACTGGTGCCATCGGTAATGCGGTGGGGCACAGGCGTTTGCGTTTTGTTTATGGGCTTTTTTTGGCGGCGTTTGTTGTCTTTGCGGGGCGGACAATTCAACTTGCGGCCAAAGGGTCAAATCGCGTCCGCCAAAGTGTTGGAAAGTCTGAATGGGTTGTAAAGCGTGCCGATATTATCGATAGAAATGGCGAAATATTGGCGAAAAATTTGATGACTTGCGATATCGCCTTGACACCGCGTTTGGTAAAAAAACCGGATAGTGTTGCAGATACACTTAATAAATTTTTCGAATATGAATATTCAAAACAAGATATTTTTAATAAAATAAATATTGGCAAACGTGTGATTATAAAAAAGAACGCAGATGAAAGAATTTGCCGTGATGCGTTGAAAAGGGAAAACAGGTTTGATGGTATCGAAGTTGCACTAAAACAAGAACGCATACATCCCAAGGGTGGTTTGTTTGCAAACATCGTTGGTTTCGTTGGTGAATCAATCAGCGATAGTGAAATAAAGGGACGCGCCGGTATTGAAAAACAGTTTGAAGATTATTTGGTAAATAATACCGAACCGTTGCAATTGTCGCTTGATTCGCGGATTCAGGCCGTGTTTTACGAACAACTGATTCGGGCGGTTGATATGTATCATGCCAAGGGTGCAATGGGAATGTTGATGAATTCACGGACCGGTGAAATGCTGGCCATGGTGTCGTGGCCAAACGCCAATTTCAAACGTTCGATGTTTCCGCCACTGGACGGGACATATGAATTTGGTTCGGTTTTTAAGGTGTTTAATACCGCCATGGCAATTGAAAATGGAATTACAAAGGAATACTTGGTCACAAAACCGTATCCGATAAAAGATAAATTTAATCGTACGGTTTATAGTATTTCGGATGTGCGGACTTTTAAACCGCCACGTCCGTATTTAACTGTCGATGAAATAATGTTGCATTCTTGTAATGTGGGCAGTGCCCAGATAGCGCACGATTTGCCGTATGGTACGCAACAGGAATTTTTGCATAGGATTCATATTGATGAACCATTGACACTTGATTTTGGTCGAACGGCAAAACCACAAATGCCGCGTCAATGGGGGCCGGCGGAACGCGCAACGGTTTCAATCGGCCAGGGTATAAATGTCACGGCAATGCATGTGTTGTTGGGGATAAATTCAATGATAAATGGTGGAATCTATATTTATCCGACAATACTTAAAAAAGAAATTGGGCCGATGGTTGGTGAACGTGTTTTGGCGCCGGAAATATCGGAACGATTGCGCAACATTATGTATCGTATCGCCGAAGAAACAACCGGTCGTAATGCGCGTGTTGTGGGAATGAACATCGGTGGAAAGACGGGAACTGCGGAAAAGCATATCGGCGGTCAGACAGACCGGTCAAGAAATATGACAACCTTTGTTGGTGTGTTTCCAATAGAGGCACCACAATATATAATCATGGTCACAATCGATGAACCACAAAGAACCGAAGCATCAAGTAATCAACGGACGGCGGCGTGGAATGCGGCGCCAACCGCAGGGCGGATATTGAATGCGATACTGCCGTTGCTATTTGAATAATTTTAGGTTATAATAATCCTGATAATAAAATAAGAGTGATAAAGTTGAAAATCATAGTTGAAAAATCCATGCTGGGGCGGGCATGGGTGGTGTCGGATTGTAATGATACGTCAAATGACGATGATTTAATGCGCTGTGTGTTGCGTAATCGTGGCGTTGCAGATTCAGACACAGAAAAATTTCTTAACCCATCAATTCATGACTATATGCCGGACCCGTTTGTCCTGCGTGATTGTGAGCGGGCGGTTGATATCATCGCAGATGCGATTTTGAAAAATGAAAAAATTGCCGTGTATGGTGACTATGATGTTGATGGTGTGACATCAACCGCGATATTTGTGAAATATCTGCGCACCATTGGTGCGGATGTGATTTGGCATTTGCCCACGCGTGAAGGTGAAGGTTATGGCCTAAACAGTGATGCGGTGCATGAACTTTATGAAAAGGGGGCGCGATTGCTTATAACCGTGGATTGCGGAATAAGTGGTGGCACAGAGGTTGAAAAGGCCAAGCAATTGGGGATGCGTGTTGTTATCACCGACCATCATTCGCCTGATGCGGTGATTCCGGCGGCGGATGCGGTTGTGAATCCAAAACGTGTGGACGATGATTCGGGTTTAACATACCTTGCGGGGGTTGGTGTTGCGTTTTTGGTTTTGGTTGCGTTGAATCGAAAACTAAAGTCCATTGGAACCCCAGAATTGTTAGATAAAATAAATTCCGTGAATTTGATGGAATACCTTGATTGTGTGGCATTGGGAACAATTTGTGATACCATGATTTTGGTTGGATTAAATCGTGCGTTTGTTGCAACGGGATTAAAGGTTTTGTCGTTGCGGCAAAATGTTGGATTAAAGGCATTGATGCAAATTGCCAAGGTAGACAAGATTTCAGTATATGCCGCCGGGTTTGTTTTGGGACCGCGTTTGAATGCGGCGGGGCGACTTGATTCGGCAAGTCCCGCACTTGATTTATTGCTTACGGATAATCCGTTGATTGCGCATGATTTGGCGGTAAAACTTGATGAATTAAATCAGGAAAGAATCGGTATTCAAAATGCGATTATGGACCAGGCAACGGCGCTTGCCGACAAATGTTGCGAGTGCGGAAAAAGCAGTTTGTTTATTTGTGGTGACAATTGGCATGGTGGCGTTATGGGAATTATCGCCGGGCGCATAAAAGACAGGTATAATTTGCCGACCTGTGTCGCGACACGTATTGATGGGGTGATAAACGGTTCGGGGCGTTCGATTGCGGCGATAAATTTGGGTGCAATTATTCATGACGCGTTGGCGCGTGGAATAATTACCGAAGGTGGTGGACATGCGGCGGCGGCAGGGTTTTCATTACCCGCGGCCCACGAAGCGGAATTTTGTGAATTCTTGGAACAGTCGGTGTTGGCGCAATTAAACGGTGCAAGGCCAAATTGCGATGTATTGGTTGACGCGGAAATGGACGCCGCGGGCGCAACATTGCAATTGGTTAGGAAATTGCAAAAATTGCAACCATTTGGCCAGGGCAACCCTGAACCGATTTTGGCATTGCGTGGGGCGGTTTTGAATTTCGCAACGGTGATGGGGCATGGCGCGACGCATTTGCGCGGCGCGTTTCGAACATCGACGGGGGGGCGTCTTGATTTTGTCGGATTTAATTTGGTTGGAACGCCGGTTGGTGATTTTTTACTGGACGATGCGAACATAAATACTAAAATAATGGTGTTGGGGCGTCTTTGTGAGAATTCTTACAATGGTCGCGTAAATGCACAATTTGTATTGGAAGATATTGCGTTATGATAACACAAAAACAGTTGGATATTTTTGATGAAAAAATTCGCGCGGCGAATTCGATATTTTTGTTCGCACATAAAAATCCTGATGGCGACGCGATATGTTCGGTGCTGGCGATGGCGCGGCTTATTGAATTAAACTATGACAAAGAAGTGACATGTGTGTATGACGGCAATATACCTGATAACTTGGACGATGTGCCGTTGCGGAAAAAATTTCGTTTCTTTGAAAAAATTGAAGAAGATGCACGCGTGGATGTTGCGATTGTTATGGATATGGATTGTCGTGTGACACATAATATCGGTGGCGCGGCGCGGTTTATGGAACGTGCAAGGGACGTAATTGAAATTGACCATCATCAAAACGAAGACAAAGATTGTTGTGCGCTGTGCATTGATGATGATACGGCGGCGGCAACGGCGGAAATTGTTTATGAATTGATGAAACGCGCAGATTGGCAGGCGGACTTTGTTGTATGGCGTTTGTTGATGACAGCGATTATTACGGACACGGGTTGCTTTAAGTA
>JAFOVN010000031.1 GCA_017392345.1 Alphaproteobacteria bacterium | reverse complement strand
GGTTTACCCGTCTTAATCGGCAAAAATAGCATAATCGGCGGTGTACCTGTTTTAACCAGCAAAATTTGATTCAGTGTTTTTCTTTCTACAAAAGTATCTGCATCGGTTAAATAATGCCAACGAACAAAACAATGCCCGGGAACACCGTCCAACATAACTGGTTTTTTTTCTGTTTTTTTCAAATCAAAATTAAATGTATTTTTATATTGGTCTTTCAAAAAGGCATCAATATCGTTCGGATAAATCAATTTATCGCCAACCAAAATTTTATATTTATCTGTCACTTTTTTATTAATAACGCGTTCTATTACAATTGTATATGGTATATTCATATGTAAAGGATATTTGCGCGTATATTCCGCCAAATCTTCAATTGAATAAATTTGTTTAACCGGACCGTTATGACACTGTGTGCATGGCCCCGTAAGACGCAAATCAAAACTAACAACTTGTTCCAAATTCATTTAGTATACCTTTTCTGTTTGTTTATTTAACAATTCAACTAATCTAACTGGTGGTTTATTTGTTTTTGCCGGCCAAATTTGATTCAGGTTTTCATCAACAACAATGTCTTCTTTTGATAATGGTTTACAATTCACAGTACGCCATTTCATGTGTGTTGGCATACCAGTTTTTGAATTGCGCAATCCGACACTTGTATGTTCGAAAATCTCAAAAAACACCGGCGTTTTTGGATCAAACTCTTTTGGGTCAAATTTGCCAACAGAACCGTATGTTTTAATTAAGTATTCCTGTACATCTTTTGCATATATCAATTTCGGCATAATAATATCAAATTTGCAATCGTCTTCGGTCGAAATAATCGGATGGTTATTAATATAATCATGTTGGTGAAGCAAAGGAATCTTTTTACATGTTTCATCAGTATCAACAACATTATTTTTACGTTTAATCGTCACAACATAAGGCATATCGAAATTTTTTGGACCACGTTCCAAGATATATTTTTGTAAACCATCAATACTAATATTTGGAAACTCGTGTTCTATGGCCAAAGATGTATGTATAGTGACTGTAAAACTAACGAATACTTCGGGTTTCATTTCTTACTCCTTGTTTGTTTCTAACTCAATCCGACTAAACAAATTTTCCGGCACAGTGAACTTTTCGCCCGCCGAAACACGGTGTTCATATTGCGCCGGCCAAGACAAATCATGTTTGGTTTCGAATATATTCTGAATCTTTGCCGCCGCATTCGGAATAACCGGTGCCGACACACGTGCAAACAAATCAATCAATTGGAAACATTCATTTAACACCGCCGCCGCGCCCGCCGTATCACCGTTCTTAACCAATGTCCACGGTTCTTTCGCGGTCATATATTCATTCGCAATTCCATAAATATCGCGCAATGCAACAATAGATTTGCGGAATTCGCACGCATCAAGTGCCGCGGTCAATTCGGAAATTTTTTCGTTCACTTTGCCCGCCAATTCCGTATCCGCCACGCCCGCGCTTGGCACAGTATCACCAAAATTCTTGTTTGATAATTTGCATACACGCGACACAAAGTTCCCCAGCAAACCATTCAAATCTTTATTCACAATTTCCGCAAACCGCGTCATTGTAAAGTCCGTATCGTCACTTTCCGGTGCGGACGCCAACAACGCATACCGCCAACAGTCCGATGGTGCAATGGAAAGTGCCGCATCAAGGAAAATTCCGTTGCCCGTGGACTTTGAAATTTTTGCACCGTTAAAGTTCATAAAATTCAGCGCCTTTAATACATCGACCGTTTTCCAATTGTCATTGACGGCGATTTCTTGGGCCGGGAAAAATACGGCATGGAAAGACACGTTATCTTTGCCCATAAATTGCGTATAGTGGCATTCGGAATTTTTCCACCACGACGCCCAATCAGGATTCGCAATTTGTGAAATCGAAACATAACCCCACGGCGCATCAAACCATACATAGAAAACTTTATTTTCATACCCTGGCTTATTTACCGGAATTCCCCATTTCAAATCGCGAGTAATTGGTGTGTCGTGCAGCCCTTCGTCCAACCATTTGTTTGCAATTGCTGTTGCGGTTTTGGGCCAACCGATACGCGAATTTACCCATGCGCGCAGTTTATCTTGTACCGCACTCAACTTAAAATAAAGGTGTTTTGTTTCGCGCATTTCAACGGGCGAATCCGGGTCAATCGCGCTATGTGGGTTTATCAAATCCGCCGGGTCCAACGATGCGCCACACTTTTCACATTCGTTTCCATATGCGCGTTCATATCCGCAACGTGGACAAGTGCCAATTACATATCGGTCGGCCAAGAATTTGTTTTCGTTCACCGAATACGGTTGCATTGATACTTTTTCTTCTATCATGCCCTGTTCTTCTAACCGATTAAACAATTCGTGAATCAATTTTTCTTGGGCATCTGTGTGCGTGCGACCATAGTTATCAAAGGATAAATTAAAATCTTTCACAACCTGTAAGTGTTTTGCACGATATTTTTCAACATAATCTTCAACCGACATATTTTCGCGCGCCGCGCCAATTTCACTTGTGGTGCCGTGTTCGTCCGAACCACCAATATAAAGAACATCACGGCCACACGCACGACAAAAACGCGCATACACATCGGACGGCAACAAACATCCAATCAAATGCCCAATATGCAGGTTGTTATTCACATATGGTAATGCCGAAGTAATAAGATATTTTTTGCCCATTGTTATTTTCCTTTTTATAAAAAATGACGCCAAACGGGGCGTCCATCCGAATCCCGTTTATGTTTTTTCTAAAATTATATTTGCATTCGTTTCATTTTTTTTACTCTCTGGAATCCCGCCCGTCTTCGCGCACTTTGTGCGCTACGCCGCGGCACTGAATTTTTCTAATCGTGCGCTTCGCGCGCGATAACAAAAATTCGTGGTGGGTGGTATTGGACTCGAACCAACGACCTTTACGATGTCAACGTAACGCTCTAACCAACTGAGCTAACCACCCAAACAGAACGCATTATAACAAAGAAAATCCCGATTGCAAGAATTTAGTGTTTGGTATCGCTTTGTGGGAAAGTATCAACCGTTCCGGCCAATTCTTTTTCGATATCTATTCCCATTTTTTCAAATTCGTCTTCCATTTTCGACAGAACCAATTTTAACAGCAAATACATTTCACCAATTGTCATGGGATTTTGTGGCTGCTCGTAATATCGATACAGTGTTTTTATAACCGTTTGTGGTATTGGATTATTTGTGATTACCCGACTAAACATTATTTTTTCCTTTGTTAAAAATCATTTACAAAATCACAAACGGTTCCATTGCAAACACCATTATACTAAACCGCCCAAAATATTACAATGAAAAAACAAAAAATACCATAGGAAAGAAGTCCGTATTGGGTGCACCGCACTAATCACTTACACCAAGCCAGGGTACAGCCCTGGCGCAGTCTCGGCGTAGTCACGGCATCGCTTTGCGATGACGGACGAAGACGAGATAACCACTAATACATCGTTTGCAAAATATGCTTGTTCTTGTCCAAACTGGTTAGCATACGGCCACTGCCCCGTGCAACACACGCCAATGGGTCATCGACCAAAAACGCCGGCAATCCGGTTGCAGCGCGAATCGCCGCATCCAGCCCCCGCAACAATGACCCGCCACCCGTCATCGCAATACCCAAATCCGCAATATCGGCGGAAAGTTCCGGTGGTGTCAATTCCAACGCGTGCCGCACCGTATCAACAATTTTTGAAACCGTTTGCGCAAGTGCCGATGCAATTTGTGATTCTGTGATAACGGTTTCACGCGGTGTCCCCGACAGCAAATCGCGCCCCTTAATCTTCATGGTAAGTTCGTTCGCCTTGTCCTTTGGCGAAATCGCGGTGCCGATTTTTTTCTTTATCTCTTCGGCGGTATTTTCCCCAATCAGCAAATTTTTATTTTTGCGCACAAATTCAATAATATCCAAATCCATCTGGTCACCGGCGGTGCGAACGGCGTTTGAATACACAATTCCGCCAAGTGACATAACCGCAACCTCGGTCGTGCCACCACCAATATCCAACACCATCGACCCCAGCGGCTTTTCCACCGGCAACCCCGCACCAATTGCGGCGGCGGTTGATTCTTCGACAATATACACCTTGCGTGCGCCGGCGGCATCGGCGGCCTCTTGAATGGCGCGGCGTTCCACCTGGGTCGCACACGATGGCACACATATAATAATAAGTGGCGCGGTCAATGGGCTTCTGTGATGCACCTTGCGAATAAAGTATTTTATCATTTCTTCGGCAACTTCAAAGTCCGCAATAACCCCATCGCGCAACGGCCGCACGGCGGTAATTGACCCCGGTGTGCGCCCAAACATTTGTTTTGCTTCGGCCCCTACGGCCAAGATTTCTTTGCGCCCCAACAATTTGTTTTCCGCAACGGCAACAACCGACGGTTCGTTTAGCACGATTCCGCGACCCTTGACATATATAAGTGTGTTTGCCGTTCCCAAATCAATTGCCATATCTGCGGAAAAAAATTTCATAAGCCAATTATACATGTATCGCCCCTTTCGCAATAATTTGCCATTACTATAAACGCGCAGAAACGAAAAATCAAGACCGCAAGAACGTTTTTTGTTTGACTTTTTACATATTCTGGTATTATTGCACATTATGCGCGATACAATAAAATCACATGCCGATTTTCATACAACCGACGACGACCCGTCGGCACGGTCGCTGTTCTTTTTCGTCCGGGCAAAGCCGGCCCGATTCCCGACCAATCCGCGCGTCGGGTTTATGGCGACCAAGCACACATTCAAACTTGCGGTCCAACGCAATCGGGCAAAGCGTCTATTGCGCGATTGGGTACGGTATCATGAACGGTTGATGTGTCCGGAATTTGACTATATTTTTATCGCCCGCCATATGATTTTGGACGCAACGCGCCCGGCGGGACGTGCCGCGATGGAAAAGGCACTGGTGCATATCGCGCACAAATACGGGCCAAAAAAAGCAAACAAAAATGCAAAAAATTCGTAAAATTCCGGCCTATGTGGGGCTGGGGCTAATCTGGGTTTACCAACATTTTATATCGCCGGTGTTTGGTGGTCGCGCGGTTTGTCGATTTACCCCGACATGCAGTGAATATACCAAAACGGCGATTTTGCGATACGGACTTATTCGTGGAACATATATGGGAATACGCCGAATTTTGCGCTGTCGCCCGGGCGGGGGCTTTGGTTTTGACCCCGTGCCTTGACAATTGGGGGATTAAAGATTAAAATTCGGGTAACATACCAAGAATTTATACAAAAGGATAAAGAAATGTCATTTCGTTCAACTGTGGAATCCATGTCAAAGATTATGGACGATATGGGAATCACTGAACTTGATTTGGAACGCCAGTTTTTGTTTGGCGTGTATCGCAAACATATTCATCTTTCAAAGCAATCGGGTATCACGATGCCGACATTGCCGGTTTCTGAAAACGCAAAACATACAAACAGTGAACCGGCCGATGCGACCACATCGGGTTATGCCCTAAAATCGCCAATGGTTGGTGTTGCGTACCTTGCCCCGGAACCAGGCGCAAAGCCGTTTACCAAGGTCGGCGCATCGATAAAGGCGGGCGATACCGTTATTTTAGTAGAGGCGATGAAGACCTTTAACCCAATCAAATCTGACAAAGATGGGGTCGTCAAAGAAATTTTGGTCACGGACGGCCAGGCCGTTGAATTTGACCAACCATTGATAATTATTGAATAAGAAAAACTATGCCAAAAATAAAGAAAGTTTTAATTGCCAATCGTGGCGAAATTGCGTTGCGAATAATTCGCGCGTGCCGCGATATGGGTATTCGAACGGTTGCGGTATATTCCACCGTTGACCGTGATGCGATGCATGTGCAATTGGCGGATGAATCGGTGTGCATTGGGCCCGGGCCATCCAAAGAATCATACCTTAATGAATCTGCGATATTGACGGCGGCGTTGCTTACCAATGCGGATGCAATTCATCCCGGTTACGGGTTTTTATCTGAACGCGCGGACTTTGTGCAAAAGGTTGAACAACATGGTTTAATCTGGATTGGGCCGGACGCGGCGATGATAAATAAAATGGGCGACAAAGTGAACGCAAAAAAGACCGCGATTGAATGCGGATTGCCGGTTGTTCCGGGGTCTGATGG
>JAFOVN010000030.1 GCA_017392345.1 Alphaproteobacteria bacterium | reverse complement strand
CTGCTGGTTTTTATTCCTATGTTCGCGCATGGCGGGAACGATGATTGTGTGTCGCGAAAAACTGTGCCGGACAAAGTGTTGGATTTGTCTATGGTTGTTGAACTTGGGCTTTGTCGCAATCCGGAAACCATGTCGGCGTATTATGCGATGGAATCGGCGCGGTATAATAAAAACGCAGGGTACGCAAGTTATTTGCCGGCGGTAAATGGAAGTGCCGATATAGCAAAAAACTATCAAAATCATGATTGGCAAGATTGGCAATATGGCGCATCAATTTCCGCATCGTATTTGATATTTGACTTTGGCAAAAGGTTGGCGGATTTGAACCAATTATCGTCCACATGGCGTGCGATGGGTTTTGATTATGACGACCGTGTGCAAAACTATGTATACGGCGTAATTGGTGCATATTACGCGTTGCTAAACGCGGACGCGGATGTTGAAAGCGCAAAATCACTTCGCGCCGTTGCCCAGGTTGCACTTGATACAGCAAACAAAAAATATAAGGCCGGCGTTGTCGCGCGCGCCGATGTATTAAAGGCGGAAACCGCAATGGCAAGTCGCAACCTGGATTTGGAACGTGCAAAAAATAATCGCGCGGTGGCCAAAGGCGTGCTGCTTACGAAACTTTCTTTTCCGGCGGACGGTGAAATTACAATTGCGGATATGTCGGGCGATTTTGGGCGTGTGCGCGAAAATCGTGGTATTGATGAACTTATTGCGATTGCGCGTGAAAGGCGCCCTGACCTGTTGCGTGCGGCGGCAAATAAAGACGCCGCGTGGCATCGCCGCAATTCGATGTTCCTAAAAAATTTACCAAGTATAAGTGCGACCGGAACACTTTCGTGGCGCGACAACAATCGGGATTATATTTACGACGACAATGCACACACCGGCGGCAGTATTGGTATCCGTGCATCCATGCCGATATTCGCCGGGTTTGCAAATATGTATGGCGTAAAAAGTGCAACGGCATCATATGATGCGGCAACGGAAAATCTGCGCACAACGAAAGATAATGCAACGCTTGATGTATTCACGGCATACCAAAATTACAAAACCGCCCAGACCGTTTTATCACAAACGGAAACATTATTAAAATCTGCAACGGAATCAGAACGCGTGACCGCCGGCATGTATCGGGTTGGACGCGCAACAATGCTTGATTGGCAAACGGCGCAATCGGAACTTGTGTCCGCGCAAAAGCAAAACAACGCAGCGAAATACGATTTGTTTGTAAAGCGTGCGGCGGTGGCACTTGCCATTGGCGACATAAAATCGGAAATTGAAAAGGAACAATAATGGCAAAAGAAAAAAAGCGGTCTTTTATTCGTCGATTTTTTGGTTGGATTTGGCGACACAAATGGTGGGCGCTTGCGGTCGTCATAATTTTATTGATTGGCGGCACATGGTGGATTATCGCGTCAATTGGTGACAGGGTTGAATATGTGACCGTTGGTGTCACGCGTGGTGATATAAAACATGTTGTGACCGCAACTGGCGAAATAAATCCGGTAAATACCGTAAGTGTTGGGTCGCAAGTTTCCGGCACAATTGAAAACATCTATGTCGATTATAATTCGCGCGTGACCAAGGGGCAATTATTGCTTGAAATCGAACCGTCCGTATTACAGGCGACCGTTGATGAATCTCTTGCCGCATTGGAATCGGCGAAATCGCAATTAAACCTTGCGAAAAATGATTATGAACGAAATAAAACACTGTATGATTCCGGATATATTGCGCGCGCGGAAATGGAACAATCGCAAACCAATTATGAACAGGCCGCACAAAGTGTAAAGCGTATGGAATCGCAATATGAACGCGCGGTGACGAACCTTTCGTATGCAACAATAACTTCGCCGGTCGATGGCACGGTTATTTCGCGCAAGGTTGATAAAGGTCAAACGGTTGCGGCATCTTTTCAAACCCCCGACCTGTTTGAAATTGCCGAAGATTTATCGAAAATGCAAATCGAAACCGCCGTATCAGAGGCCGATATCGGTGTTATCAAAGAAGGTCAAAATGTCACCTTTACCGTTGACGCATACCCACGAAAAACATTTAACGGTATTGTGAAACAGGTTCGTCTTTCGCCGACAACAACATCAAATGTCGTGGTATATACCGTCGTGATTGATGTGGATAATTCTGATTTGAACCTTATGCCCGGTATGACCGCGTTTGTGACGATAATGATAGATTCGGCGGCCGATGTTTGGAAAACGCAAAACGCGGCATTTCTTGTTCGTAATTTCAAAAATATCATCGTGGATGCACCGGACAATGTAAGTCCAAACGAATATATTGCGGTCCTGCGCGATGATAAACCGGTGTTTATTAAATATACCAAGGGTTTAATAACCGCAACCGAAACACAAATTGTGTCCGATGAATTAAAGGCGGATGACCGCATAATCGTTGGACGCGTGGGGCAATCAACAAGTTCCGCCGCAACCGCTGCACGCCGGCGCGGACCGTTCTAAGGCAAATGAAAAAGACACAAAACATAATTTCGATGAATAAAATTTGCAAAAGTTTTCCGTTGGAAATCGGTGGTGTGCAACAGGTTTTGTTTGATGTGACATTTGATATTTCCGCCGGTGAATTTGTTGCAATTATGGGACCGTCGGGGTCTGGGAAATCAACGTGTATGAATATCATCGGTGCGCTGGATACGCCAACATCCGGCGTATACGAATTGTATGGAAAAAATATAACTAATATGACACCGGATGATTTGGCGGTTGTTCGCAACGAATATATCGGGTTTGTTTTTCAAAATTTTAACCTGCTTTCAAAGCGAAATGTTTTGGACAATGTTATGTTGCCCCTAATGTATCGTGGTATGTCCCCGGACGAACGAATTCGCCGTTCGCGTGAAATGCTGCGGCGCGTGGGACTTGAAAATTTTGAAACATATTTACCAACACAACTTTCGGGCGGAATGAAGCAACGCGTGGCAATCGCGCGGGCGCTTGCGGGTGACCCGAAACTAATTTTGGCGGACGAACCGACGGGTGCACTGGATTCAAAAATGGGAAATGAAATCTTAAAGTTTTTCAAAGAACTGAACAATGATTTGGGAATCACAATAATTATGATAACGCACGAATTTGACACTGCGCAATATGCAAACCGGCTTATCCACATTTATGACGGGCGAATAAATTATGACGGCGCGGTTCCAAAAACCGAAGATGCACTAAACCGAAAAACGCACAGGAAATAATATGACCTTTAACGACATAATAAAAGAATCTTGGCTTTCAATAAGTGCGAATAAAATTCGTTCGTTTCTGACCGTGCTTGGCATAATCATTGGTGTGTTGGCGGTCGTGATAATGGTTGCGGTCGGCGAAACGGTGCAAACAGAAATCACCGACCAATTTTCATCACTTGGCACAAACACAATCGTTATCCGTGCAGGCGCGGCGCGCATAGGCGGCGTGCGAACCGGAAACCGCCAAACACTTACCACCGATGATGCCGCAATAATTGCAAAATTGCCCGATGTCGCGGCAATCACACCCGTTCAGGCATCCGGTGCCCAGGTTGTATATGGAAACAAAAATTGGGCAACATCAATGATTGGTGTTTATCCTGATTACACAACCGTGCAAAGTGTTGATATCGAATATGGCGCGTTTTTTGATGACGCGGCCGTTCGCAATGCATCAACATACGCGGTGATTGGACCGAAAACGGCGACGGAACTTGGTATGGATAAAAACCCGGTTGGTGAAGTTATTCGTATTCAAAACGTTCCTTTTGTTATTGTTGGTGTTGCCAAAGAACGTGGCGATACGGCGATGGGTTCCCAAGACGATATGGTTATGATACCAATTACAACACTAAAAAAACGTTTGCAAGGCAGCCCTTTTCCGAACTCCGTTAGTATGATTGCGCTTAAACTTTTCCAAGATGCGGATAATTCCGTTGTGATTGACCAGATTTCCGCCCTGCTCCGCGACCGGCACCGATTAAAAGACGGCGATGAAGATGATTTTATGATTATGGATATGCGACAAATAATGGAAACGATGACAACGGTGACGGGCTATTTGAAATTGCTGTTGATTGCGATTGCGGCGGTGTCATTGCTGGTTGGTGCAATCGGAATTATGAATATGATGCTGGTATCGGTTGCGGAACGCACGCGCGAAATCGGAATCCGCAAGGCCATCGGCGCACGCGAACGTCACATAATAACGCAATTTTTGGCGGAATCGATAATGATATCGTTCATCGGTTCAATGATTGGTCTTGTCCTTGGGGTTGGCCTTGCCCAAGGTGTTGGGCGATTTATCCTTGGGTATAATGTTCCATTTAGTTTATGGCCCGTTGCGCTTTCGATAACCGTTGCGGTCGTTGTCGGCCTTGCATCTGGCGTTGTTCCGGCAATAAAGGCCGCAAAACTAAACCCAATCGACAGTTTGCGATATGAATAATTTATTTAGAAAGTTTTTCATACATGTTCGATAAAAACGGAACATTTACACGTGCTTTACCTGCTTTTTTGACAAGTGCTCTAAGTGCCGAAAAACCCTCGACCGTGCCGACCGGTTTTTCACCATTGGCAATTGCGACACCGGCGGAAAAATTACGACTGGTGGTTGATGTTGCTGTCAAAATTAAATCCCCAATACCACACAAATCAGAAAACGTTTCCAATTTTGCGCCCATTTTAAGGCCGATTTTTATAACCTCTTTCCATGCGGTGGTCATATAAAACGCGGATTCATTTTCACCTTTGCGTTTTACGCTGTAATATCCATTTATAACCGCCACCGCGTTTTTGCCGACACCACATATCTCCGTTCCGATTACATCGCGTGTTGGGCTGATATACATTTTGTGAAATATCTTTAATCCGATATTTTGAATTTCTTTACCCCCCGCAAGCGTTGAACCCGTTGGAACCCCGCGTGCAACCTCGGCCGCGAATTGTGGACCGGAAAGTACACCAATATTCTTCTTTGCGGGTTTAATCGTTTCGCTTAAAACCTCTGTCATAAATTTGCCGGTTTTGGGTTCTGCGCCTTTGGTGCAAATTATAATTGGTTGTTTGTTATAATGGCACCCTGCTCTGTCCATTGTTTCATGAAAAAATGCCGCCGGTGTCACCGCAATCCATGCGTCGCAAGATTTTAATTCTGTCAAATCCTGCGTTATTTTTACATTGTTTGGTAATTTTGTGCCATCAAAATGCGCGTATTCACCGTCAAAAGACCATAAAATTACACTTGATTCCCCACGTGCAATAACGTGTGCAATGGCACTTCCCCATGCGCCTGCGCCAATAATACCAACCTTCATTTTATTTTCCTTATTTTTTTCTTTATGTTTGGAACAATAACCAATCCGTCTTCAGCAAGTTCGATTGCGCGATTATACGCATCGCGTGCCAAATCGTTTTTCCCCGTTGCAATATACGCGTCACCCAAATGTTCAAATAACGCCGAACAAGTATCCGCCGCGCCACCAATTTTTTCAAGTATTTCAAGTGCCGCACCGCTGCCTTCACGTACACCAACAACCACCGCAACCGTATCCCACGCAACCACATCCATCGGGTCGCGCTTTACCATCGCCATTGCATAGTTATACGCGTTTTCAATTTCACGATTCTGCGCCGCCCAAATTCGTGCCTGAATCATTAAAATTTCCGGGTCGATAATTTGCATTTTTGAAACATCGTGAATATCAGATTGCGCCCGTTCCAAATCGCCAAACATCATATACACAAACGCGCGCCGTTTTAGCAAATATGCCCGCCCCGAATCAGAAAGTTTTTCATTATCCAATGTCCGATTTATGGCACGCAATGCGGATGATTTGTCCCCTGCCCTAATATATTCCGCGACAATTTTGTTTAATGCGGGAATAAATAATTGGTGCGTGCTTAAAATCTTTTTAATTTCATCAACCGAATCCACAGTTTGCATTTTTGCGAACAAGTAAAACAGACTGCCCATCGATATAGAATCAAAATAACGCGCATAATTCCCGTGTGTGTTCACGAAAAACTGTCCGGTGTAGTAGTTTATTATGTCTTGAAAGAATTGGGTTTCTGGGCCGATTATTTGTGCAAAACGCAACATCAACACCGAAAGGTCCGAATAAAGCATAATTTGCGTATGTGAAACATTTTGAACGACATTAAATGCCAATTCATTTTTTATGCCTGCAAAATTTTCTTTCCAATCTGGAATATCTTCATAATATGACAAAAACATACCGCCCGGCGTTGATGAAAAAGTTTTTCGCAACATTTCGGCATTTTCGTCCATGCCATGCGCCCGATAGAACGACATAACGTAAATATAATCGTTCATATTCATGAACCCCGTTGGCACATTTGCGAACGCGCCGGCGGCCTTTTCAAAATCGCCCGATTCGGCATAGATTTGTCCGCGCACAAACATTTTCCACGCGGGATTTGATTCGGATTTTTCAATAAATTTTAATACTTCGTCCGTATGCCCCGCACCAACGCCGGACCAAACACGAAAAGGCGTGTATACGGCGGATTTGTTCGTATAGAACCGTTTGTACATATCGGCCCAACGATCGTTTTTTGCCAAATACGCATCGTACATTATTTGTGATGATATTTCTTTTTTGTCGGCAAATTTTTCTATGTTCGTTGGGATTTTTCCGGATAAAAATTCAACCAGCGCGCGCGTTTCTTGGGCAACATCATATTCAACATCGGCGAAATCGGCAAGGAATTTGTTCGCACTGTTAAAATCATTTGCATAAACCGCATGTTGGGCCGCCAAAAAAGCGCCGTATTTTGTCGGTTGTAATTCGCCCGATTCCACAAAATCACCGGTTGAAACCATACGCGAAGACGCGACATAGGCCAAAACGCCAACCGCCGCGAATAAACCAATAAAAAATATAGTTTTTAATTTTGCCATTTGTAAAATTATGCTACAATAATAATATGAATAGTAAAGAAAAATTTGCACTTTATGCGGAAATTTTACGCGATTGGAATTCGCGTATGAATCTTGTGGCGCGCGGCACCTTGGACGACCTGGAAAACCGGCACTTTGCTGATTCGGCGCAATTGGCGGATGTTTTACCGGCGGACGTAAATGTAATTGATTTTGGTTCGGGCGCGGGTTTCCCGGGCGTTGTTTTGGCGATTTTGGGGTGGCGCGTGACGTGTATCGAATCGATTGGCAAAAAAGTTGCTTTTCTAAATGAATTAAAATCAAAACTTGAACTTGATAATTTAACAATTTATCACGGGCGTGTTGAAAACTTTTTCCCGGCTTTTTTGAATAAAAATAACAAAAAACCCGGGAATTTTGTTATAACCGCACGCGCGTTTGCACCACTTGTTAAAATTATGGATTATGTTCGTGGGATAAATTGCCGGCTTTTTTTACTAAAAGGCCGGGAAATTGAACGCGAAATTGCCGATGCAAAAAAGAAATATCGGTTTGATTACGATTTAATACCGTCCAAGACCGGTGACGGGTTTATAATAATTGTGCGATTCGGTTGGTAATTTCATGTGAAACAAAAAATAATTTATTGATTTTACTATGTTTTTTGGTTTTAACTTTTATTTCTTGACCGTGTTAAATTTCAAATATATACTTGCAAACGAAAATAGGAAAGGTGTGGAAAATGACGGAAATTATCGCGTTTGCAAATCAAAAAGGTGGTGTTGGGAAAACAACGACCGCAATAAACCTTGGGGCGTCGCTGGCCGCAATTAAAAAGCGTGTTTTGCTTATAGATTTGGATTCCCAGGGTAATGCCGGGACGGGACTTGGGTTTGTGCGTTCTTCGCATTCACAAAGTGTTTATGATGTGATTATGGGGCTGTCCAATGCGGCGGAAAACATACTTTCGACCGCAGTCCCGGGTATGCATATTTTGCCGTCGACCCAGGCACTTGCCGGGGCCGAAGTTGAATTACTGGATATGGAAAACAAGGAATATCGCCTGCGTGATGCGTTGCGGCCGATAATGGAACATTATGATTATATCTTGCTGGATTGTCCGCCGAATTTGGGTTATATCACGTTAAACGCGTTAACGACCGCAAATCATGTGATTATACCGCTGCAATGCGAATTTTTCGCGCTGGAGGGGGTTTTGCACCTTATAAATACTATAAAGGGTATTCAACAAAAATGGAACCCTGAATTAGATGTTTTGGGCGTTTTGTTGACCATGTACGACCGGCGGTATGGTATGACACGCGATGTCGAAGATAATGTTCGTGAAACATTTGGCGATTTGGTGTTCAAAACGGTTGTTCCGCGCAATGTCCGTGTGGCCGAGGCACCAAGTCACGGCAAACCGGCGTTGTTTTATGACTTTAATTCCAACGGTGCCCAGGCGTATTTGCGCTTTGCGACCGAGGTTATTCAAAAAATAGAAAAGGGGGAATAAAATGGGAAAATTTGGCCTGGGACGGACACTAACAGATTTACAAAACGAAATGGGCGCGGCGCCCGAAGTATCAATTTTAAGTGGCACGGAACGCGTTGTTGTGCGGCAAATTCCAATTGCACAAATCGGCGTGAATCCCGATCAACCACGTAAAACCTTTACCGCCGAAGATTTGGCGGATTTGTCCGCGTCTATAAAGGAAAAGGGCGTATTACAACCAATTTTGTTGCGTTCGGTAAAAAATCGGCCGTATATGTATGAAATTGTGGCGGGTGAACGGCGCTATCGTGCAAGTAAAATGGCGGGACTTTCCGAAATTCCGGCGTTGGTAAAGAATTTGGCGGACAATAACGCAATGGAAATCGCACTGATTGAAAATGTGCAACGCGAAAACCTGAATCCGATAGAGGAGGCCGCGGCTTACGTAAACCTGATGAATAAATGCGAATACACCATGGCGGATGTGTCGCATTTGATTGGAAAATCCGAAAGTTATATACGGAATTTGGTGCGCCTTAACGGATTGCCGGCATCGGTCAAAAAAATGGTAGAGCAGGGCGCGCTTTCCGCGTCGCATGCGCGCGCAATCACCGTTGCCGAAGACCCGGAAAAGGTCGCCCGCGAAATCATTGAACAAAAATTATCGGTTGCGGATACCGAAAAACGTATGAAAAATGTGGCGCGTTCCGGCAAAAACCGCAAATTTACAAACAAAACGATGGATGCAAAAACCGTCAAAGAATTGACGCAAAGGGCAGGGCGCGCATTATCCGCCACGGTTAAAATCACCGAAAGGCGCGGGGGGGCGGGCGTGATAACAATAAACTTTGACACACGCGCCCAATTAAATGAAATTGTTGACAAAATTGCCGGCCGAAATGCATAAAAATATCAAAAAAGCCGGCGTGGTTGACAAACTAAAATGAGGTTGTAATGATAAGTATTAGCAATTTAAGAAAAGAACAAGATATAAACACTATTGCAGATTTTTATGCGGATTATTACAGCAATTCGGTCCTACAAGAAAAATGGACCAAAGAATCTGCAACAAAATTATTCAAATATTTTTATAATCAAAATAAAGATTTACTCTTTGTCGCATATGATGATGACAGCCCCGTTGGAATTATAACATCGGTTTTGAAACCTTGGTGGGACGGAAATCATTTAGAAGATGGTGAAATTTTTGTGATACCGGAATACCGTAAGAAAGGTGTTGCTAAAAGATTGCTGAAAGCGTTGTTTAAGTGTGCTGTGGATAAATATAATGCAACAACATTAGAAGCGCATACATACGAAGATGAAAACGGTTTTCCGTACGCTTGGTATAAAAGATTAGGGTTTGAAACCATAGATGATTGGAAAATTATTAGCGGTGATATAAAAGAAATTATGAAAAAAATATGAAAAGGAGCAAATATGAACGAAACTTTTAAATTTCTAAAAGAAAACACACAGGTGAATTATTTGGCCACAATCAATGGGGACAAACCAAGCCTAAGGCCGTTTGGTGATCCATTTTTATATAATGGTAAAATCTATGTGATAACCAACAAGAAAAAGGATGTATCCAAACAAATTGCCAGAAATAACCATGTTTGCATAGTTGCATATGATAATGAAAATTGGATAAGAATAAATTGTGAACTGGTGGACGACAGTGACAATATAAACGCCAAAAAGGCGGCGATTTCTGAATACGATTGGGCAGAATCCGCGGGATATACATTGGATAACCCAAACTTTCAAATACTGCATATGCACAATGTGACCGCCGTAATATACGATGAAGAAGGAAATCCTATCAATTCTTATAAGTTCTGATATGGAATTGATAGTCCATAAAAAAACACCGGCGTATGCCGGTGTTTTTTGGTTTTATTACTTTCTACCCTGGGATTGCAACATTTGCAACATTTGTTGCATCTGTTGTGCGTCCTGGTGCCGAGTAGCGTATGTTTCCATTTTATCTAATTTTTTATTCACGGCGCGTTTTAATCGTTCCATAGCGCGCTTGGATTTGAATTTAGCAATCTGTTCATAATTACCAGTTTCTGGGTCTATAAAGAACACAGATGCTTCATAATTTCCTTTCGTTATGGACACGGGTTGGTTGGCAAAATTATAAAGAAACACAATATGATTGTCGTCAATTTCTATAACTTTGCCGTTTTCGTTGGTAAGGCCATTTACAATCGCACTTTTATCTTTTGTTATGTCGGTTGTATGAAAATCAACGATTCGTGATTCGGCGATTATTTGTTCAATTGCCTTAATTTCGTCATCCTCAACGGTTTCTTCGGCATTATCAATTGCGGCTTGTTCTTTTTCGGAACGAATTAGCGCAGCTTTGTTTTCTATTTGTTTTTGTTCTTCTATTTTACGCTCTTGTACGCGTGCTTCTTCTCTTGCCTCGCGTTCGGCTTTTTCTTCCTTTACTTTTCGTTTATCTGCGATTTTATCGAAAATCGGTTTTGTAACCATTTCCGCTGTTTCTGAGACGAGCGTAGCGATAAGAGTTATACCAACAAAAGGCACTGCCAATATCGTATTTTCTAATGCGGTCGGCGTGGCTACTGGATCAATATAATCCTTGTGAAAGAGGTAGCGGACGGCAGTTCGTGGTGTCTCAGCAAATGCGTTAAGCTCGTATTCGATGTTTTGCAATTTTTTCAATCGTTTGCCGGCTTCGTTAAGTTTGTTAATTGTTTTTTCTTTTTTGTGTTTAATGGTTTCGTATTTCTCCAAAACTTTGTTATGTGCTTTGACATTTCTCAGTTTGTCTTGTAATTCTAAAAGCGTTTTGCGCAGTTTATCTGCCTTGGTTGCAGATATACCGTCGGCCCTTAATTGTTCCTTTGTTTCCGCAATTTTTTTGTTTAAATTTTTGATTTTTTCATCTGCATCGAAAGTATCGTTAATACCGTATACTTCACGTTCTTCTTTGCTTTTGCCAACCTTTTCACGGGCCAGGTCTTCGCGTTTTTTTCTGTTTTCCAATTTTTGTCGTTGAATAACCTTGTTTAACGCAAGTATGCCGTGTGCAATAAGTGTCATTTCACAATCCTTTTTTATTAGAAATTAAACGGTTGGAGCTTAAGAACAATCTGAACGAAATTGCGTGTCTTATTCTATGCATTCGACACACTCCAACCCGGGATTGTGGAGTGTTTTTTTCGCCCCGCGGGACGCGTTCAGATGGGGTTCTTATGCCCCAGTACAAGTGACCATCACCCATACCACAATGATTATACCACATAATTTTGACAAATGCAAGATTTTGAAGAATGCACAAAAATGCGGGGCGAATACCCCGCGCACTTACACTAACCACTAACACTATCACTAAAAAACGCCCCGTTTGGGGCGTTTTTATTATTTAACGGTCGTTGTGGCGTTACGGTTAAATTTCCAAACCTTTTCGCCAGTTCCCTTGACCAACGGGCGTTCTTTACCATAAGAAATGGTAGAGATACGTTTCGCACTAACGCCTTCGTTAACAATAACTTGTTTCGCGGCGTTTGCACGACGTGCACCCAGTGCCAAGTTGTATTCCCTCGTACCGCGTTCGTCGCAGTTACCGGCAATTTGAACCTTTACATCATCGTGTGATTTAAGGTATGCCGCCTGACCAAGCAAGTTATCATGCGCCGCATCGGAAATTTCCGAAGAATTAAACGCAAAGAAAACGCGTTGGTTTTCGATTGATTCCGGTTCAACAACGGTTGAACCACCGCACGCCGCCAGCAAGCCAGCCGCGCCCGCCAATAAAGCAAAGTTTTTTATTTTCATGAAAATACTCCCTTGAGTTTATGTTGCTCATGGTATAGTGTATACTAAAACGATTATAAAATCAAGCACAATTGAAAAGGATAAACAAAATATGAAAAAAATCATGGTAATCGTCATCCCGGCGCAGGCCGGGATCCAGTGCAAACGAAGTGCAGCACTTGCGTCGCAGACAGTTTGTCACCGTGTCACGGCGACAAATTCCCTGCGGGGCAAATTTTTGCATTTGCAAAAACTGGGCACCGCCCTTCGGCGGTGTGACGCGACTCTGGACTAATCTTGTCCAATTTTAGCGGTGTGATGAAATAAAACCCAAAAGGAACAACAACGATGAATAATGATTTTTTGCGGGATTTAGTGATGGCGGGCGTGAAATGGGAACTTTCCGATGAAACGGTTGGTTTTGTTGTGGAATCTGCGCCGGCGGCACCACGTGTGCGCACGATATCGAACAATGTTGTGCCACCTATATCGCCGGTGTCCACGGTATCGGTTGAAACGGCGCGCGCAATGGCGGAAAGACCGACCACAACCGCCGTCCTTTGCCGTATGATTGATGAATTCAATCACCCCCTGCGCGCGGGCGTGTCAAATGTTGTTGTGCCACATGTCGCACCGAATCCGAACGGTATCTTGGTGATTACCGATATCCCGTCCAGTGAAGATGACGCCACGGGGCAAATCCTTTCGGGGCCGGCGGGTGATTTGTTCGACAAAATGATTGGCGCGATTGGTATGTCGCGCGAAAGCGTTTCGATTTCACCGATTTTGTTTTGGCGCACGCCGGGCGGCCGGACACCGTCGCGCATGGAAATGGATTTGGCGCGTCCATTCATAGACCGTTTGATTGAACTTACCGAACCAAAAATAATTATAACACTTGGAACACTTGCGGCGGCGGAAATCGCAAACATAGATTTAATGCGGAATCATGGCGCGGAAACGGCGGGGCCGGGCGGGGCGCGTGTGTTTTCAATTTATCACCCAAATTATCTGATACTTAAAACCGCCGCGAAACAAGATGTCTGGACGGTGCTACAAAATGTGCAAAAATTGTTGAAAACTCTGTAAAATCGTGTATAATTCGCGCATAACAGTTTAAAAGGAGCATACAATTAAACCGCAAAATAATCGTGATAAACGTGACATGGGGCCACGCACAAATAATCGGATAACCGCAAAATCTGTTCAGGTTATCGGTGCCGATGGGCAAAATATGGGCGTTATGCAAACCGCGGATGCGTTGCAAATGGCAATGGATGCCGGAATGGATTTGGTGGAATTAAATGGCGCATCTGTGCCGCCGGTCGTAAAAATAATGGACTTTGGCAAATACAAATACGAACAGAAAAAACGTGCGTCCGAGGCCAAGAAAAAACAAAAAATCACCGAAATGAAAGAGGTTTGGATAAAACCATTCATCGAAGAAAACGATTTACAAATCAAATTGCGCAAGGTCCTTGAATTCTTGGACGACGGCGACAAGGTTAAAATATCCGTCATGACCAAGGGCAACCGTCGCGTATTGGCGATTGGGCGCGATTCTGTGCCGGCGTTGTTTGAACATGTGGTGGAATTGATTGGCGACCGTGGAACATTGGAAAGTCGTTCCAAACCCGATGAACGAACAAAATCAATTGTTATCGCCCCGGCAAAACCAACGAAGTAAAGGAGCAAGTTATGACCAAGGAAGATATTGAAAAATATTACCAAACACCAGGAGGCCTGGTGGTAAAAGAATTTATAGAAAAAGAACGACAAGAAGCGGTTGTTTGTAGTGTTACAAACCGCGGCGATAAAAGAATTGTCTGCTGTCATAGCCCGGTATGGCAGGATATAGAAATTATTCTTGATTCGCCAAGGGCCGAAGAGGTTCAACGCGGTGATATTTTGTTGGTTTCTAAATCTGGCGACCATTACTATATTGTTAACAACAACACTGCGGAACAAATAAAACAAAACGGCAGAAAAAAGATATTAAAAGATTTTGATGAAAGCCAGCAACAAATGATAACTCTTATCACATATTTCAATAAGAATATTGCGAAGTAAAAAAATCTGCCAGACGGCAGATTTTTTTAGTGGAATATCGATTTTTTATTTTGTATCTTTCGTGTATCGAATAAAGGGTTCTTAAGATGGATAAAGATAAATTGACATTTGAAGATGCGTACAAACAACTTACCGAATTGGTCAAAAAAATGGAATCGGGCGAAATGCCACTTGCGGATTCGGTCGCCGCATACGAACAGGGTATAAAGTTAAAGGCCTATTGTGAACAGTTATTGAAAGAGGCCGAATTAAAAATCGAAACACTTAAAATTACAAGCCCGAACGAATAACGGATTTGGCGATGACCGACAAAAGTAAACTAACACCCGTAATGCAACAATATGTGGATTTTAAGTCCGAAAATCCCGATGCGTTGCTTATGTTCCGGCTTGGTGATTTTTACGAATCTTTTTTCGAAGACGCAAAAACAATAAGTGCGAAATTGGGTTTGGTTCTCACATCGCGCGGGACGGACGGCGACGGTACGGATATTCCAATGTGCGGTATTCCATGGCATGCGGCGGAAAGTTATTTTGGGCGCCTTGTGCGGATGGGGTATAAACTTGCGCTGGTTGAACAAATGGAAACCCCGGCCCAGGCCAAAGAACGCGGGCACAAATTTATCGAACGCAAAATCACACGCGTTTTAACGCCGGGAACACTTACCGATGAAAATTTGTTGTCGCCAAAGTCCGCAAATTTCTTGGTCGCGATTGTGCGTGTGGCGCATGAAAGTTTTGACTTTGCGGGGTGCGATATTTCAACGGGCGAATTCTTTGTTGGTCGCACGGATGATGTTATCGATGACCTGGTGCGGATTTCGCCAGCGGAAATAATTTACCCAGCATCGGATGCGGAACACGAAACGGTTTTGCATATTCGGGATATGTTCAAATCAACGCCGGTGTTTGATAAAATCTATCGCCGCGGCGACATAGACACAATTATCGGTGCGGTCTTTTCGGGTGCGCGCGCCGAAGACACACGCGAAAATGTTGCGATTGGGTTGTTGGCCGCGTATTTGTTTAACACGCAACGCGGCGCGGCGTTGACCTTTCGTGCGCCGTATAAATTTAATGCCGGTGCGCAATTATTGGTTGATTCCGCAACATGGAAAAGTTTGGAAATTGATTCCGCACTGAACGACGGTGGACGTTGTTTGCTGGACGTGTTGGATAACACTAAAACCGCGGCGGGTGGGCGAAAATTGCGCGCGTATTTGCGTAATCTTTCGGCGGACGCGGTCGAAATTAAAAATCGCCAGAATCACATAGAACACATGGTTTTGAATTCCGATTGTCGCACAATGGTCGCGAACGCATTGTCGCGCGTGCCGGATGTTGGACGCGCGCTGTCGCGGTTGTTGGCGGGTCGCGGCGCGCCGCGTGATATGCGACATGTGTGTGATTTTTTGATTGAAATTCCGAACCTTAAAATGATTGGAACACGGCTTAGTGCCGGTCTTGCCGCACGTACAGAAATCATATGTGCGCATGATGAATTGGCGATAAAATTGCGGTCGGCATTGGTTGATGATTTGCCAACGTTTTTCCGTGACGGCGGTGTGATTCGTGACGGGTTTGATATGGCACTTGATAATATGCGGCGCCTGTCGCACGGGGCCCAGGAAACAATTGCCGCAATGCAGGCGGAATACGCGACGCAGACGGGCATAAACACACTGAAAATAAAATTCAACAATGTTATCGGGTATTTCATAGAGGTTCCCGCCGCCAAGGCAACGCCGTTGATGCAACCGGAATCCGGATTTATACATCGGCAAACTTTGGTTGGTAATGTGCGGTTCACGACATCGCGCCTTGTGGAATTGGATAATGATATCCGTTCCGCAACGGACAAGGCCGCGGCCATAGAATCAGATTTAATCGAAAAACTTATTACGGAAATACGCGCCGTTGCCGATGATATCTTGGCGGCGGCGGATGTGTTTGCGGATTTGGATGTATGGTGCACATTGGCGAATTGTGCAACCGAATGGGAATGGTCGCGTCCGGAAATTACGAACGGAAATGAATTTGAAATCGTTGGTGGTCGCCACCCAGTGATTGAAAGCGCACTGCGTGAACACGGAAACAATTTTGTTAAAAACGATTGCAATTTGAATGACCAATCGGTTGCGTTGCTAACGGGGCCGAATATGGCGGGAAAGTCCACGTATTTGCGTCAAAATGCTTTACTGGTGGTGCTGGCACACATGGGGTCTTTTGTGCCGGCGACGCGTGCAAAAATCGGTATTTGTGACCAGTTATTTAGTCGCGTCGGCGCGTCGGATAACCTGGCCGCGGGGCAATCGACATTTATGGTGGAAATGGGCGAAACCGCAAATATCTTGCGCCGGGCCACAGACCGTTCGTTTATAATCTTTGATGAAATCGGCCGCGGTACGGCAACATACGACGGTATGGCTATTGCCCAGGCGGTATTAGAATATCTGAATACACTGCGGGCGCGAACATTGTTTGCGACACATTATCATGAATTGACGGCGCGCGTTGCGGCAAACGGTGGCGAATTACAAAATGTATTGTGTTTGACCATCGATGTCCGCGAACATAACAACGAAATTGTTTTTATGCACCGCATTGTTCCCGGCGTGGCAAGTCGTTCGTACGGTATCCATGTTGCAAAGATGGCGGGCATGCCGGAATCAGTCGTTGCGCGCGCGGAAAGTGTGTTGTCGGCCTTAGAGCAGGGCACCCCCCAGCAATCGCATGTTGCACCAACAAAATCGAAATCGTCTGCGCCGATTGCACATTCGCCGGAAAAGCCACAGTTATCATTGTTTGAATAAAGGGTCAAATATGGACGGCTTTATAATCTTGGACAAACCATCAGGCATGTTTTCAAAGACCGCTGCCGCCCGCGCCACAAAAATTTTCGGCACAAAAAAGAACGGTCATATTGGCACATTGGACCCGATGGCGTCGGGCGTATTGCCGGTGGCAATTGGAAACGCCACGAAAATGATTCCTTTTATCGAAGAATTCTGTGAGCGAACCAAGGAATATCTGTTCACTGTGCAATTTGGGTTTGAAACGGACACGCTTGATATAACCGGCGCCGAAACAAACCGCACCGATATTGTTCCCGATGAATCCGCCGTTCGCGCCACATTGCATAAATTTATCGGTCACATAAAACAAATTCCACCCGTATACAGTGCGGTTCACATTTCGGGTGTGCGTGCATACGAATTGGCGCGTGCGGGTAAAAATCCCGAAATTCCCGCACGTGATGTTGATATATATGAATTAGAATTGGTGTCCGTCGACGGTGCGGATTGGAATTTTCGCATGTGTTGTGCGCCCGGCACATATGTACGCAGTGTTGCGCGCGACATCGCCCGCGCGTGCGGAACGGTTGCGACCGTCACCATGATTCGCCGGACCCGGACCAGTGGTTGGACAATAAAAAACACGGTGACACTTGATTTCTTGGAAAATTTGTTTAATAATGGCGGGGACATGGGTAAATACCTGATGCCGGTGGATTCGGGACTGGGGGACATTCCGGTTTTGAATCTTGGCGATAAAACTTGTCGTTTATATAAAAATGGCGGGTTTATCGATATGGTGGTCGCAAACGGAACATATCGTGTTTATTCTGGCGGAAAATTCGTTGGAATTGGCACGGTTGAATCGAACGTATTGCGCCCGAAACGAACAATTTAAGATAAAGGAAAAAACAATGTCCATAACAAAGACAAAGAAAACTGAACTTATAAACGCATTTAAAACCAGTGACAAGGATAACGGTGGTTCCGTGGAATCTCAGGTTGCGGTTTTAACCGAACGTATTCGCAACTTGACGGAACATATGAAGAATAACCACAAAGACGAACATTCCAAACGTGGTTTGCTGTTGATGGTGAATCGTCGCAAGAAATTACTTGCGTATATCAAAAAGCGCAATCCTGAAAAATACGAAGAACTTATTAAAAAATTGGGTCTGCGTAAATAAGAAATTCGGTCGGCATTCGCCGACCGTTTTTCAATCTGTGTATAATTTATTTGCAAAACTATAAAAATATCGTATAATCCCACGCGGCGAAGAAAGAATTGTTCATTCTTGCATTTTGCACCCGGAATGCAAAAACGAATAATTTTTCTTCGCGGAATAAAAAATAAACTGATAAATATGGAGAAAAATTATGTCAGAAAAAAAATTAAACAACCCGGTTGTGGTTGAAATACCGTATGGTGATGAAACATTAAAATTGGAAACGGGCCGCTTGGCCAAACAGGCAACCGGCGCGGTTTTGGCAACGATGGGCGAAACAATGGTCTTGGCCACCGTGTGCGCGGAAAAGACCGCCGTCGAAGGCCAGGATTTTTTCCCACTTACCGTTGATTACCAGGAAAAATTTGCGTCCGCCGGTCGTATTCCGGGGTCGCGTGACCGCCGTGAAGGCAAGGCCAGCATGGGCGAAACATTGATTGCGCGTCTTATCGACCGCCCAATTCGTCCATTGTTCCCGGAAACATTTAAGAACAAGGTTCAGGTCGTAGCCCAGGTTTTTTCATATGACCGTAAAAATCAACCTGATATTTTGGCGATGATTGCGTCCAGTGCGGCATTGGCGTTGTCTGGGGTGCCGTTTGCGGGGCCAATCGGTGCGGCGCGTGTCGGATATAAAAACGGCAAATACATTTTGAATCCGTCCGCCAAAGAAGTTGAAGATTCCGAAATGGATTTGGTTGTCGCGGCAACCAAGGACGGCGTATTGATGGTTGAATCTGAAATCGGCGAATTGGACGAGGCAACAACCCTTGGTGCCGTAAAATTCGGGTTTGACGCACAACAAACGGTTATCAAGGCAATCAATGATTTAACCGCCAAGGCCGGCAAAGAACGTTGGGCAATTCCGGAAAAGACACCGGAATATGTCGAAATGGAAAAACGTTTTGAACAATTCGCGCCGGAAATCGAAAAAGCATTGGGGATTAAGGAAAAATTGGTTCGTCTTGAAACACTGGGCGATATCCATGCGGCGGCAAAGGCACTGATTCCGGAAATGTTCCCCGATACGGTGGTTGCGACATCGACATTGGAATCGTTCGCGGACGAAATTGTTGAAAACATCACCGCGCGCATTATGCGTTCGAATATCTTGGCGGGTCGGCCGCGTATCGATGGCCGCGACACGAAAACCGTTCGTCCGATTGAAATCGAATTGGGTGTGTTGCCACGCGCACATGGTTCCGCATTGTTCACGCGCGGCGAAACCCAGGCATTGGTGTCATTGACGCTTGGCGGTGGCAAGGATGCATTACCACTTGAAACATTGGACGGTGATGCGGAACGCGAATTTATATTGAATTACAACTTTCCGGGATTTTCGGTTGGCGAAGCCAAGGGGTTGCGTGCGCCGGGTCGTCGTGAAATTGGTCATGGAAACCTTGCGTGGCGCGCGGTTCATCCAATGGTGCCATCGCGCAAAGAATTCGATTATGTAATTCGTATTTGTTCCGATATTTTGGAATCGAACGGTTCGTCATCTATGGCGACAACATGTGGTGCGACACTTGCCATGATGGACGGCGGTGTTCCAATGAAACGCCCGGTTGCCGGTATTGCGATGGGCCTTATTAAAGAAGGTGACGATTACGCAATTTTGACCGATATTTTGGGTGATGAAGACCACCTTGGGGATATGGATTTCAAAGTGACCGGAACCGACCGTGGTGTTACTGCGTTGCAAATGGATATTAAAATCACATCCATTACATTTGAAATTATGGAACGCGCCCTGGCCCAGGCAAAGGACGGCCGTATGCACATACTTGGCAAAATAACGTCGGCAATAGAAAAACCGCGCGACCATGTGTCACAGTATGCACCACAACTTTACACGATAAAGATAAATCCGGACAAGATTCGCGATGTTATCGGCAAGGGCGGTGTTGTGATTCAGGCGATTACGCGCGATACAAACACAACGATTGATTTAGAAGATGACGGCACGGTCAAGATTCTTGCGGTGACAAAAGAAGATGCGAATGCCGCAATTGCCAAGATAAAAGAAATCGTTGCCGAACCGGAAGAGGGCGTTATTTACCACGGCACGGTCACCGGGGTCAAAGATTTTGGTATCTTTGTCCGTATCCTAAGCGGATTTGAAGCGATGGTTCATATTTCTGAAATCACCGGCAAGCATCTGAAAAAAATCGAAGATGCGAACCTTAAAGAAGGTGATGAAGTTTATGTGAAATATACCGGTATCGATAAACGCGGTAAAACACGGTTTTCAATGGTTGGAATTGACCAAAAAACCGGGAAAGAAGTTGAAGAACCCAAAGAAGAACCAAAAGAAGAAAAATAAAAATTCCGGTCACACGACCGGAATTTTATCCCAATAAGTAAGGAAATAAAATGGATATGGAATCTTTGATGGCCCAGGCGGGCGAATTACAGGCCAAAGTTGCCGCCGCCCAGGAAAAATTGGGTGGCATGCATGTCAAGGGACTTGCCGCCGGTGGTGCGTGCATTGTTGATATGTCAGGGAAATACGATATAAATTCCGTGACGATAAATCCGGCCTTGATGGCCCAGGGCGCACCGGCGGTGGAAAACGCCGTTTTGTCGGCGATGCGCGACGCGAAACAAAAAGCGGATACATTGATTGACGATGTTATGTCGGATGCCACGGCGGGTATGCCAATACCACAATAGTCCCCTTCGCCGGCGAAGGGGAGGGCGCAGAAAAATCTGGACAATCATAAAAATATAAAATATGATTGCAAAAGTTTGGATGTTTAGCTCAGTTGGCTAGAGCATCTGCTTTACACGCAGAGGGTCAGGGGTTCGAGTCCCTTAACATCCACCACAACAATTTGTTAACCTGCGCCATAAAAGCGCAGGTTTAAAAATTGTTAGTGCCGCGGCGGAGTGCGCAAAGCGCACGAAGACGGGCCGGAAAGGCGAAATTAAGACAATTCGCAGCCTACTTACACCAAGCCAGGGCCAAAGCCCTGGCGCAGTCTCGGCACCGCACCCAGCGGTGACGGATAATCACTAACACTAACACTTGAATTTTTATAAACATTTGCTATTCTTTGCGCAAAGGAAAGACGTTATGGATACCAGTTATACAGTTTTAGCACGCAAATACCGCAGTCAAGATTTCGAATCTCTTATCGGCCAAGATGTTTTGGTTAAAACACTAACGACCGCGATTAAAACGGGGCGCATCGCGCATGCGTATATTTTTACCGGAATTCGCGGAACCGGTAAAACCAGTACCGCGCGTATTCTGGCCAAGGCGTTAAATTGTTTGTCGTCCGACGGGCCAACGGCAACGCCGTGTGGGACATGCGAAAATTGTCGTGCAATCGCCGCGGGTCAACATATTGATGTTTTGGAAATCGACGCGGCATCGCATACGGGTGTTGATAATATGCGCGAAATTTTAGATGCCGCGCAGTATCGTCCAACAAATGGTCGGTACAAGGTTTATATAATCGACGAAGTTCATATGTTGTCGTCCAGTGCGTTTAACGCATTGCTTAAAACACTAGAAGAACCGCCGGCACATGTTATTTTCATCCTTGCCACCACCGAAATTCGCAAGGTCCCCGTCACGATTCTTTCACGGTGCCAACGGTTTGATTTGGTGCGTGTTCCGGTTGATACACTTAAAAAACATTTTGCGTGGATTGCGGAACAAGAACATGTCGAACTTAGTGACGCGGCAAATGAATTGCTTGCGCGCGCGGCGGATGGTTCGGTACGTGATGGGCTGTCTTTGCTTGACCAGGCGATCGCCCAAACCGGCGGACACGTCGATGAAAAATCAGTAATGGATATGTTAAAGCGCGCGGACCGCGGTGTTGTTGTCGATTTTATGCAGACAATTTTATCCGGGAATGTCGCGGCGGCACTTGCCAAAACGGACGAAATTTATACCAATGGCGCGGATTTAACAATGCTGATGACCGATATGATGGAATGGGTCCATTGGGCAACGCGTATGCATCCCGTCCTGCGCGCCGGCGACAGCAATCATGTTCCATACACCGCCGACCAACGCGAACGCATAAATGAAATAAACAAACATGTATCTTTGAACACACTTTCCCGTATTTGGCAGGTTTTGGTTGCATCTGTTCCCGAAATGGCGGCGGCAACAAATCAGAAACAGTGTTTTGATATGTTGGTGATTCGCCTAATGCATATTGCGGATATGCCGTCGTTGCCGGATATTTTGAAAAACGAAAGGGTGGAAACCCCGCGTCCCGCGCCGGTCGTTCCGCAACCCAAAAAATTGGAAATTCGTTCGGCGTCTGAGTTGGCGGACGCGTTGGAAAATGCGCGTGAAATGTTGCTTTATTCATACTTTACGAAAAATATAGAGGTTTCTGATTTTTCCGGCACGCACATATCGTATTTTGACCGCGCGAACGATGCGGATTTTCAACCGAAATTGGTGCGGTGGTTAAACGATAAAACCGGCGAAAATTGGGTTGTTGAACGGATTGAAAAATCGGAACAAAATCAAACTGTTGGTGAACAAGAATTGGCGGCGGCGGAATCAGACCCAATGGTGGCGGATGCAATGTCGCTGTTTGATGGGGCGGAAATTGTCGGTGTGTCAAAACAGTAAAAAAGTGGAGGGGAAAAATGAAAAACGAATCAGGGCGTTCACTTATTGAAATTATTGGTGTGTTGGCGGTGACCGCGGTTATGACGGCGGGTGCGGTTGCGATTTATAATTCTGTGCGCCGGAACCAGCAAAATACTATCGCCGCCGCAACATTGCGCGAAGTGGCCAAAGATATAAATATGCTTATGGGTATGCGCAGTGATTATACCGGAATATCGGTTGACTATTTGGTAAAGGCCGGTGCGCTACAAAAACCGGATGCACCGATTGGCAAATCATGGGATATTGGTGTTGGAATCGACCGAACAACATTTGTAATAAACCTTTATGGCCTATCGCGCAGCGAATGCGAATTCTTTGGCGCGGCGATACCGACATGGGCAACGGAATTTTATATAAACGGATATCGTGCCGAAGAAATTGTAAATTGTTTTCCGGGAAATGAAAATAATTTATCATTCACAGGAATGTAATATGCAAAAGTTTTGCACCGCAATTTTATCGTTCATTTTGATTACAGGATGTGCGGCATACAAAAGTCCTGACCGTTCCACGTGGGGCAATTATTTGCGTGGTGCAAGTTTTACCGATATGACCGAAAGTGCGCGCACCGCCAAGAAACCTATTTACCAAGGTGCGGGCGGAAAAACGGTGGCGGAAGTTGTCGCGCAATCGGCGGAAATGGAATATGGCGATAAAACACAAAACGAATCGGCGATGTGTATTGGTTATATGTCGGAATTGGAAACCGCGCTTTATGACGCGTTGCGTCGCCCGGGGTTATCGGTTCAACGCGCCGGTACGGATGTCCTTGTTATCTTGGTTCGTGACGCAATTATGGAATTAAATGCGCCGGAAATATCGGCGGACGGTGATGATAATTTATCAACGATTGCGCGAATACTAAAAAAATACGACGCAACATTTATTGAAATTGCGGGGTACACCGATTCGATGCGCGACACAAATGCGGCGCGTGCGTTTTCTTTGGATATGGCGGAACGCGTTGGTGTTTTCTTAGGGCAACATGGAATAAAAACATCGCGTATGTTTATTGTCGGACGCGGTGCGGCGCGCCCAATTGCGGCCCAAGATGAATGGGGTCGGCTTACCAATCGTCGTGTGGAATTAAGAATATCTCCCGTTCGATAAAAAACAAAAAAATTTGTCTTTTATTTTTTATTTTTTGTTGTTATAGTCACACCGTCAACAGAACAAAAGGAAGGCAAAAATGAATAAAACAGGAACCCAGGCCGGGGCATCGGCAACAAAAAAATATGTTAAATTTGGTATCGTGGCGGTCATTGTAATCGCGGTTGCGGTTATTGGATTGTTCGCGGTAAAATCTTTTTCAGGTAAAACGGTTAGTGCGGAATCTGCGATTGATGGTATATCGAGTGAGGCCGTATCCGGTGGCGACCTGCGTATGGCGGTGATTCGTATGGATGCGATTCAGGCGGATGCCAAGGCGTTGCAAGACCTGCGTAAACAACGCGAATCGTATGAAGAAAAATTGCGTAGTGAACTTGAAAAAGAACAGAAAGAATTAGAAAAAGAAAAAGAAGAAATCGAAAAATCCCAAGACGTCCTTTCCCAGGAAGCATTACAACGTCGCGTTGTTGAATACCAAGGCAAGGTCACAAAATTGCAACGTGATTTGACCGAACGCGCACAATCGGTTGATGCCGCGTTCCAAAAGGCGTTGGTTGAAATCCAAGAAAAACACCTTGACCCGATTATCGAAGCGATAATTGCGAAAAAGAATTTGTCTTTGGTGATTGATGGTCGTTTTGCGCGGACGGGTGCAAATGTTGAAAACCTTGATATTACGGCGGATGTTATCAATGCGTTGGATAAAAAGGTTTCGACCGTTAAAATGGACACCCCAAAAGGGTTTTAATGGCCATGTTCAGGGATTGTTGAAACCGGCGCATCTGCGCCGGTTTTTCATATTGTCCACTAATCACTAACCACTAACACTTACACTACCCACTACCCACTAATTTCCCTTTTCTTTTTTAATTTTTTTATTATAATGCGGGCATGTTGAAAAAAATTAAATCTTTGATTGGGCCACGCGCGACGAAAATAACCGCCGGCGAATTGGCGAAAATGTTTGATTTGGAACTGCGCGGGAATCCCGACGCCGTCATATCTGGTGTTGCACCAATTGCGGATGCGCGCGCGGGTCAGATTGCGTTCTATTCGACCGAACAAAACAGCAACGCTTTCAAAATTTTACCTATATCCGTGTTGGAAAATACGCGCGCAAGTGTGATTTTATTACAACCGGAAATGGCATCGCATGCGCCACATGGTGCGACACTTTTGGTATGCGCTCATCCGCGCGGCGAAATCGTAAAGATTCTTGGGGTGGTGTATCGCGAACCGCCGCGGCGCGGTGTGTCGTCTGATGCGGTTATTGAACGCGGCGTGTTTTTTCGCAATCGGCGCAGTGTTTATGTCGGACAGTTTGCAACCATTGAACGCGGCACGGTGATTGAACCGGATGTGAAAATTTATCCAAATGTTTATATCGGGCGCAATGTGACAATCGGGCGCGGCACGGTTATTCATTCGGGTGCGCATATTGAAAACGCGACAATCGGCGCGGATTGCGTAATCCACAACGGCGCATCAATTGGCAAGGACGGGTTCGGCTATACCCGCCAAGACGGGCATAATGTCTTTATTCCGCATGTCGGCCGTGTGGTTATCGGTGACCGCGTGTCAATCGGTGCAAATTCCTGTGTCGACCGCGGCGCGCTTACTGATACAATGATTGGCGACGGAACAAAAATAGATAACCTTTGCCAAATTGCACACGGCGTTGTAATTGGGCGTGAATGCTTTTTGGCGGGCGGCGTTGGAATCGCCGGCGGCGTGAAAGTTGGCGACCGTGTGTTGCTTGCGGGGCATGTCGGTATCGCAAACGGGGTCAAGATTGGCAATGATGCCGAAGTTGGCGCGAACAGTGGCGTTTTCCGCGATATTCCCGACGGTGGGCGTCATATGGGTTATCCGGCGATGCCGGGAACGGAATTCTTGCGCCACTATGCGTGGGTAAAAAAACATTTAAACGATTAAAATCAAAAGGAAACAAAATGGTTGATGCAACGGGTATAGAACGCGTAATTCCGCACCGCGGACATATGCGCCTTGTGGACGAAATTCGCGAATTTACGGATAAAACCGCGACGGGTATAAAGTATGTGCGCGACGACGAATTTTGGTGCGCGGGACATTTTCCGGCGAAATCAATCATGCCCGGCGTTTTGATAGTAGAGGCATTGGCGCAAACCGCATGCTTTACAATTTTGAACGCAATCGGCAATAACGGCGGTAAAGCGCTCGGCTATTTTGTCACAATTGAAAACGCAAAGTTCACACAAATGGTCACCCCGGGTGATACATTGGAATTAAAGATAGAAGAAGTCGGCGCGAAAATGAAACTGCATAAATTCGTTGGAAATGCGTTTGTAGATGGCAAACGTGTTGCAACCGCAACCTTTTCCGCCATGCTGGACAACAACCCGCAAATTTAGTGGTCAGTGTTAGTGTTTAGTGAACCGCCCGCATTCGCGGTGTTGCACAATTTAAATTTCCACGCCAAAGAAAAATTTTGCGGCTTCGCCGATTAGAAATGCCGTGACGGTCACAACCCCGCATATGGTCAGCATTTCAAAAAATCGTGGCCAAAAATCTTCGTGGCACAGGCGCGATTTTACATAGTTAAAGAAAAATATAACCGATATCGCGACAACATATGTCATGCCCAATGCCAAAAAAGGATTCACAATAAATATAAACGGCACCAGCAACATTCCGGCGGTGAACACATACGCCGCGCCGGTTGCCAAACCTTGCCATATTGCAAAGTCCGTGTCGCCATTTGTGCGCGCCGCCAAATATTCTGATGCCGCCATGGAAAGTCCCGCCGCAACCGATGCAATAACGCCCGTCAAAACAACCACTGAATGTTCGGCGGATGCGAACACCAATCCCGTAATCAGCCCCAGCGTCGAAACCAACGCATCATGCATACCCAAAATAATTGAACGCCAAAAATAGTTTTTCATATAAAAATAATACCCCGGCCAACCGGGGTAAATACACAAGAACAAATTCCGAATTTACCATGTTGGCGCATGGTCGCCTTCTTTGACAATTGGGCGTTCGTCTTCCCACACGGAAAGTCCGGTTTTGATATCGGTAAGTGTCATTTGCAAATAGTATTCTACACGCGAATCAACCGACGAAAACCACCCCGATTGCAATTTCATATTGCGTTGAATCATTTTCCCCGAAAGTGACATATTCGGCGCAACCAATGTTCCCTTGCTTACAATTGTTGACCCATCATATTCGTCGTCGCCACGCGCCGCGCGCACCGCATAGGTCGATGTATCTTCGGACGGGGCGTTATTTTCAAATGCGGTTGAAATTTGTGCGCGACCGGAATTGATAAGTGTCATACGAATTTTTTTAACCAAAATATCCGTGTCAAACCGTTGCATGGTGTCGTTCTTGATTTCGCCGATTCCAATTACCGGATTTTTCACGCGCGCGAACACATTACTTGCCAACATAGATTTAGTCATCGCTTCGGCCGTTTCGGTCCAATCGCGATATTCCAATTCCATCACGTGTTGCATATCGGCAACCTCTGTTGCATCGTTCAAATCAACAACACGCACTTCGCCACATCCAACCAGCGCGGCACAGAGCGCAATCGGTAAAAGTTTTTTCATATTTTCCCCCTTTGGTTTTTATTTTGTTTTCATTGGTTTTATATCTTGCCGACCGTCCGCCAAACGGACATAGACCAAATAATTTCCATCGCGCGGCAAATCAACCCTTGCCACAACATTACCATGCGACCGCAATTCAATCAAGCCATTATTCGTCGCACGCAATACCGATATGGTTTTCGGCAGTGTCGCCCATGTTCGCACTTCGGCATTCGTGGTTGCTTCGGAATAAATCAAGGATAACAGCCCAAGCAACGGTGCCGCATCAGAATTCGAATTATACATCGTTGTTTGCAACGCCGTTCGTCCCGCCGCGGATGTGAATGCACGCAGGACTTCGTTAGTGTGGTATTCGTTGTATTCCGTCATGAACATTGCATCGACATTTGCAATTTGTTCCGCACCATCAATCGTTGTTGCACCATTCAACAAAATCGGTTGCGATGTTGCAATCGTCACCCACGACAGCCCGTTTGGCATCAACAGTGGTAAACTTGTGCGGTGTTCGGTTAGTTTCGGCGCAAACCCATCTTCGATAAAAATCCAAACAGTGTTTTTTGGTTTTTGCTTTGCGCGTGCAAGGTTCAAATCATCAACAACAAAATTATTTTCCGGCACCATGCCATGCGCGCGTTCCAAATATGTTGTTGCATCATTAAAATCGCCAGTGGTAAGGAAATAAATACCCGACAAATACATCAACGCCGGATTCATAATATCACGATATGCGGTCCACTGTTCGATTTTATCGGCAATTTCCGTGTGCTTTGCAATTTCGTCCCGTGTTGATTCGATAAGTTTTTTATACGCGACCGACATATCTTGTTGTCGCGCATACGATTGGTTGATAATTACGCGTGCGTCGTTCAATCGACCGTCCGCAATCGCCGCCCACAATTGATAGTAAGAAACAAACAACGTGTCCATCATAAACGGCCGATAATCATTTGCGTTTGCACCAAATGCAAAGTTCGCCGCTTCGCGCCAAAAATCGCCCGATGTGACATCTTTGTTTTTCTGGTTAAATTTTTCATACATCGCATCCGCGCCGGCAATATCGCCATCATGAAACTTTTTATCGGCACCAATCAGTAAATCAAGATTCCCATCGCCGTCGTCATGCGCGGCGGCGGTCGTCATATAATTCCCACGCACCAAATCAAGCCGTGATTCCACCGCCATACTGCACGCGGCAAGCAAAACACCGACCAATAAAAAGCGTAAAATTTTCAACATGTCACTTTATTTTACCACAGGCGACAATTCTTTCAATTCATTTGTTTGCGGATTGTAATAGCGCGGATTTCCATTGTATTCCAAAATCGCATGATGCATCGGTATAAGGAACTCTGGCAACGGCGACGACCGTCCCATTTTTATTAGTGGCGCTAACCTTGGATCGGCAAAGGCCATTCGCAATTCGCCTTTGATAGGACGATGATACCAACCTTCATAAATAATAAGTTCTTCACCAGGTTTTTCGCCCTTGGCGTCTTTCAATTTCATAATGTCATATTCACTAAATAATGGTTCTGTTTTTGGAACTTCCACCTCTTTGCCGTCGGGACCTTTTTCTTTTTTCATTGTTATTTTTGTTCCCATCATTTCCGAAAAACGTTTTGCGGTATCCGGGTCATTTTGTCGCAACACAACCTTGGCCGCGGTTGTTGATATAATTGTCGCGGCGGCATCTGCACCATATTTTTCGGCAATTTGGTGTAAATCCTGGCCAATAAACAGATATGATATTTGTTGACCACGACCAACATCGGGCCCTTGGATAACCGCCTGCATCTTTTGCATTTTCGGCATTTCATCAAGCAAGAATAACACCGGATACGGGCCCATTTTTTCGCCACTGCGCCCCACGTGTTCCGGCGGATTGGCAAGCAAGAAATTCGACATCGTTTCAATAAACATCGCGGTAATTGGGTTTAACGCCTTGGCATCAACCATATTGATGGACAGGTAAACCGTCACCGGCTTCATTTTTCCGTCGCGTGGGTCAATCATTCCGCGCATATCGGCAAAATGAAAGTCGGAATGTGATGTTCGATTACGCACGGCGGCATTACGGAAAATCGCAAGTCCCGTCAGAATTGTTGAAAGAATTGACCCGCGTTCGGTTGCCGGTGTGTTGGCCAATTTTGTAAGTTCCGCAACCGCACGATTTGAATATGCAAACGCGCGACATTCGGCAACCGCGGATTCCAACCAATCTTTCATTGGGTCCGCCATCATAACGGTTTGGTCGCCTTGCTTTTGGCGTTCCGCCAAATTCGCGGCGACGGCAATCTGCGCCTCCGTAATCCAATCCAGCATCATGGAAAACGATGCCTCTTTGCCAAGCCACATTTGCGGTATGTTTGCCCACGAACCAATATGAACATAATTCATCGCGTTTAATTCGCCGTTTTTAATAAGCCCCTGTGCGGCAAAGGCATTTGGGTCATTTACCATTGAAAAGTAATAATCGGACAAAACGGCGGCATCTTCGGCATCAAATGTTCCGGATTGAAGTCTGCCATAGAAATAATCGTCCGCCTTGGCGCGTTCAATTTTTGAAACTATAAACTGAATAAACCCGGCAAGCCCCGCGCGCCCCGATTGGGTCCAGTGTGGGTCGGCACTGCTGCCCGTGGCATCGGGAACCAACACGTCGCAAATATAATCGACATACAATTCGCGTTGTTCGGTACTAAACGGTATGTGCCCCGGCGAAAGCGGATTCCAAGACGGATAATAAATACCCTTTTCCGGTTCATCTTGGCCGCCCCAATCCATAATGAACACCGGTCCAATTGTTGAACGATAACCACTGGACTTTGAATCCAATTCGGGTTTGGGGTCGTTTATAATCATTGATACCTTATCACATTCAAAAATTGTTGGCAATACTATGCCTTGGGTTTTACCGGTTCCCGGGGGGGCAAGACATAAAACCGACAATGTTTTTGGTAATTTTAACGGTTTCTTTTTGAAATACCCAAGTACCATCATAAACCCGTCGAACAGCCCCATTGCCTTTACATCCGCCTCGTTCGCTTCGCGTGAAGATTTTTTATCAAATTTATCCTTGCCGTGCGGGTTAAATTCACCCTTTAATGTGTCATCCACCAACAGGTAATACGCCAACACCGGAATCAGTGGCACAATACACATAAAATCCGGGTGCATCAAACAGCGCAAAACCCAATACGGAATTTCCGCGATGACCGACAGGCCCGCGCTTTGAACCATATTGATTAAATAGATTTTCATCCAATTTGCGGTTGCCGGTGACCAACCATATCGCCACAAATGTTCGAACAAAAACGAAAAGCAAAACACCAACGCGCATACCAACCACACGCCAACCGACCAACGCAGCGCCCAAAAAACCTGGGCCATGGGGGTTTGTTCGTGTTCTTTATACGCAGATGATTTGAATATATTCAAACCCTTGCTGTCTTTGCCCGCAGATAAAATCTTGAACTTTTGAACCATCGTGCTATGATTATATCAGAAAAAACCAAAACAATAAAGCATGGAAACAAAAATTATATGAAAAACATTCCGCGCATTTTTATCGACCATAAAATCAAAACCGGCGACACATTTCCGGCGGATAAATCGGTGGCGCACTATTTGTCGCATGTTATGCGCACAAGCAAATGTATTGTTTTTGGATTTGGTCATGAATTTAATGCGGAACTGAACGCGGACGGAAAAAGCATAACGGTGGGTGCGGATACAGGTCGCGCAGATGTCGTGTCTGATGTCACGCTTTACTTTGCGCCGATAAAACGCACCGATGATTTGATTGCGATGGCAACGCAAATGGGAATTAAACGCTTTGTGCCGGTTATAACCGAACGCACGGTGAATCATCATGTGAATTGGGCACGTATGCAAAAAATCGCGATTGAATCCGCCGAACAATCAAATTGCAACAGTGTTCCCGAAATCGCCATGCCGATAAAATTTGCCGAACTTGATTTATCATCGCTTTGTTTCGCGGACGAAAGGTTTGCATACGATGATAAAACCGCACCAAAAATTCCGGCAACCGCAAACGCGATTCTTGTCGGGCCCGAAGGTGGTTTTTCTGATGCGGAATTTGCGGCACTGGACAGTGCGGGCGCGGTGCCGGTGTCACTTGGGAAAACAATTTTGCGCGCCGAAGTCGCCGCGGTCATAGCCATAGAGAAAATAAGAAAATGAAAATACGAATTGCAAAATTTATTGCCGATGCCGGCATAACATCACGCCGCGGTGCGGAACAAATGATTGCGGACGGTCATGTCACCGTGAACGGCACGGTGGCAACAACGCCGGTTATGTTTGTTGATGACACGGACGAAATTATTGTGAACGGTAAAAAAATTGAACCACGCACAGACACCGAACTTTACGCATTTCATAAACCAATTGGCACAATGACAACAACGCATGACCCGCGCGGGCGCAATACTATTTACGATATATTGCCACGCGAATACCGCAATTTGCGTTATGTTGGGCGACTTGATTTCAAAACGACGGGTTTGTTGCTTATGACAAATGACGGATTGCTTGCGCGGAAATTGACCGCACCAAGTGCAAACATTCCGCGTGTCTATATCGCCGATGTCGCGGGCAACAATATGTCGCGATTGGACAAGGCACGCCAAGGCATAACAATCGACGGAATACATTATCGCCCGATGAAAATTGAAATTACGCGCGACAAAAAATTGCGTGTGACCGTGACCGAAGGTAAAAAGAATGAAATCCGCATTGTGTTAAAGTATTGTGGCCTGCCGGTGCGGACTTTGCACCGTGTTGAATACGGCCCGATAAGTTTGAAAAATATCCCGACCGGAAAAATTGTTAAATTGGATAAAAAAACCGTTGACGACTTTATTAAAACTTATCTATAATCACAACATAAGGAAGGGAGAATTCACATGAAAAAGAAAACCACAAAACCCACGAAAGCCAAATCAGCCGCGACGCGCAGCGTGAATGTGAAAACACCACATCGCACGAATGGCGCGTCGTCTTGGTCAATGTCGATTTACGTTTATTGGTTTATAATTTTGTTTTTTATCGCGGCAACTTTCTTTATCCTTGGACGCAGCCAGTTTACATCTGAACCGCGTGGCGGATTGAAAAACGGTATCGCCGAAGAGGTTTTAATGCGTGCGAACGATTACTATAACAACGGCAAGAACGAAATCTTGGCGGGCAACTTGGACGGTGCGATTGCGGATTTAACATCGGCGATAACAACCGACGGCAATATGGTTTCGGCATATATCTTGCGTGGCGAGGCGTATATGCAATCGGGAAATTACAGTGCGGCATTAAATGATTTTAACGCGGCGATTGAAATGGACCCGCAAAATTCGGTTGCATATTATGACCGTTCTTTGTTGAACACCCGTTTGGAAGATTTTGAATCTGCGATGACCGATATAAACAACGCACTTGCAACATACGTTGCAAATCCGAACGAATTTTTGCAATTGCGTGATTTATATGCGAAACGCGGACAATTAAACCTTTGGCAGAAAAATTGGGAAGGTGCGATTGCAGATTACACCAATTCGCTTGCGCGACCCGAAGGAATCGTTAGTCCGTCTGTGTATGCGGAACGCGCCGAAGCATACACCGCGATGGGAAATTATGCGGATGCGGTCAATGATTACACATCGGCGATACGTGTGATTTCTGAACAAATCCAAGGTGCAACAACAATTGAACAGAAAGAAGACCTGTCGATGCACGCGATGAATTATTTTGAAAAATCCGCGGCGTTGAATTTAAGTATGGGTAATGCGGCGGCGGCAAAGTCCGATTTGGAATCCGCATATCAAATTGCAACTTCATTAAATGACCCAGAAACAGTTGAAAGATTCCAAGGGTTATTGGAAGAATTGCAATAATCAAAATAGTTTTCGTCCAAAACAAAAGGGCCACCGATTTCGGTGGCCGTTTGATTACAAAAATATCATCATTCTGTCATAAAATTTTTTCGGTGTTGGTTTATCTCCCCTTTATTTGCGCTGATTTCAAAAATTCATTTGCTTCCTGATGCGATTTTAATTTCACAACCTGTAATTTTGGATGTTCTTTGATTGCTTTGTTAATCAAATCATATGGGGCGTCTTTTTTTCGCAACATATACCAAACATGGTCCCACCGAAAATTTTTTGCGGAAAAACCGGCACGACCATGTCTTTTGGTTTTTGTGATACAGGTTTTTATATAGCACCAAATTCTTTTATATGCCGGCGACAATAACAAAATCATGGTATCGGCATTGTTCAAACGTTCTGTGAACGCATACCATTCATATATCCCATCAATTATCCAATGGTCTTTTTTAACGGTATTTTGTATAACCTGATTTATTTCTTGTTTTCTTTTGTCACGTTCCGCCCCCGCCGGAACGGCATACGGGTCATACAAATCCAAATAAACAACAGGCAAATTAAATTTTTTACTTAAATTCTGTGCCATTGTTGATTTGCCAGAACAAGACCCGCCCATAATTATGATTTTTTTCCCGATATTCATATAAAATCCTTGCTAAAACGTTGCACGTAATCCGGCGGCCAAGAACGGATTTTCCCGCGACATACCAACGGACGACCACACATCGACATACCGATTGTATTTATATCGAAAAGACCCAACAACCGTATGGTCGGCATAATCCGGTGTCCATTTGTGCCATATTCCCGTTTCCGAAAATAAATACGACAGCGACAGTGTATAATTCAATACATCATAACTAAGGCCACCGCCAATGACGATTCCGTCCGATACCACGCCAATGGGGTTTTTATCATACACCGCCCGCCCGGTCAGTGCGAAAACCCAACTGTTGTATTGAACATTTGCACCGATTCCAACCTGGCCACGCCAATCGGCGGTGACAAGTGGGCTGAAACTATCGGTTTCATACCCGTCGGGCGAATCGATAAATGACGCGCCCAATGACAAAGCATATTTTGTTTTCGATGACGAATTTTTTATCTTTATCCCCGCATCCAAATTCATTTTATAGTCGCCGGTTATGCCCGCCACCGAAACACCGTATTGCAAATTCGGATCGTGTGCCGCAACAAGGTTTAAACGCAGCGACCCCGAACCCGATGTTGTTTCCGGGTTTGCAATAACCGGACCATCGGTCCCCATCTTGCGATAAACCAAAGAATCATCGTTCAACCGCAACCCACCAACATCCGGCAATCCCAATCCCAATTTGTGCGCAACCGAATCCGTAAGACCGATTTCCATGCGCCCGACACCGCGCCATTGCCAAAATGCGAACGCTTCGTCAAAATATTCATCTTCGTTGATTGCGATTTCGTCAATACTGTATACCGCACCAAACATATGTGATTGCGACGCGTCATACGTTGCCTGGGCCCGCACGTCAAAATCGCCAAGGAAGTCCGGCTTGTTAAAATCTGGTTCGATAATTCCGGCGGTGCCGTATCCGGTAAGCGCGAAATTAAAATCGCCCGCGCGATAATGCAATGCATGTCCACATGTTGGCGCGGCCACCGCAACAATTGCAAAGATTGAAATGGTTTTTATTTTATTTATCATCTGTGTTTTCCGTATCGTTTATGATTGCATCGCGCAGTTTATTATATGCGCGTTCTTCGATTTGTCGCACGCGTTCGCGCGAAATTTTATATTTCTTTGCCAATGCGTCCAGTGTCAACGCCGGTTCGGTTAAACGCCGCGCGCGTAATATTTCGCGGTCGCGTTCTGGCAAATCCGCAAGATGTTTTTTAAGCAACGCCGACCCGCGCCGCATAAATTCAGACCTTTCAACATTTTCAACAATATCGGTCTTTGAATCAGACAGGTTCGACAACATATCCGCGCCATCTTGTTCGGTGTTACGCGCCGGTGCATTTAGCGATAAATCGCGCGCAACGATTCGCGTTGACATGCGTTTAACATCTTCGGCCGGCACACTTAAGTAATTTGCGATTTGTTCGGCCTGCGTTTCGGACAGGTTCCCATCCATAATTCCCAATGCACGCTTGGCCCGCGCCAGGTTAAAGAACACGCGTTTCTGATTTGCCGAAGTTCCGATTTTCACAATGGACCAGTTATTTAGAATCGTTTCATAAATTTCCGCGCGAATCCAAAACATCGCATATGTGGAAAACCGAAAGCCCTTTTCCGGGTCGAATTTCTGTAACGCCTGCATCAATCCCATATTGCCACTTGCCACCAATTCTTGGACCGGAATGCCATAGTTTCGAAAATCATACGCCACCGACACCACAAGGCGCAAATGACTTACCAACAATTTTTCCGCCGCATCGTTATCCTGTGATTTCACCCATTTGGACGCATATTCATATTCTTCGTCGGCGGAAAGTATCGGAAATTGCGCAATTGTGCGGATATAGTTTGCAAATCCCGCGTCATCTGTGACCGATGGGGCGACCAAATTGGTTCCGGTTTTTGTTGGCAAAGCACTCTTGATTTGTTTTTTCATTATGTTTATAGTATAGCAAGAAAATAGAAATTATCAAGATGCCAAACCACAGGAGTTTTCAAATGGCAAATATGTTGGAAAGAAATAAAAAGGTCAAAGCCCCACAAAAAACTATGCAAGACCACGCCGAAGACGCGTTGTATCGCGAAGTATGGGAAGATGTGAATAATGAAAAAACGCAACAGTTCCTTAAAAAATATGGCCGGTATTTAATTGCGGCGGCACTTGGGATTATGATTATCGTGACCGGTATTCAAATCGGTATTCGTGCACATCACGCGGCGCGTATGGCAACGGCGGAAAATTATGAAACCGCGCTTGAAAATTCGGATGTGAACGCACTGGTTGGAATATCGCAAAACACGGACGGTGCGACGGCGGACCTTGCGTTATTTCAGGCGTATATTTTGGACAAAGATATCAAAAAATTGGAAGATTTGGTCGCAAATGGCAATACGGCTGAATTCCGTGATTTGGCGCGTTTGCATATAATTGCACTGCGTGGCGATGAAATGGATGCGAACGCTGTTGCGGAATACCTTCACCCATTGGAAACCAAGGATTCGCCGTTTTATTACACCGCAATGCTAACAATCGCGCAAAAATATGTCGCGGCGGGTGACCATGCAAATGCGAATAAATGGATTGATAAAATAACGGGTGACCCGGATGCACCGGCGGTTATTCGCGCGGATGCGGAAACATTAAAATAAGGGAATATATAAAAATGAAAAAGGTTGCAATTTTTGCCGTATGTGCGGCCGCGCTTTGTGCGTGTGATAAACACGACCCGATTTTGCCGGGCGAACGCGTCGGAATTTTTGCAACCGATGATGTGCGCGTGCTGAACACACCTGTGCCGGGCGCACCGGAAAATGTCGCCGAATATGAACCGGGTGATTGTCCGTACAAATTGGATAATCAAAATACAATTTGGAACGGCGATAAAAAAATCTTTGCCGGTTTTCCAACGAATAATTATGTGCGCGGCGAAAAAAATCCGGTGTGCGATGGGGAATTTGTTTATGCGGGACTTTCCACCGGCGAATTGGTCAAGGTAAACGCAAAAACGCGCCAAATCGCATGGATTGCGGACGTATATCGGCAAAGCAATATGACCGGTGGCGCATCGGTTTTGGATATAATCGCACCGATTCAAATTCATGGAAAATATGTTTATGCGGGCGGACTGGGGGGGGCATTTTGCAAGATTTCCGTTGCGACCGGAAACATCGCATGGTGCGCGTGGTTTGGTGTTGAACACCCATTTATAATTGCGAACGATGTCGCATATGTTTTGGATACGGATAATTATCTAAATGCGGTGCGCACGCGTGACGGCGCCGTCTATTGGCGCATGGCCGTTGCACGGCCCGCCACACCAAAATATGAAAACAAGACGATTGTTGTTGCCCACGAAAAATTCGACGCCGAAAGCGGGGAATTGATTAAATAAAGGTAAACATATGGGCACTATAATTCAAGATTATAAAATTTATCGCAAAGCGAAGGAAGCCGAAAAATCTGCGAAAACTGATTTAGAAACACAACTTAGGGATATGGTTAAACCAATAAGTCTTTCGGACCTTAACGGTTATATGTATCAAGTGAAGGCGTTTATTATTTATGCGGAATCTGTTTATAATGGCAACAATGTAAAGGCACTTACGGAATATTTGAACGAAAAGGGGCCTCTTGTACGTGCTCCGTCGTGTTTTTGCCGGGTGTCTGTTGCACCTTACTTAAAACCAAACAGTATTATTGGGGCCATTATTGCCACAGAAATTATAAAAGAAGAACGTGATAAACCAATCAAAGAAAACGATATCATCAAGTGTATTCACAATCGTGAAGATGGCACAATATATGAAAATTGTTGTTCCAAATGCCCAAAGGAAAGATTTAAGGCATTGGTGGAATATCATTCTTTGCACGGGAAATATACGGATGCGCTAAACGCAACAATGTTGGCAAAACAAACTCTGTTCACCCATTTTCCGTTTATAAAACAGAAAACATCCCACTAATCAAACGGATTATCTGCCTTTTTATATTCAATAATTATTGGCAAATGTTCCCAGTGCAATGCGTTCGCAATTCCGCGGCGCAGGTATCGTGTGTATGATTCCGGAATATCGGACGCACCACCAACATTTATCGTAATGCGCATCGGGTGCCGGCCGGTTTGTGATGCAAATTTTATCTTCATCGGGCGTTTAAGGCGCGACATCGGCGGTTGGCGCGATTCAACCAATTCACCGATGATTTTATTTATCAAACTTGTTGGTGCGGTCGCGGTGGAAATGTCCCACTGTTGATAAATTCGTTTGAACATATTTTGCACACCCGTTCCCTTTTCCGCCGAAATGGCAAGCATCATCGGTTTTATAATCTGATGAAAAGAATTCGTGAAATGGTGTTTAAGTTTCAACAGTTTTTCATCGCGTTCGTCCACCGGCACCAAATCCCACTTGTTTAACGCCACACACAAAATTTTTCCCGTGTCATAAACGCGCGCTGCAATCCCCAGTGCCTGGTTTTCAATGTCGCGCGTTGCGTCAACAACCAAAATCACAACATCAGATTTTTCAATTGCGTCCAGCGATTTTAACGCCGACAAAGTTTCTACGTCATCGCGGACATTGGACTTTCGCCGAAGTCCCGCCGTATCCATCAATAAAATATCGCGTCCATAAAATCGCGCCGGAATTTTCACCGTGTCGCGTGTAACACCGGGTTCGTCCTTTACAATTTGGCGATTTTCGCCGAGCACCCGATTTACCAATGTCGATTTTCCAACATTCGGTTGACCCAGGATTGCAATTTTAACGCGCGTATCCGCGGCCGGTGTATCGTTGGTATTTTCTGCTGGTGCCACACGATTTATAAATTCAAAGATTTTATCGAATCCACGCTTGTGTTCCGCCGAAATTAAAACCGGTTCCCCAAACCCAAGTTTATAAAACTCATGAATATCACCAATCCGTCGCCCTGATTCAGTTTTGTTGATAAGCAGTAATATCGGCGCCCGCGTTTTTCGCCGAACGGCACGCGCCCAGTTCAAATCTTCGGGTAATAACCCGGTGCGCCCGTCAACCACAAACAAAATTGCATCCGCGCCCGATATCGCATCAATCGCCATATTCGTTGAATCGGCGGCGATTCCCGCCCGCGCGTTTTCAAGCCCCGCCGTATCACACAGCATACAATCGTCGCGCCCAAGCATTTTCCCACAAATCGTGTCGCGTGTGACACCCGGCCGGTCATGCACCAACGCATCACGCGTTCCGGTCAATGCGTTAAACAAAGTTGACTTGCCGGTGTTTGGCCGTCCGGCGATGGCAATTTTTTTCATGTCTTTTTCCATTGATTTTTTCTAATTATAAAGCAAAAATATAAATAATCAAATAAAGGAAAGGGGTGCACGATGAAGAAAATCAAAAATTGGTTTCGGGGAATAAAAGATGTTATTGTAAATCCGCGTCGATTCTTTTCGAAAATTGTTGCCGACGGCGACATCGAAGAATCTATGTTAAAGGCGTTTATATACGGATTGCTCGGTGGACTTGCGGTTTTGGCTATAAAACTTATTGGCGGCGCAACGATAACGATAAATTCGGTTTTCACGGCGATTGTTATTGTGCCGGTAATCGCGGTTGCGTTGCTGTTTGTTGGTGGCGGGCTTTTGATGTTGGTGTCGGAAATGACGGGTGGCGAACGCGATTGGGAAATCGCGATAAAAGGTTTGGCATCGATATTCTTTATATACCCGGTGATATTGGTTTTGAACGCGGTCGCATTTAATTGCTTGTCGATGTGGGTAATAAGCATAATCGGCGATTTGTATGTTTTGTTTTTATTCTATAATATCGCGCTGTATTGTATGCGCGGTCGGCGTGCGGCGGTCATTGTGGTTGTTGGTATATTTGCGATATTTATGCTAACGGTTTATTTAACAAATTATCGTATCGGTTGGTTTTTGTTAAAGAACACCAGTGCCGCCCTTTCGTGTTTGATATAGATTAGTGGCTAGTATTAGTGTAAGTGTTAGTGAACCGCCGGAATTTCGGCGGTTTTTGTTATCGCTAACCACTAATTCAAACTTGTCAAAAAGGTTGGAAAAACCTGTTCTTCGTCCGTATCGGTGTTTTCCGGATTTTCAGGATTGTCGGATTGTGTTCCGTTTTCAGCCGCCACCGGAACGTCCGGAATCGGTGTTTTGTCGCCCGGTGTACGCGAAGAATCAATCTTGGCCTGTTCTTCGTTGACAATACGGCCGTAATGTTCCGCCGATTGCAACAACCGTTCGCGTTCGATTTCATCGGTTGCAAGACGCGCCTGGTCCATATACTGTTTGCGTTTCATGCGCCATTTGTGACACCGTTGAATCATCGCAATAACCGGCGATTGATTTCGTGAATTGTTGGACGATTGCCCACGTGAATTCGTTTGATTTTTTCTTGGTTGCATAATAATTCTTTTGTTTGGAAGTAAACTCTTTATAAACTTTGTTCGGTCAACCGAACAATTAAACCAATGACAATGTTAAAACATCTTAAAACCAATTGCAATAAATTTTTTCTGTTGCTATGCTTATCGTATCAGGAGGGTTTATGTCGTCTGAACGCGGAAGTTTTTTAATCCAAGCGTTGCTTGCGTTGACATTGGTATTCGTGTTTATGCCGTTTTTGGCGCACCGGATTGCGACCCGTGATATAAACGCGCAAATGTATTCCGCCACACGTCAAATCGACACAATTCGAACCGCAGCTAAAATTTATATCCAAGAAAATGTTTCAAATTTATCGTATGATCAAACAAAAATATCGGGCGACAATTTATCTGATTTGCTGGAACCATATGGGTTGCCGATTGGGTTTATAACACGAACCGCATTTGGCCAAGATATAAGTTTGATTATCAACAAAGATACCCAAGAAGTTTCGGCCTTTATTCGCGTCAGTGGTGGAAATCTAAACACCATGCAACGCGCGGAACTTGCGCGACGAATCGGTTTTTATGCGATGTTTGATCCCGAAGATACAACCGGAAACATTGACGTTGGAATTCATCTTGGCGAAATGTATTCGGATGTTGTTCGCCGAAACGATGGAAATTTTTCTTATTCGGGATTTTTGACCGATTTAGATATGGATAATTTTAATATAAACAACATTGCAAACATATTTGCGCGACGTGCAAAATTTGATGGTGGCGAATCGGTGACGCTAACCATAAGCGGGACCGAGGCCGGCCGTAAAGAGCGCAGCAATATAAAATCACTAACGACAAACAAAACGGTTTTTCAATCGGTGGGTGGCGAATCGGCACTTTCGTTGACACGTGGCACATTAAAGGTTGGTTCAATGGTCGCGCGCACCGTTGCAAAATTTGGCGATGCAAGCAATGTGACGGTTACCGATGCCGATGTGGTAAGTTTTGATATGTCGGCGGGGCGCACCGGGTTTACGGGGCCAACAAAATGGTCGGTTGGTGGAAACCTGGTTGCAAGTCGAATAACATTTAATGTTGAAAGATTGGATGTGGGGTCTTTTGTAAACCTTACGCGTGGGCAAGATGTGTTCATTGATTCGACAACACTTACATACAGCAGTGCCAGTGGAATTGATGCCAACAGTGTTTATGCCGGCAATATAACATTGCGTGAACAAACATCGGGGGCACTCACGCGGGGCGACAGTGGTGGCGCAACACTTTTGGATATACGGCCATCGGGCACATCGATTTTGCCAGACGCGTTGGTTGATACAATTGATAATGGCGCGTTCGGCATATTGGCCAATCCAACCGAAGATAATGATGCGGTGGTGAATTGCAGTTCTATTATATCAGGAATGGGAAATTCATATAACGCAAAATCTTTGGCACAATATATAATATGTCAGTATGTTTATTGGCAACGGCTTGAAAAACGTATAGATGTAAAACAATGTTTAATCAGGGGGGGAACAAGTTGTGACTAAGATACTAAAAAAATCAGAGGTCATAGCACAACGCGGTGGCGGCCTGGTCGAGGTCTTGCTTGCCATGGTTATTATTGCTGTTGCCGCCCCGTTCACATTTTCTATGATTGCCGATACAACGCATACAATACACGATATGGCGGTTGCAAATGATATAATAAGTTTGCGTGAAACAATGTTGAACTTTGTTCGATTGAACCAAGACCTTTGGCCGGCCGAAGCACAGATTAAAATGACCGATGATGAACGTGCGGCGATTTCTGAATCGCTTTCTGCGGGATTTATTGATAAATATAATGTCAATGGCGGAACGGTGGTCGATGTTTACCTTGCGTTTAATTTAGATACAACGGCAAAACGCATTGCGCGAATTGCGGCAAATGTCGGTGCGGACGCGGCGGTTGTTGGCGCGGACGGTGTCGCGTATGGTGATACCTGGGCGGTCACCGCACCCGAATTTTTACCCGGAAATTTAATTTATAGAATAACACGCAACCAAACCGATTTTGATACAACGCGTTTTTTACATCGTGGTTCTTCGGGTGATGCAGAATTAAATACTATGCAGCGCGATTTGAATATGGGAAATCACGACATTCGTAATGTTGGTGGAATAAATGGAAAATTCTTGCGTGTCCGCAACCTTAATGCGACATTTGTTGTTGCCGAATCAGTCAATACAAAAAATGTTTATTTTTCATCGGGCGCGAACATGAACGGCGACAGTACAACAATCGGAACAATTCGTGTTACCGGCGACCTTAGCGGTTTTAGAAATATCACCGCGAAAAAATTGAGTGGAAATGGAATCGATTTGAATGCGCGTATAATCGCCGACCGTGCAACAGTAAATAATTCAATAAATATAGGGAACGAATTTATCCTTAAATCCACAAGTTTGAAAACAATAAGTGGTTTTGCCGGAATGACGACGGGTACGGTGTATGCACCATATCTGTCGGCGGGCGAATTGACATTTGCGGGAAATTTTGGATTGACGGTGTCCGGTGAATTGCTGTTATCATCAAATGCACCGATAAAATTAGGCAATTGGTCTTTCCCGTCAAAAACACCGCCATCGTTTGCGTCTTTGACATTGGCGCGGTCGCCGATTCCGAAAATTCCGGACAGGAAAGAATTTGAACCGTTGATGAAAAGTGGTTGGAAAATGCAATGAAAAAAAGAAATTTGATTTTTTCTGTATCCAATGCATCCCGTGGAACGGTGTTGATAGAATTTTTGTTAACTATCGCACTTGCGGGGACATTGATTCCGTTTATATACCGTTATCAAACGCGTGCAATTGCGCGCGCGGAAAGTTTGCGTGTCACGCGTCAAATGCAAAAAATTCAGACAATTTTGGAACACTATATTGTGCAAAATCGTGAAGAAATGTTAAAAACCACGGGGCGCAATATCATAAAAATAAAATTGACCGATTTAATCCCGTATGGGCTTGATGAAAATTTTGCAAAAGATATGGCGGACAAATATCAATTACGCATACTAAAATCAATTGATGTTGGGGATCAATCAACATTGCAAGGTGTGATTGTGTTTAACGACCCAGAAATAAACGCCATGCGCACACGTGAAATTGTTAAAATGGGTGACGATAAAATCGGATTCATCGAAGGCACACGCGCATACGGTGGTTTTGGGACATGGCGCGCCGATACGGTTGATTTGGGCGTTGGTGGTGCATCGGGTATTGTTCAAACAACGGGGATAACACGTGATAACGCAATGTATTTATGGCGTGTCCCGTCGGCCAGTGCGTCTGATGCAACAATGGCATCTATTTTGAACCTTGGCAATCGCGATATAAATAATGCGGGATTTGTAAATGCCGATAGTTTATCATTAGAGGAATCTTTGGAAATCGGAAAATTGACATCTACCGATGTTATATTCAAAAACAGAACAACCATAGATTCCACATATAACACGCAAACCGCACTGGTGTCCGGAACGTTTTCGGGGGATTCAAAAAGTATAACGGTAAACGGGCCGTTTAGTGTCGCGGACTTTGCAAAATTATCTTCGTTTACGGCGGACAGTTTGTCTGTGACAAATTTAACCCTTGGCGGATTTTCCGTGCCGTCGGGGTCATTGTCAACAATACGAATTGGCGGTTCACTTGATATGACCGAAGGTCGAATAAGTGCGATGTTTGTGACGGTTGGTTTTACCGGTTCAATAACACCGCGTCTTGGGGTCAAAGAAAAAATTGTCGATTCGATGAATCCTGCATACTATTGGAATGTAAGTACCCGCGTCGCAAACCTTGGTGATATAAAATCCCCAACACTTTCGGATATGGCGACAAATATTTTGCGTCGCGAATCTGTTTCTGGGTCAACCGCAACCCAGATATTTAGTTCGGTTGTGTCGAACAAAAACGCAACTATGGGTGATTTTATGAATGCGATAATTGAAATAGAAAAAAGTGTGCGTGGGAAATATCGACTGTTGAAATTGGAATAATTTGTGGTATACATAATGCCAAAGGTGCAATATGAAAATAAAATGTGATGTTTGTAAAACTGAATATAACTTACCAACCAAGACATCGGGCGATGTGCGCTGTGCAATATGTGGGCATACATGGACGGTAAAGGTGAAAAAAAATCGTTCCGGATTGATGGTGTTTTTTGCGTCGCTTTGCGCATTGCTTGCGGCAACGGTGTTTGCGGTTGCGGTTATCATTACATCGCGCCGCGATGATTCGAATAATAAACCACTTGTTGCGGTTGTTGATGATATTCAAACGGTGACGACAAATGGTGTGGAACAAATGGTGGTGCGCGGAACGGTGACAAATCGTTCGGATGATATATATGCGTTTCCCGACTTGGCAATCGTCCTTTATGGTGAAGATGGTTCCATAATCGGGCGTCAACGGTTTATGCCGTCGGCAACGTTTTTGGATGTTGGTCAAACGGTCGGGTTCACACATAAACTTTCGGGGGATGTTTCTGGGGTTCGGCGCGTTGGCGTTGAATTGATGAATATAGGAGATAAAAAATGATAAAGAAATTTTTATTTTGCGTTTTTATTGGTGTTCTGTCGTTTAACGCGATTGCAACCGACACACCACAAACACCACCAACACCAAACATCCAGCGTGTAAGTATTTTTTCAACTACAACCGATTGGGCGGCGTTGACCGGGTTGCCACTGCGCCAATATGTTGGAAAATTCACTTGGAAAAATTCTGATGTTGAACGTGGCATGGTTTTGTATTACCTTGATGCTTTCCCTTGTTATGGCGAAGCGGACAGTGTTCGCATCTGGCTTGGACCAAATAAGCAATCAACCGGGACATTGCGATTGGTGTGTGTGCATGCGCCCACGGAAATAAGTTTCACATGGCGATACGCCACCCGTGACGCGGACCAGGCACAAAGTACCGGTTTGCTAAAATGTCCCGTGACCGGCGACCGCGAATTGGATATCGATTTTTCAAAGTGCGTTCGTGGCCCCGAATGGCGGGAGTACAAGTAATTATGACAGACACGCGCGAATTTATTGTTGCGGACGAATCGGTCGGCATGCGATTAGATAAATTTTTGGTGTCGCAATTGCCGACTTTTTCGCGCAGTGAAATTCAGCGTTTCGCCGTCACGCGCGATGGCAAAAATATAAAGTTTTCCGAAAAAGTAAAATCCGGCGACAAAATCATTGTCGAAATTCCGCCCGTACAAACGGATGTTGCAACCGATAACATATCGGACGAAATTGAACTGGAAATTTTATACGAAGACGATGACATAATTGTTGTGAACAAACCGCGCGGTGTCGTTATGTATCCATCGGCGGGCAACAAGACGGGAACATTGGTTCAAAACATTTTGTCGCATACGCACCTTTCGGTGCTTGGCGGGCCGACACGCCCGGGCGTGGTTCATCGACTTGATAAAGATACCAGTGGCGTTGTTGTTTTTGCAAAATCTGATGCGGCATACCGCGAATTGGTAAAAATTTTTAGCACGCATAACCTTACCCGCAAATATATCGCGTTCGTTTGGGGCGTCCCGAATTGGACGGGCGCGGACATAACCGGCAATATCGCCCGGTCTTCGCGCAACCGGCAAAAGATGACGATGGTAAAAAGTGGTGGCAAACCTGCGCACACAATTGTCGAAGTCCTGGACGCGTGGCCACGTGACGGCGTTTCGGAATTTCGTTGCACACTGATGACCGGGCGCACACACCAAATAAGGGTTCATTTGTCGGCGCATGGTTTTCCGGTTTTGTGCGATGGTGTATACGGTCGTGCATCGTCGCGCCTGGGGTCGGTTAAAAACCCCGATTTATTGGATTTTATCAAAACGCACAATGGCCAAATGCTGCATGCCCAGATTTTGGAATTCGCACATCCTGTAACGGGCGTGCCAATGAAATTCAAAACGAACCTGCCGGACGATATGTTGGAATTGCGGGAAGTGTTAGTTTAAGTTGCAGAAATCCCCTTCGCTGGCGAAGGGGTGGCGCTGAACGGCGCCGGGGTAGTGGTGGATTGATACGATGTCAGTATGACCCATACCCCGCCGGGTGCTACCCGGCACCCCTTTCCTTGGGAAAGGGGGATATACCACACTAACACTAACCACTTACACTCTCCACTTTTTTCTTTTTTTTCCCTATTTTCTATGATATAATGAATTGATACCAAAAGGGGAAAGAGAATGAAATTTCTGACTACTATTATTGGAATTTTACCGGTTTTGTGCGTGGTTGCGCCCGCGTCTGCGGCTTTGAAACAGGCCCAAACACAAAGGACTAACGGTCGCAACGATGACCTAAGCCGTATATCCACAATCAGTATTCCGGGTGCGGCGAACCTTGCGGCGGCGCGTCGTTTACCGACATTAAAGGTGACCGGCACGGCGACAACGACCGCGACCACAACGACGGCAACGAACACGGCCGTGTTGATGGACGATATCGAATGCGTTGAACGCTATACTGAATGTATCAAGGCGTCCGATGTTTGCGATTTCAATTTCGAAGAATGTACAACCCCTGAATTATTCTATGCCAAAAAGCCCCAGTGCAACAGTGTCCTGTTGCAGTGTTCACCGTCGGGCATAAACACCCTTTTTGGAACAAGTGATTTGACACAACTTTCGGTAACGAACTCCGCCCTTTACCCATCGGCGGGCAGTATTGTTGGCCAATTCATTGATGCCGGCGCAATCAGCAACCGCCTTGACACATCATCATGTGTAAAGCGTTACACATCGTGCCTGAAAAAAGATAATGTCTGTGGCGAAGATTTCGAACTTTGCACCACGAACAGTGAATTCAAGAAACAAAAAATTTATTGCGAATCGACACTTGCGCGGTGCCAAGAAGACGGGATAAAGGAATTATTCGGCCTGACGGATACATCGCGTGACCCGACATCGCAAAGCCGCCTTGGGGTTATGATTACCGAAGGGCAGCAGTTGGCGGCATTAAATTCGGTTTCTACGTGTTACAAAATTGCCGATCAGTGTGTGTTATCGGCGTGTGGCGCGAACCCATACAAATGCATTGCCAATAGCGACACATTGTTGGCTGACGTTGTTGATGCAATAAAAGAAGGACGTCAACTCACCGAAGAACAAATGAAAGCGGTGGCAAGTGCACGTACAAAAGCTGATGTTTCAAAGTATATCAAAGGTTTGTGTTACGAAACCATTGCCGGGAATAGGTATTGTTATGCTACTGTCTTGAAATCGATGCCAACAAACAAACAATTATTGGACGAAGAAAATCGTGACGAAATTTATGCAAATATAATATCTTCGACCATGACACGTGTGGACAATCAATTACAATCAACATTAGATAAGTTTGATAAGCAAACAAAGGACACTTGCAGTGATGTGATTACATCGTGCGCAATGCGTTCATGTGGCGGTGGCCTTGGTTCGGCATGTTATTCAAAGGTTTTTGGTTCGACAAACATCTGTTTCACAAGTAGTGGCGGACTTGCTACTTCGTCTGGTCAAACGACATGCTCGATTAACGCGTCCAAAACCTATAACGAAATTAGACTTGGATGCGAAGCAATTGTGAATACGGATGCAAATTGCCAGTATGCGGCGGCATCGGCAAGTCAATCTGGATATAATTATAGTTACGCCGATATAGATACGTTTGGTATAGTATTCCCTGAGAAAAGCAAGGGAAAGGACCCGATTGGTGTGGTTGCACGTTTGAATAAAGCGTTAAGGGAAAATTATAGTCCTGCGGCAATCGAAAAAATGGCAAAAGAATGCAAAACCACTGCTGTCAGTTGTATTCGTTCAATGTGCGGTTCGGATTTCAAAAATTGCTATCGTAACCGGACGGATGTTATGACCGATACTTATGGTAAAATTGATTCTGGTGGTAATGTTGGTTCTGGTTCAACCGGTGGCAGTATGTCTGGTCGTGTCAACACGTCAACAAATAGCAATACATCAACAAATACTATTGATGAAAAATTCGCAAAAAGCATGAACAAGGTTGGCGGTGTTCTTGACTTTACAATCGTTCGCGGTTTGTGTGTGAACGTTGTCAAGGATTCGCCAAAATGTGAAGAGCACTTAAAGATTCAAACTGTTGTGAACAATACCGATGATGGTGTGTCGGGTTGGGGTGACAACAAATCTGTTCGTGATGCATGGGTTGGCGCTGTTAGCTCTGGCTATAATGCGCGCAAAGTCGATGATAGTGATGTTTTGATAGGGTGTGTCGCGTCCAGCGCCACGGCACCAAATGGTCAGGAATGCGATACGATAAATCCGCATGATTGTGATACGGTTGATGATAATGGTTGTGTTTATGATCAAGCAAAATACGAATCGATAAATGTATACCAATTGAATATGGAAGTTGACACATTGTTCCAAGAAGTGATGGCCGACCTTGAACTGGAAGCACAGGCGAAGTATAACGCGAAACTGACGGCGGAACAACATATGTGTATCGATGCCAACAATGGTGGTATCATGGGTAAAAACGATTTGTCCAGTACATATATGTGGGTTAAATTACGGAACAATCGTGTTCCAAAGAATTACAGTGTGAACGGTTTGAAAGCAAATGAATTCGTGGCGAGTAATGAACTGTATGGTTCGTTCTGTCGCGCACGTGTGACAATTCAATCTGACGATCCGGATATCCAGCGGTTCTTGCAAAACAACGCAAACCATAAAAACTGGTCAACGGCATACTTTGCGGTTGGTGATGTGTTCACCTGTGGTTCTTGGATTTCACAAAAAGATTTGGAAGATATCGCGAATCGCGTGGCGTGCAGCAAGGCACGCGCCGAAGGTAAAATAGACCGTAGTTTCGATTGCAACACTGCGTCTAGTGACAGAATCAATCAGTTGCAATTGACCACTGGTCAAAAATGGGGTGTTGCCGCGGCAACAATTGGCGCGGGCGCATTGGGTGCCACCGCAATGGATTTGTTGCAAGGTCAGACAGGTCTTGGTGGGTTGTTGAATACTAATACCAAGAATCGTGAAACCTGTGCGATAAAGATAGACAGCGAAAAAGATTATTGGAATTCTATTAGGTATGATGCCTGTTGTGATGATAGTGGAACTCCTCATGATAGTTATACTCCCGCAGCGAATTCTAATTGTACAAATGGCACAGAAAGTTATACAACACCTTGTCAGAAAGATCATACTATGACCACTTCTAATGAAATCATTAGAAAAGATTCAGGTGGACAATTTATTACGGGTAAGACATCAAGGGTGGCCAGTGGTCATACGATTACGCAAAAAGATGTTACAACAAGGCTGAGCCAGTTAGAGACGGCACGCAACAATGTTTGTAAAGTAGAAGATAAATCGAGTATGTGGGGACGTGCGGGCATGGATTTGCTTGGGGCGACGGCACTTGGAACAACCGGATTCTTTGCCACACGGAACAATATCCGTGAAGCCAATCGTCAGCAGTTTACAGCGGATGAAGAAGAATTCATGCGGAATGTTGGTGAACATATATATTGCTTTATCGGTGCGGACGAAGCCGGCACATACGGCGACCTTATCGAAATAAGTGTAGAATAGTGGTAAGTGTTAGTGTAAGTGGTTAGTGCGCGGGGCAAGTGCCCCGCGTTTTTGTGCAAAAATTCCAGAAATGCGTCATGCCGCCGAAGGGCGGTATCCAGTTTTTGCGAATGCAAAAACTTGCCCCGCAGGGAATGCGACGAACACGGAAGCGTCGTCGCACCACTACCCCACCAACTTTCGTTGGTCCGCCCCCTTTGCCCGCGAAGGGGACTTCCGAATCGGTTGCGAATCGGTTTTTTGTGGATTTTTATAAAAAATTTTTCGCCCGCGTTGCAAAAATCCCAAAAAAAGCCAAAATAAAAAATGCCGGTTTTCTGCGGTTTTTTGAAAAAAATTGGCCGCCGCAAAAAAAATTAAAGATAAATCCAAAAAAACACTTGACTTTTTTTAACTATCGGTTCATACTATGCGGGCTTTCTAAGTTAGGGCGTGTTCAGGAACGCGAAATACTAACCTCTGGAACGCGGAAATTCCGCAACATTGTGAATAAAAGCAGCTCATCAAAATGATTATGATTGAAAAATCATTGTCATGTTCAAGAAGAGATATGCAGACAGTTGAATTTGGAAATATCCAAACTTTGACTAAGTCAATGTGCATATCCTAGACAGGTAGTAGGTTTACAAAGTAGACCTCGTTAAAACTTGTCTTGCGAATATATATGTAAAGACGAACTGATTTATGTCAGCTTTGTTTTATATGCACAGGACTTAAACCACAGGTTTTTTAAAACTTGAGAGTTTGATCCTGGCTCAGAACGAACGCTGGCGGCAGGTCTTAGGCATGCAAGTCGAACGGGTGAAACAGGGGCTTGCCCTTGTGGATCTAGTGGCGCACGAGTGAGTAACGCGTGGGAAACTGCCCATTACTGGGGAATAACGTTTGGAAACGAACGCTAATACCGCATACGCCGGAAACGGGAAAGATTTATCGGTGATGGATGTGCCCGCGTTGGATTAGCTTGTTGGTGGGGTAACGGCCTACCAAGGCGATGATCCATAGCTGGTCTTTATATCGGAGCTAAATGGTGTATATCTAACACACTTTGAAAGTGAGGAGGAAACTCGCTCGGCTTATACATATTATTATGATAAGTCAGAGATAATCGAGGTAAACGAAGTACTTAGTGGTTGTGATAACGAATCAGAATCAGACTCTTTAGCAGATTCAATATCCGATAAAGAACCACAAGAATCAACACAAAATACAGTGGATGAATTAAGCGTTAAAGGAAACAGTGCTTATGTTGCTTTGATAGATACCGGCGCAGCTAATGATAATGTTATAGAAGAGACTTCTGTAATAGGAGACAGTGCATCAGATGATAATGGTCATGGGACAAGGATGGCAGCTTTAATTGCTGCCGTCAATCCCAATGTCAGGATACTATCTATTAAAGCTTTAGATGATCATTCCAATGGAAGTGTTTCAGATATAT
>JAFOVN010000029.1 GCA_017392345.1 Alphaproteobacteria bacterium | reverse complement strand
TAATTCCTTTTTATATATAAAGACCCGATTGAGTTCAGTAAATAACTACAACCATAAATTGAAACAAAGTGTGAATTAGCGATTCGTTCGGTGTTTATGAAAAATTTCCTGCGAATCGAAAAACCTTTGTTTTTTATAAAAGGGGGCGATGCATACGCATCGCCCTCTCTCTACTATGGCAAATGATTTTTTTGCTATGTCATGTTAAAATCCTTTGGTTAAAAAAACCGCCATGCGGCGGTTTAGTTGTTTTTATAATCTGTGCACTAAAACACAATCGGCGGGAAACAATCACCACCCGTATTCGGACAGCAATTAAACCCTTGGTCACCCATGTCGGTATATGTTTCACCCGGACAGCATCCGTTTGCATCCGGATTCGCACCACCATCACATGTGATAACAGATGTATTTTGTTGCGCCGGCGAGGCGGGCGTTTCCTTTTTAAACGGATTCTTTATAGTGCCATCTGCATTGTATTCAAGTCCAAGAACCTGGGTATTATATTCAACCGAACCTTGCGGGGTATTCTGTTGCATTTGTTGTTGCTGGTTTTGGAACACCGCTTCTTGCCGTGCATTATTGATTGCGGTATATGTCCCAAATGAACGACAATAGAAATCAAGTGTCGCAAAACTATAATTTCTACAAATCTCCACATCATTCCAATTGCTTACAGGCACAGATGCTTTTTGTCCTGTTGGGGCGGTGCAACATCTTTCCTGTAATGAAGCCTGCATCATGGAACGAACCTGACCAATAAGTTCTTCCATATCTTGATTTTTCGTTGTTATACCATTATCCGCGTCACTTCTCCAATCTGCACGCGCCTCTTTCGGACCATCATTTTCACCCGTTTTATAAGGGCGAATCGCGCACGCTTTTCCTGGCTGGTCCCCACATGTCACAAATAAATCAACCGGTGAAAATACAGTAATACGTGTGCCCGCGGCAATTGAAAAAGGCGGTGTTGTATTGTTCATAACATCGACCAATAATTTTGTCGCAACATTATTCCATGCGGTGATAATTTCATTCTTGGCCAGTTCGGACGAACGCACCGTTCCACTTTGCACAACGGTATTATTATCCAAATCAATCTGATTCACAAACGCATCGGACACCGGTGCAATCAAATTTACCGCCGCCGGCACAATAGCGGTCAGCATTGGCATAATAAATTGTTGCAAATAATCCGTACTGCCATGTCCGGGGACACCCTTGCGACCCTGGGTATCCGCTGAAAACGGTCGGTTATCTTTATCTGTAAAATTAAATTCTACACCATCGGGACGGATAAATTGATACCATTGTATTTCCATACGCCCAACGGCTTTGTATGGTCCCGGCAAATCACCCGTCACATACCCCAGCATCATCGTTCCAGTTGGAATAATAACCGTGCGACCATTATCGGAATAAACATTCCTATCCACCGTTGCACGCACTGGCAATCCACCCTTTAATAGTTTTTCATCCGCCTGAATATCCGACACAATCGTTGCCGGAATTGGTTTATATTGACGCAATACAAACGTCCGGTCGTATGGCATAGATGAAAACACACCACCTTTTTCACCCGACCCCAAATACATTTGTTCCTTTACTTTATTCGGTGTCAAATTTACCCGTGCCATTCCGCCCATGCCACTCGATTGACGTTGCGCAACCATGGTGGCAAGTTCCGCATCCGTCAATTGCCTTGCCCGATTCCCGCGTTTCTTTACCGAACGCGCGCCCAACGCGGGCAATTGATCCGTAATGGTCAAACGAATATGTTCCGCATCCGACCCAATACGCCGCGCCGGATTATTTATATCCATAATATAACCCGTATCCGGATTATAAATTCCGGTCGGCGTTTTACAATTCACATCGGAAAACGGGTGATAGTAATACGCACCACCGTCGGGCCTTATCCAACCCGCATGTACGCCGGATATATTGTATCCCGGAAAAGAAAATTCCGAACAACCCGTCCCCGTCATAGAACCGGTGGGCGTTGCGGCAACCGTTGGATCCGGCCAATCATATGTCGGCATTTGCGTATTATTAAAATCAAATTCCGGCGAAATATCGTCAACATCTTTTTCAAAATCATACGTTGGTTCTGGTTCAAAAATCGGGTCCGGTTCATATTTTGGTTCGGGTTCCGGCGCGGGTTGTATCTTTAACGGTTCACGCGCACCAATAACAATAGTAATTGCGTTTGGTTCGTCACGTTCCACACCCGTGGCAAAGTCCGTCCATTTAATCGCAACATCAACATTGGTAATGGTAATTGGATGTTCGGGTTCGTATTTTAACCGTATTTTGCACGGCATATCCGCATCGATAATAGTATTTTCATTTGTGCATGTTTCGGTTGCCGAAATTCCCGCGGCATCGGTCGTATCACCATCAACCACAACATTTACATCCGTCACCTGGACACGGGTATTTGCCGATACAGTATATTCAATTTCGCGCGATTCACCAACATCCGTATCAACCCAGTCAATCGGTTCATTCGGCGACACAATCAGTTCCGGCGTGACCGCCACCGGTGAATCAACGATTTCAACCTTTTTTGTATCCTTGCCCCGCGTTAGCATCACGAACAACGCAACCACAACAATGATTGCCACAATAAGCAAGAACCATTGCAACCCACGCGGCGAAGAATCATTTTCCATACTCATTACCAATTTCCCCTTGCAAAATAATTATTGAATCCGCACGACCTGGCAACTGGCGCCACTAAACTTTAACAATTGGTCACACAATTGCTGCGCGGTATCAATATCCGGCATCGGCCCGATACGCAACCGATACAGCCGCGCCGCCGAAGATGTCGCCCCAAGTTCGCCAACGCCTTCTTCATCAACGGCATAGAACACGCTGTCTTTATATTTATTCAATAATCCTTTGCCGTCATTACCACTGAATCGGGCAACCAATCCGGCCCAGTATTCATCCAATGCCTTGACACTGCTGTCCGACCGCAATTCAACGGCGACACCACCTTGGTTGCTGGTAATAAGTGGTATATTCGAATTCGGCAAATAAGACCCCGCGGTCACGCGTTCGGTTGGCATCATACTTATGCCACGCGTGCCATTGCCCATGGTCGGCGTATCATACGTGCCATACATCATTGCACCCGTATTCATCGGCATCGCCGGCATGGTCGGCAACACCGCGGCATTTGGCACATTGCTAATATACGTCGGACTTGCGGTAAGGTTTCCGTACCCCGCATTTATCGCGGTCATATTGTCGGCATAAATCATATTATTTAATGAATTGCCCGACATCATACTTTGTGCAACATTCGCCTCGGCCAACGCCATCACACTTGCGGTATCGGCAATCAAGAACGGTTTTGCGCGTTTTTTAATACAAACAATGCGTTGCCCACTGCGCAGAACCATATCGCCCACGGCCTCTACAATAAGCAACCGACCGTCTTGACCATCGGTGCGGAACCCGACCGGCGATTCGCCGCCTTCGACCAACAACGACACCACGGGACGTTGCGTCATTGAAATAACCTTGTCGCCAAAGTCAATATACGTGAACACACGGTCACGCCATACGCGTTCCGGCGCAATTACATAGTCATCCGGATTTGGAACAAAAATATCCAAATCGAAACGGAATTCCGACGGGTCAATCTTCATTGTTTTAATCCAATCGTAATCTTCGCCATCGACACCGATGCTGGTGCTTTTTGTATTTGTGTTTTTAAATATAGAATTCATCGCCCCGCCACTTGATGCGGTTGCCGCGCCCGCCATGGGCAAACGGGCGCCCCCATCCAAAACAACATCAACCTGGGAATAGGTAATTTCGGACGCGTTCGACGGTTCACTGCGCAGATAGAAAGTATAAACATTTCCCGACTTTCCCGTCACAATCAAATTTGTATCCGACCCCATATTGTCCGGCGCGGGTGTAATGTAAAGCGTCCGCCCGCCTTGATTCCCATTGATTTGAAAGAACCCTTCGTTTCCGACAACCGCGTCTTCAATCTGTTCGCCCTTTGGCAGGTTTACCATCGTCACCATACCATTACGCAATTTCACCGGCAATACAGTTCCCGATTCCCACGCAAGTTGTGCGTATCCCGGTTTCAAACTGCCACTTGCCATATTTGCGTTTGGATTATCCCACGCGGCCTGAACACCCCAGTTTCCGTCCAACGGCGCCGCCCACGCACCCGATGCGACAACACCTGCGCAAATTGCAAATCTAAAAATCCAAAGTGCTTTCATTTTTCCCTTCCTTTTCTTTGCGTATTTATTTTGATATCCAATTCAACGGATCGTTCCCATTCAACACCGTGTATTCCCTGACTTTCAATCCCAACGGATTATTAAGGCGTTCGATCCAATCAATAATCCTGTCGTTATCCTTGGCCAAAACAACACGAATCTTATAGTCCTTTTTATTTGTCGGCCCACTGTTTGATTCACAGTAATATCGTATCGTCACGGTATATGTGTCTTCCTTTAATACCAACGGCGCACCAATAAATGTGACGGGGCATGTAAACGCAAAGTCCGGATAGTCACCAATAATTGCGTTATACATATCGGTCTGTGTGAACGCCTTGTAAACCGCGGGCGTGGACCACATTGCAACAACGCCACCTTCGTTACCCCACTTGCGCCGCATAATTGAAGTATTGCGTTCCACTTCGTTCCGGGCGCGGACATATTCCATAACGAACGCCTTTTTATATTCGTCCACGTTTTCATCACTTGCCGGCAATTCAGTAATTTGAATACTTGATGAATTTGCGGGCTTGGTCGTGATAAAGAAAATCTCTGGTCGATTTAGTGGAAACATTTTGCCAAGTGTCATAAACAATACAAACAACACCACCGCCATTCCGGCGAATACAAACACAACCAATCTAGACAGCAAAACAGGCGGTTCTATGCGGTGTTGCAAGGTTCCTCTCCTAAACGTTTTTTTTGATTGTAGAAAAAATCTTGCAACTAATGCAAGCAAAAAAATAGTGTTCAGTGTAAGTGGAAAGTGTTAGTGTCGTCACCCATACAGATGTTACCAAATTCGATGACAAGATTATCGGAATAATACAACAATTTCCATAACGTCGTCACCCCAACTAACCGCTTACACTTTGTCTCGTTGTAGCGAAGCGAAAGCGGATACACACTAACATAAAAATTTTTTCTAAAAAAATGAAAAAAAGCGCTTGACCCGATTCGGTGAAATTTAGTAGCCTAAAAATAAGTAAAAAAAGCATTCGTGTGCAAACGCACGCAAACCGGGCTTTCCGGTGTGAAAGGAAGGGAACGAAAACATGAAAGTTTTAACGTCGAGAGTTATTGTATCTGTGATGATATCGGTTTTGATGATAGCTGCAGCACCCGCCGAAGACAAGGTTGGCGGTGATTTGGGTGATAAGACGGGTGGCGTGGATGTGCCGATCAAAGGCGGGACGAGGTCGGTCACCGATCATCAGCTTTTTACATCCAAGGCATATGTTGATCAAGAAATCGCGGAACTTTCCTCGCACAAGGTAAATGGCCAGGCATTATCGAACGAGAATATTTATTTTTATGCGACAGAAACCGAACGCAGCACTGCGGGGATGGCGATCAAAACCGTTTTGCTTAGTGCAGGCAGTTTGGGGTCTGGTATAACAACAATACCAACAGGGATGGTTCTT
>JAFOVN010000002.1 GCA_017392345.1 Alphaproteobacteria bacterium | reverse complement strand
CAAATCCGCCAACCTTTTGCCAAAGTCAAATATCAAATACGATGCGGAAATTGATGCGCCATATTGCCAATCTTGCCAATCATGATTTTGATAGTTTTTGTTTATATCGGCACTTCCATTTACCGCCGGCAAATAACTTGCGTACCCTGCGTTTTTATTGTATCGCGCCGATTCCATTGAAAAATACGCCGACATAGTTTCAGGATTACGACATAGCCCAAGTTCAATAACAGTTTGTAAATCCAAAATTTCGTCTGGCACACTTTTTCGCGACACACAATCATCGTTCCCGCCATGCGCGAACATAGGAATAAAAACCAGCAGCAAAGAAAGTTTTGTAAAATTCATTTCCCACTTGACCTTTTGGTGTTTTCATTATATATTTTTTATGTTGAAAAATAAATTTATTTTGCTAGGATAAAATGGCTATGCATGGCTTGGTGGCAGAGTGGTTATGCAGAGGACTGCAAATCCTTGTATGCCGGTTCGATTCCGACCCAAGCCTCCAGATAAAAAAGGCGACATTTGTCGCTTTTTTCTTTGTTTTCCGGGATTTTTTATACTTGCAAAACATCATAAAAGTTTTTAATCTGAATCAATAAATTGTTGATAAAAATATGATAAAAAACCTTGCGTTGACCAATTTTCGAAATCATACTTCGTGCCGTTTTGCGACGGGTGGGCACAGGAACATTATCATTACCGGTGCAAACGGAACCGGCAAGACCGCAATTATAGAGGCCGTATCCATGCTGTCCGGCGACCGCGGTATGCGTGGTGCACCAATGACAGATATTGCGCGTTTCGATGGCGATGGTGGTTTTTCGGTAATTGCGGAACTTTGTGATGATACGGAAATTTGTGTCTATTTTAACAACGGCGATTCAAACCGGCATGCGCGGGTTGACGGCGATGCGGCAACACTGTCCGATTTGGCGTCACACACACGCATTGTTTGGATAACCCCACGCGAAGATAGAATCTTTATTGATGCCGCGTCCGATAGGCGGGCGTTTTTTGATAGATTGGTCGCAAGTTTTGATTCCGCGCACGGCGGGCGCGTGGCGCGACATGCGAAATTGCTGTCCGAAAGGGCGGGTGCATTAAAGGCGGGCGCAAATGCAAAATGGCTTGATGCGTTGGACGCGCAAATTGCCGCGACCGCGGTTGCGATTGCCGCCGCGCGTATTCAATACGCCGGTGAAATAAATTTCTTTTTAACCGATGCCGCCGTTTCGGTTGATGGGTTGGTTGAATTGATGATTATGGAATCTGGCGCGGGCGCGGCCGAAAGAAAGTATTTAGATTATCTTAGAAACAATCGCGAATTGGTAAACGATAAAATGGTTTTGGACGGTGTGAACAAATCGGACTTTGGCGTATTCAACCGCGAATTAAATTTGCCGGCAAACCTTACCAGCACCGGCCAGCAAAAAACATTGTTATTAAAAATGATATTGGCGCATGCGAAACTTGTTCATACCAAGACAGGTGCAAATCCGATAATCTTGCTTGACGAAGCGGTTGCACATTTGGATAAAAACGCGCGCAAAAAATTATTTGACGAACTGCGCGATGCATCGGCCCAGGTTTGGGCAACCGGCATAGACGCGGATAATTTTGCCGATATTTCGGATGCAACATTTGTCACTTGCACAAGGGATAAAGTAAGTCCTATAATCGGTGGGCAAGGGGAAGAATAAATGGCACGAATTGATTATCAATCTTTGTTAGATAACGCGTTAAAATCCGTTGTGCGCGAAGCATTGATTCATGCACAGATAAACGGCCTTGGGGACGGGATGCATTTTTTTATAACATTTCGCACGCATGATGCGGGGGTTGTGTTGCCGGATTTCCTGCGTATACGGTATCCAGACATTATGACGATTGTGTTGCAATATTCATATAATAACCTGCATGTGTCGGACAAAGAATTCGGGGTTCAATTGACATTTGATGGACGGCCGTTCTTTATTCGCGTTCCGTTTTCGGCATTGGTTGAATTCAAAGATCCATCGGTTGATTTTATGTTATCTTTCCACAAAGGCCCCGAACGCAACGCGCCCGATAACGATATTGAATTGCCATTGGATGGCACGGGCGATACAATCCCCGACGACGGCCGCGTTGTGTCGTTGGATGAGTTTAGGAAGAGAAAAAAGTGAGTACAACTTACTTCTTTTTATTTTCTTTTTTCAAATGTGCTTCCAACCAATGATTATCAAAATTTAGTGTCCGGACATCGCGGTTGTTTAGCAATTTTTTCTGTAAGGGGATTGTTGTTTTTACACCTTCGATAACAAATTCGTCCAGTGCGCGTTCCGCACGCATTATACACGCCGACCGCGTTTGGGCGTGAACAATCAACTTTGCAATCATGGAATCGTATGTTGGTGGAATTGTGTATCCGGTGTAAACCGCACTGTCCACGCGCACGCCCAGGCCGCCCGACGGTGCGTAAAGTGTGATTTTACCGGGGCAGGGGACAAAAGTTTCTGGGTCTTCGGCATTGATTCGAAATTCAATCGCATGACCATGCGGAATAACATTTGCCTGGGTATAGCCCAATTTTTCGCCCGCCGCAACGCGAATTTGTTCGCGAACCAAATCAACACCATAAACCATTTCGGTCACGGGGTGTTCAACCTGAAGCCGCGTGTTCATCTCAAGAAAATAAAACTTGCCATCTTCGTACATAAATTCAAATGTGCCGGCGTTGGTATAGCCCATTTTCTT
>JAFOVN010000028.1 GCA_017392345.1 Alphaproteobacteria bacterium | reverse complement strand
ATTTTCAATCTGGCGCAGTACGGCACCGGTTGATATGCAAGACGCACTTAGTTTTTTTTCTTCGTGTTGGACATGCGAAATGTTTTCTTCCATCATGGCGAAACTTTCAAACATTTTACCACCGATTTATTACGGCATCGGCGAAGTCATAATTCCAATTGCGGCGATGCTTACGGCGGTGTATTTCACATGGACACTTGCATCGAATTTTATGAACGGCAAAGTTGAAAGCGGTTGGACGACGGCATCAAATTTCGGAACGCACCTGATACGGCTTGCGATAGTAAGTGCGTTGTTGGTATTTCCATTACCGCGTTTAATAAGTGGCGTTGTTATTGAACCGATTTTCAATCTTGGTTTATCGGTAAATCATATAATCGGTGACACCGAAAAGTTTTCCGAATGTATGGTGGCGACGGCGCTTTTGGATGAAAACGCGAATCGCACATCATTGGCAAACGGAAATATGCCGGCGGGGGCGTTCCCGGTAAAATTGCGCAGTGGTCTGACCTGTGAACTGGCCAATGTGCACCAAGTGACCGGTCTTGGGATGACGGTTGGGTGGACGATGCTAAATATGGCATTTAACGCCGAATATATGCATAAAATTATGTGGGATATTCCGATTTTCCCAAATGTCCCGATATTTTTTGCAGGCCTGCTTGTTTTGGCGTTGTATTTTATGGCACTGCTGCCGATACCGCTTTATTTTCTTGAAATATTCGTGACGCTTGCGCTGGATATGGTTATGTTGCCGCTGATGTTGCTGTCGTGGTTATTCAAAGGTTGGGATAAAATCTTTCCAAAGGGCGGGAAAAGTATCCAAGGCATGATAGACGATGTTATAACCGGAACTGTCGGAATCGCCATGACGGTCGTGTTTTTGGTGTTTGGTCTGTCGTTTTTAGACGCGATTGTGGGACACATTGGGGGAATATCCCGAATCGCGGCGGCAATTTCCAGTGGCGATTCGCAAATTCTTATGGATGGCCTTATGTTGCGGGACGGGGGGCTGTTGTCCATCATAATGCTTGGGGCGTTTTTTGCGGTATTTATGACATCGATACCGAATCTGGTAAAGACATTATTCAATGTCAAAATATCCGATAAATTCTATGTGGCGGCGAAAAAAGATTTCGATTTAACCCGCGCAACCCTTGGAAAATGGTGGAAAAACCTAAAAAAATAAAAAAATCAAGAAATTTATTTTTTTATCCCCCCTTTTTTATTCGCACCGAATCTGATATAATTCTTAGCAATGAGTAGATTTCCGATTCTTTATTGGCCACACAGCACGAAGTCCGATACCACATATCAGACGGCGCGCAAAGTTATAAATGCGGCAATTGGCGCAATGCCAGAAGTTATCACAGGCGATTTAAATGTCGCCGATATTTTTGCCGCGCACCCCGATGCGGTTATCTATTACCCTGTATTTTGCGGTTCGACCGGTTGGTGGGGCGAATTGCTGGGCGGGGACGCGACCATAACGGACAAGGTTATTGTTTCCTCCGAATGCCAATTGATGGTAATTGAAAACGCGCCCGCAACGCATCATGGTCGGCGTGCGGCACATCAACTGTTCGCGGCGGAAATATACCCAACAAGTGGATTTTTCAAGAAAATGAGTTCCGAAATCGCAACCGTTGCGGATATGTTGGCGACGGATGCGGGAACGATACTTGCGTTGTTTGCCGGGCACGATAAGAACAAGTTTGTAAATATCCTTGAATCGACTGGAAATTCATATCTTGGTTGCATTGGCCAGTATTAGTTTGAATTCCCTTGCTTTTTCAAAAAAAGGCGGTATAATCCCGTGGCAAATAAAAAACAAAAGGGTAAAAGCGATGAAAAAAGGCATTCATCCAGAATATCATAAAATAGAAGTTGCGCTTCCTAATGGGGAAACGGTAGAAATGTTTTCTTCGGTTAAGAAAAACATAGCTCTTACTATGTATCCTGGAAATCATCCTGCGTGGACTGGTCAACGTTCGAACGCCGGCGAAAGGGGCCGCAGAACGGAAAGTTTCAAAAAGAAATACGCCGGATTTGGCTTCTAAAAAAAACTTTATGCACTTGGGGGGCGCATTATGGATTTGCTGATTAAGGGTTCGCCGGAACTGAATAAAATGTTTATGGCGTTGCAGCGAACGGCAACCGGTTTGCGTCACGATTTTGGCGAAGTTGAAAATCTGCAACAATCCCTGCGCGGGGCGCGGGATTTTGTGCATCGTGCCGCCACACGAATCGAAGAAGAAATTTTATCAGATTTATCACTTGTTCGTCCTTCGGCGGGGTTGTTGACGCCGAATTTGACACGTGATGGTGACGGACGCGATGAATTTGTCTTGGCACTGTCGGGGGCGGAAAATTTTGTGCGTGCGAATCCGCGTTTTGCGATATCGCTTGCGCTGCGCACGGGTTATGAAACGAAAATCGCACTGGTTTATTCCCCAATTGATGAATATCTGTATTATGCGGAATCGGGCGCGGGCGCATTTGCGTATTCGGCATTTCATTCGGCGCGCATTCGCGTTTCTAATATCAAAGACCCGGCGGATATGACGGCGGCATACAACAGTATTGCCGGAAATCCGTTTGGCGTTGGTGCGGTCCGTGAAACTGGTTGCCCGGCGATGGATTTGGCATGGGTTGCCGCGGGAAAATTTGATGCATTTATGTCCGGCACAATTGATTTTGCGGAAATATGCGCCGGCGAATTGATTGTTCGTGAATCGGGCGGCAAAATCGAAATCGGCGCCGACATCACCGCCACAAATGGAAAAATTAGTGGTTAGTTTAAGTGGTTAGTGTAAGTGATTAGTGCGGGCGCATTTGCGCCCGTTTTCTTTTTCACTAACCACTTACACCTGTCGCGACCTCGGCACCGCTTTGCGGTGACGGGACGGACTAACCATTAAAAAAATCGCCATTTGGCGATTTTTTTAATTTGCCGCCGTAACCGCGATTCTTTTGCGGCCCGTCGCACGGCGACGATTTAATACATCGCGACCACCCTTGGTTGCCATGCGCGCACGGAACCCGTGTGTGCGAATGCGACGTGTTTTTGACGGTTGATATGTTCTTTTAGTTGCCATTTCAAATCCTTTTGTGCGTATATTTAACCATACCTTTTGCAAAAAAGCAAATATTTTATTTACTTTTTATCAATCCCAATTTTTGCAACGCCAACACAACCAGGTGCCACGCGAACAACGCCACAAATAAATTATAAAAAGGTAAAAACAATTCCATAAGTTTTCCTTTTGTTCTATTTTAACTGTATTACAAACAAATCGCTTTGTCAATCTGAATTTTGGTGTGCAAAATTTGCTTTATTTCTTGACCCGCGCGGTAAAAATTTGCTATGTTTTATATGCGAAAAACATAAGGAAAGTTTTATCATGTCAGAAATTGAAAATACAAACGAAATAAACACAATCAAAATTCCACAATCTTCGATTGAACATGAAATGCGAACATCGTTTTTGGACTATGCGATGTCGGTTATTGTTGACCGCGCGTTGCCTGATGTTCGCGATGGTTGCAAACCGGTGCACCGCCGTATTTTATATGTTATGAACGATGTCGCACCGGCGACCAAACCAACGGTGAAATCTGCGCGTATTGTCGGTGATGTTATGGGTAAATATCATCCCCATGGCGATAGTTCGATATACGAGGCCATGGTCCGCATGGGCCAAGATTTCTCTATGGGCGAAATGCTGGTCCAGGGGCAGGGTAATTTCGGTTCGCGCGACGGGGACAAGGCCGCGGCCATGCGTTATACCGAGGCGCGCCTTTCAAAACTTGGTGCGTCACTCATGGAAGATATGGACAAAGACACCGTTGATTGGCAACCGAACTTTGACGGAACACTCCAAGAACCGGTTGTTTTGCCGACCAAGTTTCCAAATTTCCTTGTCAACGGCGGTTCGGGTATCGCGGTTGGTATGGCGACAAATGTACCGACATATAATCTTGGCGAAATTTGCAACGGAATTTTGGCAATTTTGGATAATCGGGAAATTTCTGATGATGAATTGTTCGGAATTATTCCCGGGCCGGACTTTCCGACGGGTGCGATTATCATGGGGCGCACCGGCGCGTACAAGGCACACACGACCGGACGCGGTTCGATAATTGTTCGCGCAAAAACGCATACTGAAAAATTCCATGATCACGAGGCGATTGTTGTCGACGAAATCCCGTACCAGGTAAACAAGGCGCAAATGATTATCAAAATTGCCGAATTGACCAAGGATAAAAAGATAGAGGGTATTTCTGAAATTCGCGATGAATCGTCCAAGGAAGGTTTGCGTATCGTTATCGAACTGAAACGCGATGCGATTGCAGATGTGGTTTTGAATCATCTGTTCCAATACACGGAAATGCAGACGAATTTCCCGGTAAATATGATGGCGCTGAACCGCGGGCGACCGATGTTGTTTAATGTTCGTGGTGTGTTGGACGCGTTTATCGAATTCCGCGAAGAAGTTATTCGTCGCAGAACGATTTTCGATTTGAACAAGGCGCGTAATCGTGCACATACATTACTGGGGCTGTCGGTTGCGGTTGGCAATTTGGACGAAGTTATTGAACTTATCAAATCGTCCGCCAACCCAGAAGAGGCGCGTATTGCACTTGTATCGCGCGGGTGGCGGGCATCGGATATTGAAAATTATATTCAACTTATTGACGACCCAAACACGGAATATAAGGACGGTATGTTCTATATGTCCGAAGACCAGGCGCGCGCGATTTTGGAATTGCAACTGCATCGGCTAACGGGGCTTGAACGCGACAAATTGCATGCGGATTTGGTGGAATTGGGTGCGCAGATTCGCGATTTGTTGGATATACTCGCATCACACGAACGCATCGTGCAGATTATTCGTGAAGAAACCGCGGCCGTGCGTGATAATTGGGCTTCGCCACGCCGGACGGAAATTTCTGATGCGGAAATCGACATTGATATCGAAGATTTAATTGCCCGCGAAGATATGGTTGTGACCGTTTCCAATACGGGCTATATCAAACGTGTGTCTTTGGACACATACCGCGCGCAAAAACGCGGGGGCAAGGGCCGCAACGCGATGTCTACCAAGGACGACGACTATGTGGTTCAGGTATTTGTTGCAAACACGCATACGCCATTGTTGTTCTTCTCGTCGCGTGGTTTGTGCTATAAATTAAAGACCTATAAATTGCCAGAGGCGGCGGCCGCGGCCAAGGGTCGGCCGTTGGTGAATCTGTTGCCACTTTCCGAAAACGAAACGATTACCGCAATTTTGCCGGTGCCGGAAGAAGATACGGCGGCGCCACGGGCCACGGACAAAGAACGTTGCCTTATGTTCGTGACGGCGTCGGGCACGGTGCGTCGCAATCGTATGGCGGACTTTGATTCAATTCGCGCGAATGGAAAAATCGCAATGAAGTTGGACGATGGCGACAGTTTGGTTTCCGTGTTGCCGTGTACCGAAGACCAAGATGTGTTTTTGGCGACCTATCGCGGGCGTTGTATTCGTTTCCCAGTTCCGGAAATTCGTATCTTTGCCGGCCGTAATTCAACGGGCGTGCGCGGTATAACGCTTGGGCGCGACGATCGCATTATCGGTATGTCGATGTTGAATCGTGGCGAATCTGATTCCGCGGTGCGTGCGGCGTATGTGAAACAAAGCCGCGCCGCGCGTCGTGCCGCCACCGGTATAGAAGAAGAGGCCGACAACGAAGAAGAAGCAACAACACTTGTCTTGGACGACGCGAAAATGGCGGAAATGGCGGCACGCGAAGAATTCATTTTGACGATTTCCGAAAACGGATTTGGAAAGCGCACCAGTTCGTATGAATATCGCCTAACGCATCGTGGTGGTGGCGGTTTTGCAAATATCAAACTTGGCGGGAAAAATACCGCGGTCGCGGGTTCGTTCCCGGTTGCCCCGGACAACGATGTTATAATGGTGACAAATGGCGGAAAAATTATCCGCACGCCCGCATCGGACATTCGTATCGCCGGACGCAGCACCGCCGGTGTGACACTGTTCCGCACGGCGGAAAATGAAAAGGTTATGTCGGCAATATCCATTGAATCGGACGGCGCGGACGAAACCGAAACAGAAGAAGTGACGAATGGATAACGAATACTTTGCATCGATAAATACGGTGTCCCAAGAACTTGGGATACCGGCGTACACACTTCGTTATTGGGAAAAACAATTCCCAACCGTCGTGCGCCCGGTCGCGGGTGCGGGCGGACGACGGTATTATCGCGCCGAAATGGTTGCGCGCCTGCGCACGATAAAGGATTTATTGTATAACCGGGGGCTTACCATCGCGGGGGTCAAAAAAATGATACGCAGTGGTGAATTTTCCGCGATTGATTCGAATGCGTCTTGGACACCGGTGCCACGCCCACGGCCTGCGTTGCGTCCCGAACCACGCGCGCAAAGTTTCGACCCAGAATCGCGGTTGCAAAGTGTGTATGATAACTTTATGAACGAACGCCCCACGGGTGCCACATCAATTGATTTAACAAAGTTGGATATCGCGGTCGATTT
>JAFOVN010000027.1 GCA_017392345.1 Alphaproteobacteria bacterium | reverse complement strand
GCCTTGCCTTTGTATTGGCGACCTTGCAATATATCAACCTTTTCCGCCAATTTGGCATCCATTTCCGGTTTATAATAAACTTCGTTCGCATTGGTGACCCGACCGTCGGCATCAACCGACAAAACATGACCGGCGGCGCCAATACCCTGGTCTTTATCGACCTTGCCCGACAAATCAACATCCAATTCATCCGGCGTCACAAATTCGGACGTCGTCACCCAACCATCGGACCCAACCACCAATGCCTGACCGGCCTTGTTGATACCCTGCTCTTTATCAACCTTGCCGGAAATATCAGCCTCCACATCATCAAGTATATTTGTGATATTTTGAATCTCGTTATTAATGTTCTTAATATCGTTGGTAATTTCTGTGGTATCACCGCCACCACCACTGCTAATCTGACGCGGTGCACCGATATATGGACCAATTGATAAACGTTGCGGCGTGGACGCCGAACGATTTGCACCCGCCGTTCCCGACGCAACCGTTGCAACCGGCTCAGCGGAACCACTTGACGTAACCGTCGGACGGGTCGTCGAACGTATCGATCCCGCACGCGATGACGTTATACCCGATGGCGATGTGGGTGCTGTAACTGTATTACCATTCGCAGACGTTCCCACGGATGTATTCACAGAACCGGTCCCCGTTGAACCCGTGCCAACGAAACCACCAAGCTGACGCACCGCCGGCGCCGCAAATGTATCCGTCACACCAACCGCAAAAATCAACGCTATCAAAGATGTATGAAATGTAAACTTCATCTCTCTTCCTCACCACATATTATACCACTGGTTTGGTCTTTCACAAAATCTGTCTGTCAAATTTTTTATATACCACGGATTCCGGGGGTTTCACACAACAAACCGAATCGATTTTTATGTTTTTTTGTCAAAGCAACCGATTCGCTTTTTATTCCTAAAACGAATCGGTTTTCCGCGGAAAACGAATCGTTTTTCGAAAAAAAATACCCGCGAAAAAATCGCGGGAATTTTGTTTCAAATTTTCGTCAACTAAAATTCGTATTTAAGTCCGATTGAAATCGAATGCTCCCTCATAAAACCAATCTTTGTTTCCACCGATTCCAATGGTATTCGTTGATCGCCAACATCTATGTACCAATCGGTAACCCCACGTTTAAGTTTCGGCCCTTTGAACCCGGCAAAACGATAACGAACATCCAAAATCAAATTTTCAGACAAATAATACGCATACCCAATCATCGCCGCACCCATGGGTGATGTTGCGGTCTTGCTTGAATTACTTGATGTAAAATGTTCCCACTCCATCGAAATGGTTGGGAACGCCGCACCGCCACCAATACCAAGGTAAAGACCATTCGTAAAATCATGATAAACATTCGCCGTCACGTATGGCACAGATAACTTAAAAGATAAACCATTATCAGAATCTTCAAATTCCGATGTAAACCCGCCTTCTACGTCCATGCGCCACCCCGGACTAAACCGATAACCCGCAACAATATGTCCACCAATCAACGGTTTGAATCGATAATCGTCATGATTAAATGCCTCGTTGGCCGCCACCGGCAATGCCTTATATTCATTACGCCAATTTAGCAAATTTATATCCAAATTCATACCGACATAGCCAGACCCGCCCTTGTTATACATATACGCCCCCGAAGTCCCAGAATTTCCCACCGGACGTGATTGCTGATATGTCATTGTTCGCGTATTCGTAACAACATTATTCGGCTGGGCCACATAATTTATACGTTGATAACTTGTTGGTTGCCTAATATAACCTTGTTGGGGAACATATGTGCGTTCAACATAATTTTGTCTGACAACCGGCGTGGTCACAGGTGCACCCACAACATACCTTGTACCAGGATTCGCCCCAGTGGTCACGCATCCGCCATTGGAACACCCGCCACCCATTGTAAAGGTATTCGAAACGACCTGGGGCGTACCAGGTGTCATACGAATATTTTGACACCCACCCACGTCACCACAGGCCGCGTTCGCCTGGTCATAAACCAAAACGGCGCAAACCGCCACAAATCCGCCCAAAAACCGCTTCATAGAAAACTCCTAAATGCTTCCTTTCTCTAAAACTATAACACATTTGAATTTTTTATAAAAGACAAAAATTTTTTATTCACTTTCCAACGCCCTTGACCGCAAATTTTTTTTTTACTAGTATGCATGTTATGGAAGATAATACCGTAATTTCTTTTATCGGCGTTGGTGCGCGTTATGACAATGACCCGGACATATTGACTGATGTGTCTTTTAACATCGGTGCGGGTTCTTTTTATTTCCTATCGGGTGCATCGGGCGCGGGCAAAACAACACTGTTGCGATTGATATATCAACTGCATAAACCTTGTCGCGGAACGATAAAGATTTTTGGTAAACCGACAAATTCTATGTCGCGCGACGAAATAACCGAAATGCGCCACAAAATGGCGATTGTGTTCCAAGAATATTCCTTGCTTTCGCACATATCGGTGTTTGATAATGTCGCATTGCCCCTGCGCGTGCGCGGTGTGGACGAAGTAAAGATAAAAAAACTTGTCACAAAAACATTGGAATGGGTCGGACTTGCCAAATACGCAAACGCAAATCCCAAGAGTTTAAGTGGCGGCCAACAACAACGCGTTTCTGTGGCACGTGCAATTATTGTTCAACCGTCAATTATGCTTGCGGACGAACCAACCGGAAATTTGGACGATGAAAACGCGTCACGTTTAATGGAACTGTTTATCCAAATGAATAAAATGTTTGGAACAACAATAATTCTTGCCACACATAATTCAAAACTGATGGAAACATATAAATTCCCGATTATGCATGTTGAAAATCATAAACTGACATTTACGGGGCCGGCACACGCGCATACCGGGGCGAAAAGGGTTGCGCCCGAAATCCACGACACAAAGTATTTTACGGAATTATCAAAACAATTTAACGATATTGGAAATAAATAAAGATGAAAAAACCGATTGTGTTTTCACTGTTTCACGACCAGTCCGTATTTATGACGGCAATTATGGGCATAATGACTTTTTTAGCGGTGTTGTCATTGGGGTTGGCACTGGCGATTGGAACGGGAATTGTAAATTGGAATCGCCAATGGGATGTCCATGCCACGGTGCAAATTACGAACACCGAAAAAACCGACACAATCAAGAAAATTTTTGAATCGAACCAAGATAAAATTGATAGCATGCGCCAAATCGAAGATGACGAAATGTCACGCCTTATGCGACCGTGGATGGGCGGCGACAGGGGTGTGCTTAAAAAATATCTGCCGGTAATGTTCGAAGTTAAATTTAAATCAAAATCCGATATGAACACAATCGGCGGTTTAATCGGTACAAATGCGCGTTTTATTCCACATTATGATGCATTACGGCCGTCGATATCTGCGGGATGGAAAATGGTAACGATACTTGCATTACTGCTTGGGCTTATCATTGTGACAATCGGCACATGTGTTTCATTTATCGCACGCAACACGGCAATTTTACATCGACGCGAACTTGAAATTTTGAACCAGGTCGGCGCCAGTGATAGGTTTATAACACGGCAAATGCAAATAATTGTCGCGCGAATTTGCACCATCGCATGCATCATTGGTTTTGCAATTGCATGCCCGATATTACTTATGACATTGGGGCTTGCGCGGTCCGCCCGCGTTGGGTTGATGGCGATGCTGGAAATATCTGGTGCCGGATGGGTTGCACTTTTACTGGTTCCATTTATAATCGTGCTGTTTGCGATAATGGTAACGAAACGAACAACATTAAAGATATTAAAAACCGAATCATGAAATTGCTGCGCCCATCATTTTTATTACTTGGCATGTTCGTCATTGGCGGAATTGTTTTCAAATTGACATCACCAAACGATTGCGACTTTATTTTAAATAGCGACAGCATTTTCGTCTTAACGGGTGATTTTCGTCGCGTTCCATTCGCCCTGCGCCAGGTTGAAAAGTATCCCGACGCGGACCTTTATATAATCGGTGCGGGCCCCGGCGCACCATATATTGGCACCGAACGTGCCATAATCGAATCGGAATCAAAGTCAACATATCAAAACGCATTGGCGATAAAGGATATTGTGGAAAAATCAGGACTGGACCGAATCGTGGTCATCACAACCGAAGATCATATTCAACGCGCAACATTTCTTATAAAATCGGAATTACCGGAAACGCAAATCGTGTCATGCCCGGTTGCACTGCATGAAATGCGACCCGCACGCCGATTGGAACGTTGGATGGTTGAATATGTAAAATTCTTGGTCACAATGATTGGAATCAGGGAAGGCCCGGAATCATCATATAAATAAAAAGGTAAAAAATGTTTAGGACAATTGTTTTCAAAATCATACTTGGCATATACTTTGTTTTGTGGGCGCCGATATTATTGGTCGTATTGCCATCGCGCAAAATGACACTGTGCGCGATTGTTGCGGATGCGCGTGGCGTATTAAAACTTGCCCGAATTATATGCGGAATAAAGTATCGCATTTTTTATCCCCCGACCGAAGAAAACGGTGTTCCCGTCCAACCGAACGACAATATCCGCACCGATGGCAAGGCGATTATCGCATCAAAACATATGTCGATTATGGAGGTTGCAATTTTGGTCACCAACATTCAAAATCCATTTTTTATTGTAAAGCGCGAATTATTTTGGATACCAATTTACGGATGGTCATTTTGGCGCATGGGATTGCAACCAGTGAACCGCACACGTGGCGCAACAAATATGAAAAAACTTTCGGCATCGGTCGCCGCGCGCATAATGAACGGCCAAACACTTATCATCTTTCCCGAAGGCACACGTGTAAAACCCGGGCAAAAAATTCAATTAAAACGCGGTCTGCTGTTTTTGGCGGAACAATTAAAGTTGCCGATTACCCCGGTCGGCGTTGATACCGGACTTTATTGGCCAAAGCGCGGAAAAATGAAACCCGGCACGGTAAAAATTTATTTTGAAGACATTTTGCCATCAACCGCAACATTGGCCGATGTCCATGCCGCAATCAATAAACACAGTGCATAAAAACGGGCGCGAACGCGCCCGCACTAATCACCTACACTAACAACTATTATTTGCACCACGGTTTACGCCGACCGCCATTATATTTGCGACCGAATTTTTCACGAATCAGAATTTCGCCCACATCGGCGCCGTTCGCATTTTTCACATTTGCATCAATCCGCCCAAGGTATTTGTCATCTTTGACATTACTAAGTTCCACCATTGACCCAACGGGGATAATTTCCGCCAATCTATCGCGTGCCGCAATTGCACGCGATCGTTCATATTCACAATCGCCGTTCATTTCCGGTGTATCAACATTACGCAACCGAACACGCACCGAAACGGTCGTATCCGCATCCAAACTAACCGCCGCAGAAAAAGTGTCACCGTCCAAAATGTGCCCTACCCGCGCCGGCACGGCAAACGCCGATGCGCCCCAGGTAAACACCAAAACGGCGACACAAAACCACTTCATCACGGCAACCTTGGCGACCAGGTTGGTTCCAAACCGTTCACACCATCGGGCAAATCGATTTCATATAAATTCTGGCCGGTGATATCAACACTGCGAATATGGCTTACGCGCTCCATATCATCGTCGGTGCGTTCCGTCTCATAATAAACCAACCTGCGCGAACCGGGCGCCCATGATGGGGCCTCCATAAACCAACCACCGGCAAGAATTTTTTCATTTTTCCCGCGCGGGTCCATCACCCCGACATAGAATGTATCGTCCGCCATTTTCGTGAACGCAATAAACTGTCCGTCCGGTGACCACGCGGGCGTTGCATACCGCCCCGCCCCGTATGTTATGCGTTCTTCCGCCAATGTATTCAGGTCCAAAACGTGAATTTGCTGACTGCCGCTGCGGTCGGAATTAAAGGCAATTTTGCGTCCGTCGGGGGAATACGTCGGACTGGTGTTTATTGAATTACCACTGGTCAATTGGCGCAGCAAATTATTTTCAATATCGTATTCATATATATGTGTAATTCCGTCCTTTACCAAAGACAACGCCACATGTGACCCATCCGGCGAAAAGCGCGGCGCAAAATTCATACCGCTAAATTTCCCAAGTCGCCGTTGCGCGCCCGTGTTCAAATCCAAAATCCAAACCATCGGGTCATCATTATAATATGACAAGAACACCACCGATTGCATATTCGGCGAAAAATGCGGCGACATAACCAATGTCTTGGTATCGGACAGATAACGCAACCCATATCCGTCTTGGTCCATAATCGCCATACGCATTACGCGATTATCGATTGGGCCCGTTTCGGCAATAAAGACGATTTGCGTGTCGAAATACCCAACCTCGCCCGTAAGTCGTTCATAAATCGCATCCGCCATAATATGCCCAAGTCTGCGCACGGATTTTTTCGACGCAACCAAACTTTGCGCTTCTATCTGTTCTTGGGACGCGATATCCCACACAAAGAATTCAAGTTTATATTGTCCATCTTTTTGCTTGGTCAGTTTCGATGTCACCAAAATTTGCGCCTTTATCGCCGCCCAAGATTTAAACGACGGCATTTTATCCAACTTTACAAATTCCGGAAAGGCATTGTGATTTACAATATGAAAAAATCCGGTACGTTTCAGGTCCGCCTCTACCACATCGCGAATCGTCGCCGCATCCGCCGCCGGCGCCCCACCCGCCAGTTCAAATTTTTGCACGGCGATTGATGTCGGTTCCATTCCCCCCGCAACGATATCAACCTTTAATTCCGCATGTGCAACATTTATATAAGACAATATGGCAAACGCCAACGCGAAAATTCGTTTTAACATTTTTCCTTCCTTATTTTAAGTATCTTCGTCCGCATTCTAGGATACAAATAAAAAAAGTGCAAGCGGACAAAACGGAAAATTCAGTATACAACACATTTAATCGTCTGCGACGCAAGTTTACGGCGTTGCCGTAAACTGGATCCCGCGCTTCCGCGGGATGACGATTATCTGGAATTATTGCTTAAATGGTGCAAAACCATATTCGGCCAATATATCATCATACAAATCTTTCCAAGTATGATTCTGTTGTATTATCAACCGTATTTTCCAATTACGATTCCATTCCTTCAATTGTCGTTCACGCGCAACCATATTTTCTAAACTGTCATACCATTCCACATAAACCAATTTATCAAGATTATATTTAGCCGTAAAACTTTTGGGATAAACTTTGGTTTTATGTTCAAAGACCCGACCGATAACATCCGAAGTGGAACCAATATATAAAGTCCCATTCCTTTTATTCGTCATAATATAAACACAACCACCAGATTTCATAGAAAACATGCTATAACAAAAGAAACAAATTTCAATAATTATCCAATTATTCCAGAGCGTCGTCATCCCGGCGAAGGCCGGGACCCAGTTTTTGCGAATGCAAAAACTTGCGTCGCAGACATTAAATCACAAAACACCATTTCTGCCAACAACACAACCGCCCCCACAATCGTCCACACCCCAGTAAACACAAGGGTCTAGACATTTGTATTGACAATTGTAAATACATTGGTATAGTGCCTTGTGGATACAACAGTATTGAATATTGTATAGGATAAAATCTTATGCCAAATGTGATGCAGCAACTCTTTGTGATGAACATTGAATCCCTGCTTCGGGAATATGCGGCATATCGCGCCTTTAATAAATCAGATGCGGTTATAAATATGCGAATTCCACGTCCGATATTGGACAAGTTAAAAGAACTTGCGGACACACACCATGTTCCATATCAATCACTTATTTCATCGGTCCTGTTTTCGATTGCGAACACGGACGAAGACAAGGGGTAAAAGAAAATGCAAGATTATTCATATCAAAATATTTTCGACACACTAAATTCCACAAAACAAACAAAATCGATTGCGCGTGAATATATAACCCCATCTTTGTGGCCAAAGAAAATACCAAATCAAACAACCACCGCAAATACCGGAACTGACGTTTGGTTGTTAACCGATGTCCTTGGGACAGTAAAAAATTTAGAAACAAAAGATTATCAGAGCAGTTCCACCATCGGAAACATTCTACGCGAATACGCGCCAGCGAACATGTTACCAAATCAAAAATTTGAACTTGTTGATAACCATATGCACATAATCAAAGTTACTGATGAAAGCATGACCGCCGAAATATCCCGCTATGCCGCATGGGCGATTATGAAAGAAATCGGAAAACACAACAACACAACCTTTCACCAAGAATACTTTATGTATCCAAACCAAGAATCAAACGCAATCGTCGCACGCGTCAACGAAATATCACGAATTGATGCCCGCGAAAAAGTCAAAACATACAAGAAAAAAATCGACGGCATCCTTGGCACTCTTATAAACCAAAATTATCAATTTGGAAAATTTTATATATTGCTATATACCTGGTTATTTCCAAAAGAATACAATTCTGATAACAATTTACAGAATTATTCCCATATTACAGATTATATGAACCACAAATTATTACCACTATACGCAAATGCTTTGGAAAACATAGTTAACCGATACAACAATTCACAAAATAAAACATATAACAACCTTTATACAATCTCACTGAACGAAATGCTCTCTATTCGCAAGCACTTTGCCGATGCACACGATTCCCCGAAACAAAACCTTTCTTTTACGCCAGTAAAAAATGTTATTGCCGACCGCACCAAACGTGAACAAACATTTATAAATAAATATATCCATGAAAAAGTAAGATAAAAAGAAAACGGCGCAAACGCGCCGTTGAATTTTTTTCTGTTCGGTTTTTATTTTAATGCACCCGTGACACAACCGAAATACTCCTGCCCTGCATTGGAACCAACAAATTGCAAAATAAGACCAACACCAAACAACAAGAAGAAACCAACAAACATACCGATTCCCTTTGCTTCAATATCTTTCATTTCAACTTTTCCACTCTTAATAAAACCCCATGCCCAATCCATCAAGACAAATGCAGCACCGATAAACGCAAGTGTTCGCAAAGTTTGAATCACCGGTTTCAAACTTTTTATCAAATCACACGCACCTTGATTTTCCGCCGCAAATGCCGGCAAATTCGCCATAACAAAAGTTGCCACAATTAAAAAATACTTTGAAATTTTACTTTTCATACTAAATCTCCTTTTCTCCCACAATTTTATCACAAAACGAACACGGTTTCAAATGAAAAAGTGAAAAAAACACCGCCCGGGGTGGGCGGTGCAACCAACAACAAACAAAACTTATTTTGCGGTCAACGCGAAAAACTGACCCGAAACCGGAACCAATTCCGCCTTGCATTCACAGCACGGTTTTTCCACCGGCTTTGCCACCGCCACTGGTTTCGGCTTACGATTTGCAACCGTCGCCGGCGCCAAGACATGACGTTTATTACGATCCATACGACCCGCATTATCACGTGCGAACAAATCTTCGCAACGGGTATTTTTATAAACGATACGGTTTTCGTCATCGAATTCTTCGACCTTTTCTGAAAATTGTTCTTCCGAAGATTCTTCCGAATAATACACACAATTATCACCGCGTTGGACATAGCGCACGCCACCACGATAATAATCATAGTATGAACAACCCGTAATCACACCGGCCACAATCATAAAAGACAAAATTTTTTGCATTTTCTTTCCTTTGTTTGTTAAATCTCTCCGGCCCCCGATTCGTTCAAGCGTATTGTTGCACAACCATCCGCCATGTCAATGATTTTTTATAGTGTTAGTGGCCAGTGTTAGTGGTTAGTAGGGGACTCTGGAATCAATCCGTAATTGCGTGATTATTCCAGAAAGCAAAGTTCCCCTCTGTCGCGCCTTTGGCGCGACGAAGAGAGGGGTGCCCAGTGGAACTGGGCGGGGTGTGGTTCACTAACCACTACCCACTAACACTATCCGCTAACAAAAACATCTTGCATAAAAACAAAATCTGCTCTACCGTTTATGGCGAGGGAACTTTCATGTTTTACGAAAAATTTGGTCTTGTGAATACGGCGGAAATGTTCGCACACGCGATGGCGCATCGGTACGCAATCGGCGCGTTTAACTTCTATAATATGGAAACATTGATTGCAATATCCGCCGCCGCACGCGAAACAAATTCACCAATTATATTGGCGGTATCCGAATCGGCGTTGGAATATATGGGCGACGATATGCTAATGTCAATGATTGCCGGGCTAAAATTATCAACAAATGAACGGGTTGCATTGCACCTTGATCACGGACATTCGTTTGAATCATGCGCCCACGCGATTGACATCGGTTTTTCCAGTGTCATGATTGACGCAAGTGCATTACCGTTTGAAGAAAACATTGCACTTTCCGCACGCGTTGCCGAATACGCACACGCCCACAACGTCACGGTCGAAGCGGAAATTGGTATAATCGGCGGCCACGAAGATGAAAACACACACGCCGCACATCAATTTTACACAAACCCAAATGACGCAATTGAATTTGTTGCACGCACAAATGTCGATTCGCTTGCCATCGCAATTGGCACATCACACGGTGCGTATAAACGCCGGTCCGATTCGGAACAATTGCGTTTCGACATACTGCGCGAAATTGCGCATAGGTTGCCGAATTTCCCGCTGGTCCTGCATGGCGCATCAAGTGTTCCAAAATTACTTGTCGATACAATAAATGAAAACGGTGGCAACATAAATGCGGCACGCGGCATTCCAACCGACCAATTACGCCAGGCGATTTTGATGGGCATTTGCAAAATAAATGTAGACACCGATTCGCGCCTTGCGTTCACCGCCGGCGTGCGTTTGGAAATGTCCGAAAACCCAAATGAATTTAATCCACGTAAATATCTGGGCCTTGGGACCAGCGCGGTTTATGAAAATACAATCAATGAAATTACAAACATTATGGATTCCGCAAACAGATTGTAATTAGGTAATCAGCAATAAATATCAAAACGAACCGTATACGGCAAAATCCGCCGTATAGGCGGATTTTTACTAACACTATCTACTATAAAAATAAATTAGAATAATGCAGATGCGGGTTCTGACAACGGCGAAGTGTAGTTAAACCTACATAAGACGTTGCCAAAACCCGCAGATGTGTTGTTATAATTTATTTTGCTCTCTCGACATACTCTAATGTTTCCGTATTCACGACAATCTTTTCGCCCTGCTCTATGAATACAGGAACCTGAACGCGAACACCATTATCCAAAATTGCCGGCTTGCCCCCACTGCCCGTTGCGGTTTGACCCTTTAACGCCGGTTCGGTTTCTTCGACCGTCGCGATTACGGTCTTTGGCAAACTCATCGACACGGGTTGACCTTCGACAAAATTGGTTTTCACGGTCATTTCCGGCGCAAGGAATTTAACCTGTTCCCCAAGCGCATCAAGTGGCATTGTAAATTGTTCGTAATCATTCAGATTCATGAAATACGCATCTGTTCCATCGGAATACAGATATTGACATTCCACATCTTCGACCATCAATTTTTCAACCTTGTCTTCGGCGCGCCAACGGTCACCGCCCTTGTTCCCCGTATCAATATCGCGCAGGTCCGCCTGAACAAACGCGCCGCCTTTGCCCGGTTTAACCTTGGTAATTGATGTCACGGTATACCGCCGGCCATTGTGGGAAATAACCCAACCGACCCGCATATCATTTGCTGTCACAGATGCCATTTTTAATCCCTTTGGTTTAATTCAACGCGACAAATAATAAAAGAATTATATAAAAAACGCAAGTTTTTTTGATTAAAAACGATACATCAATCCCAACTTTACAATCGGAAAGTATTTAACCTTGTCCGCTTCGCACTGCGCATCGCGCAGTGCATCTTGTTTATCCTGTTCCAATTCATCCGGGTCAACCAACGCCCAATTCGCGCCGTCCCATTTAAATAAATCCCCATCCGGCACATCCAAACCAATCTTGGCAACCTTGCGCGTAAAGACAACGCCCGCATCGAAAAAAATCTTAAACCCGGCAACCAACCCCAAGTCAAACCCCGTTCCAACATACGGCCCATCGTATTTCCAATTCGCCATTGCGCTTGCCCGAAAAGCACCGTCCGCATACCTATATCGATTATGTCCCAAACCGAATTCGCCGTTTTCATCACCGCCCGCAACATGCGCCGTCGCATCAAATTTCCCGCCATAGTATCCGCCACTTATCCGCCACCCACCAAGGAACCAAGTATCCCCAAACGGGTAAAAATCCAACATTCCGCCGAAATGTTTCGCCTCTATCTCTGCGCCATTGACCGATATGGAATCACCGATTTTTATGTTCCGGTCGTCCACCAAATGATTAATTGCCGAATTTATCCCCGAACGCACAATTTTCGTCCCGGCAAAGTCAATTCGATATCCCAACCTTTTACCCCAAAACGATTCGGCATTTTTATTCACATACCCCGTAAAGGCATTAAGCCCCGTTGTCGCGGAAAGCCCAACCCCGAACTGTGTCCCCGTCGGATACGCATACGCACCCAATGGCACAACACACAACGTCAAAAAAATTTTAAAAAATTTCAGCAACGAAAAAATTCCTTTCATAATAAAAATAAAATAATCCCCAAAAAATATCAACACTGAATTTCACTTTCATCTTTTTTTCGCATCTAATTTATGATATAATTCAAAACATGAGAAAAAGAATTTTTATTTTACCATTACTGTTGTGTGCGGTCGCAACCGGCGGTGCGCGCGCATCTGAAAGCGAATATGAATGGGACGATGCAACAATAACATACGACCCGGCCGCCGATGCTGTCGCCGATGGTGGCACCGCGATTTATAGTGATGAACAAACAACCGTCTATATCGACACACCCGATTCGGGCAACGCCGGCGCATCGGTTGTGGAACAAACGTCCAGTGACCAACGCGTTGAAATCAATCGCGGCAACGGGTATTCAATTGTCGCAACCAACACCGATGGCCAACAAAGTGTTCAAATAAATCACGGCGACCTTAGGATAAACACGCCACGCGACAAAACGAATCGCACAATGGCAACGAAACGCGCCGCGGGTTATTCTGCGGCAAACTTGACACCGATGCGCAATGCAAAATTGCTTTCGATAAAGCCGGCACCGATTGATAATCGCCCGCCGGTTTGGGACGGCACGAACGGAAACTATCAACCGACGGCGCATGTTAAAACCGTTGATTGGCGCAACGGCGTTCCGATTTGGGACGATTCGATTTCTGATTACCGGACCAAGGATTTTCGCGATTGGATGTTAAAGCGTTTGCCGGAACTTTATATCCGCGATTCAGACGACACAGAATTGGTGACACTTTATAACGAAACGGTTGAAGATATCAACGCAACCAACGCGCGTATCGAAGAATTACTTGGCAATAAAGAAACCACATCGGTCACCACAACCGACATTCAAACATGCGACCGCGCCCCGGATATTGCAATGACAACGACATTCCGCACGCCTTGCAACGAACGCTATACGGCCCAGGATTTAACGATTCCGGTTCAAAACGCGTTTGGCGCCGGCGTTATTGGCATTGATGACGGTTGCCCATTTGAAACGGAAACCGAATGCAACATTTGGCGGCGCAAACCCGTTATTCGCGAAACCGTTTCCCCGCGCAGTCCGCAAATCCGCGCCATAAATATGTCGGAAATTATTTTCACCGTGAACCAAACCGGTGATTTGGATGCAAATTCTGTGGCGGCGGCACCGTTATTGGAACGCTATAAAATGTTGATGCGTTCGGCGGCGGCGTGTTGCACCGAAGGCATGAAGTATTCGTTAAAACAGGCCGGCGCATCGGACGGATTGATTTATAAATTTTTGGCGGACGATGCAAATTTCTATAACATCGGCGGTCGTTGTTTAATGATGTCGGACGCAGAAATCGATGAAAAGTATTCCGGCACCGCAACGGCGGCAACAATCGCGGACGTCCGCAATGGATGCCTGTGCCGCGGGCGGCAATGGTTTACCGCAATGCTGGCACCATTTGTAGATTTGTGGAATATGAGTCCGGAATTCGAAGCATCACCATTTTATTGGACATACATTGACGGATTGCAACGCGAAGTGACGGTTGCAATCAATGACGATGTTCAAAATGTTTTAGATCAAATCGCCACCTGTCCATAGTTAGTGGAAAGCCTGCCGCGGCACCGCATACGGCGACGGCAGTCTTGTTTCAATCGACGAATTACGCAAGTATGTCCGCAATATCAAATCGGGCATCAAAAAAGCCGCATAAGTGCAAGTGTTAGTGAAAAATCGCCGAAAATCGGCGATTATCGAAAATAATTTTTTTCATTTTTCTCGTTTTTTGACTATTGTTTTGATTTGTTTCTCACAACATCAAGTACCAATACCAATCCTTTTCTATCTTTGCAGATAAAACGGTATTTCTAATTGGCACGAACCGCCAATTCCTTCCATATACCCTTCGTACTTATAATTAACATTTCTATTTTCTAAATCAGATACAAAATTAGCAAGCTCTTGACATGTACTTTGGTTTATACCATCACCAGCGCACCGTGTATACTTTTCTTCATTATCCGCTTCTTCGTCACCGGTATACACACCGATATATCCACCGTATATGTTACACGCCACCCAATGCGGATAAAAAGATCCAAAAGATTCTGTTCCTCCTCCATACGGCATCGCCCTGTAATCACCGCTATAACGAACCAACATAACGCCTGTTTCCATAGGATAACTAGACCAAACATCAATTAACTTAACATCTATATTATTTGTTCCCAAATACTTTTTTATTAGTTTATCACGTTTTACACTATCTCTCATGTCAGCATATATAAAAAATTCATCACAATATACACGCTTTATCTCAGGATCATCCGCTTCGCACGGATTTATCGGGATACACCGTTGCGTTTTTTCTACCCACACTAATTTATCGGGATGTTCCAAACACGTTTCTTTTATCCCCGCATTCGCGGTACCAATCACCGCAAGCGCGGCGGTCACAGACAACAAAGTTTTTTTCATTTTTTCTCCTTTTGTTTGTTGTTTATTTTTTGCATTCTTCTGGCAACTCGATTCCAAGTTTTTCAAACTCTCTACACGACGATTCGTCGCGTTGTTCTTGGGTTTGTGTGTCAATCTTTATGGCACCGCCCGCACCGCCGCCACGATATCCGCCACCATTTTTGGATTGTTCGATTTTTTTGATTTCGTTATGCAGTGCAATATTCCCAACAACGCCAACACCCGTTGCGCCCAGTGTTGCAACACCGGCGATTTTGAATTTGCGCGTATTTTCTTCACATGCGTCCAATTCCGCCTGTAATGCGTCACGACGTTGTTGTAATTCATGAATTTGTATATCGATATAGTCCGTTTCTGCATACACCGCAAAGCACGCAAACATTCCAATCAAAATTACAATTTTATTTTTCATTTTGTTTTGCGTTCGCTTTTTCTTTTTTAAGGTTATTTAGTTTTACACCCTGCACTATCGCCGCGGTGCCGGTTGCAACGGTTCCCGCCGCACCAATCCATGTCGCCGTGCGCCAATTTTTATTTTTTCGCTTGCATTCGGAAAGTTTTATTTCAAGTTCACTCACTTCGCGTTTTAATTTCGAAAGTTCCATTTGTCGCGCCATATCCGCATCAACAAAACCGCTATCATCCGCCCGCGCAAAAGTCGGCATAAAAAGAATTAAAAATAATAAAATATATCGTTTCATTTTCCCAACTACCCCGTCACGCTTCGCGTGCCACCCCTTCACAAGGCGAAGGGGAATTAAAAAACCACCGAAATTGCTTTCATGTGGTTGGAGGTTAACGACTATGTTCCGAGAAAAATAGTGGGTTTATTCGATATATTCACCGCCCTCCAACCACCTTGGGTTGGAGGTGTTTTTTGTCCCCACGGACACTCGGAATCTAAGGGTCGTTACACCCCGCCAATGGAACCCCCACCGGCATAAGTATTGTATCATAAAATCATACTTTGTGCAAAGCAAAAGTTCGTTTTACGCGCCCCCCGGTCTAAAGTTCCCCTCCATCGGGCCCCGCGCAAAATTTTATTTTGCGTGGGTGATTTTCGGAGGGGTGGCGGGTAGCACCCGCCGGGGTGGGGGTAATAATAAAAAGCATTATTTCTATAACCCCCACCTCCCCCTTCGGGTACTCCTCCGCAGGAGGAGAACTTTATTCTCTGGAATAAAAAACGGGCGCTTTCGCGCCCGCACTTACACTTTCACTAATCCCCTACATCCGCATTGGCATAAGGATGAACAACGCGTCCGTGTCTTTGTTCGTGGACTTGATAATTGTTGGCGAAAGTGGGTCCTGCATTTCCATTTGGAATTTTTCACCTTCGACCTGGCCCGCAACATCCATAAGGAATTTCACGTTAAACGTCACCGTGAACGATGCATCGCCATTATATTCGACATCTAATTCCTGGGTCGCGGTTCCGGCATCCGGACTTGATGCATTGACGACCAATTTGTTCATTGAAAAAGTCAACTGCACCGATTTCGTCTTGTCAACACTTGCCACCGAAACCAAATCGACGGCGTTAAGGAATTGCTTGCGGTCCATAATCGCGATTTTATCGTTGCCCTTTGGAATAACAACGCGATAATTCGGATATTGCGCATCAACAAGTTTACTTGTCAAAATCGCCGCCCCGATTGTAAAGCGCGCTTTGGTATCCGAAAGTTCGACATTTACATCGTCAACCGTTGCATCTTCTAATAACTTTGACAATTCACCTATCACGCGCCGCGGCAAAATCACAGACGGCATTTCCGCAGACCCCACCGGCGCCGGCATCGCACACAGGGCCATACGCTGGGCATCCGTCGCAACCGCGGTCAATTTGTTCGAACCGTCGTCATTTGCAATATGGAAATAAATACCGCCCAAATGATAACGCACATCATCGGTCGGAATCGCGAACTTTGTTTGGTTAATAAGGTGCGCCAAATCCCCCGTTGTCATTTGAAACTTGGTCGTTAAATTACTGCCCGCCATGGCCGGGAAATTTTCCGCCGGTAATGTTGGCAAATGGAACACGGCGCGACCACTGGACACCACCAATGAATCACCCGATTGCTTGAACGAAATTTCGGCATCGTCCGGCAATTTGCGCACAATGTCATACAGCATCTGAACCGGCACAGTTATTTTACCGCCCAATGTCACATCCGCCGCAACATGTTCAATCAATTCCAAATCAACATTTGTCGCAGACAACACCAAATCGTCCGAAACATCCAACTTTACATTCATCAAAATCGGCAAAGTCGCGCGCTTTTCCACAATCGATTGCATGTGCCCCAGTGCACGAATCAAAACCTGACGAAACACAGAAAATTCCATTTCACACTCCTGTTTGTTATTCCTGTTTCTACATTCTCAGACGGTATTTTATCAAAAAATGCCGATTCGGTGCAAGGGTAAAAGACGCGCCCGCACATATTGACAAAAGAAATCTTGACAAATATAATAAGCCATAGTATTCTCCCAAATGGTTTATTCGGGGAAGCAGAGAGCACAAATGAAAAAGGACAAATTATGAACTTCATCAACTATTTCTCGGCAACGTTAGAATATCGTAAAGACTCAAACCGCAGAACCGAACACATATCAGCACCAGATTTAAACGTTCAGAATTTACAACAAATGTTAAAATCCAAACAACAATACTTGGTACCTGGTTTTGCATATTTATATCTTTATCATGGTCTCTGGTTTTTTGATGAACCCGGGCAAGAAAGTCCTCGTCATACAGACATAGAATCTTCTTATGTTATGTTCGGCGATTATAACTATGATTCTTTAAAAACATCTATAGAACAAAACCCAAAGTATGCAGGCTACACAATATCCCCCCGTAGTATTCACACAGGAGATAATGACACGTTCTATGTTTCTAATATTGACACTGATAAAAAAGTTATAACATTAGACAGCTTATTTGCCACGGCAATCGTCAACCCAGTAACCTTGGAACAAATCAAGCCAACTGATTCGCAAACGGGTCAGGGAAATATTGCACCGACATTAAACAATTTTTTCAACCCAATACCAGAAATCAACCCAATTCCAAAAGACAAACAGTTAGAGTTTGTTGAAAATTGTGTGCAATTTGCGGGTTGGGTAAAACAGCAAAAAAATATCAAAGGAAAGTAAATCAAAAAAACTGGAACTTTGTCCCCAGGGCTTGCCCTGGGGGAATTTATTTTCACATTGATTTTTGACCATTCAAAACACCATTTGCCAAATCTTCGGCCGTTTCCCGCATCCATTCGGGGTCATGACGATGCACGGCCGCGCCCTTTTCCAACGCGGTTTCACACGGATGATTATCCGCCAACCAATTTTCCAACAAATCCCCCGCAAGTAACCCAACACCCGCACCCGCAACAAGTCCCAATCCACCCGTAATCGGCGCAAGCAACAGCCCAAGCCCCGTTGCCGAAAGCGCCTTGCCCGCGACGGCGGCGCCACTTATTTGAATATCTGGTTCCGCCATATTTCCGGTTATGGTTATTGTGTTCACAACACTGCCGGTGATTGACAACTTTATCCCGCGCACCGGCACGGTCGTAAGCGAAAGGTTCAATGTTTCATCACCCAAATTTATGTCACCCCCAAGGCGGATATTTATCGCATTTGTTTCAATGGCAACACTGTTTTTCACATCCGCCACACCATCGCGCAGCATCAGATTAGCCACCGCGCCGGTTATGGTCATTTGGTTATACTTTTTATCGGACGTGAACATATCTTGGATACTGTGCCGCAATGTGGTAAGGAAATCCGCCCCATACATATACGAAACCAATTCGGAATGCGCATAACCCTGCGCGGTTGAATACACACGAACCGGCCCCGTTATGGTATGCATTATGCCCGACATATCCAAACCATCGGCACGCACATATGTTTCAAAACTAAGTGGCAAATCAGATATAAAATTATTTATATTTATTTGCTTTAATATCTGACCCACCGTAATACCACTTCCAATTCCGCCCATTTCTAAATACAAATGCCCATCCGGTTCAACCGTTCCATCAATCGCGGCCTTGATATTCCCGTTTGCAAACACAGTATTCGCATCAACGCGAACACGTCCATCACGTGCAGTAAATTTTACCTTGAATTTATCAAGCGACAAATTGCGATAGACAATAAATTTTCCCAAATCAACATTTATCGACAATTGGTTATCATACATATACTTTCCAAACAACGGCATGTCATGAAAGACATTTAATTCACGATTTTTTGGTCGCGACCCAACATACAGTTCCGGGAACAATTCTTTCAAATTTATTTTCTTTGATGACAAATTCAAACTTATATCATATTTTTTCTTTGCCCAATTTATACTGCCTGAAAATTGTATATCACTGCCCCGCACAGAAATCGATGATTTCCGCAATGTGAATTTTTTTTCATCCAACCCACCCGAAATATCAACATGCATATCCGGCATATTTGGAAAATCAAGATTCAGCAATTTTCCAATCGGACGAATATCCGGGATATCACCTTTGATAACAAAATCTATTGGAATTTTACTTGTTCCCTCTAATGCAACATTCGCCGTCAACGCATCACCATCTGATGAAAACGCAAAATTCACAGGATAAACTTTCCGTTCCGCATTATATTTATCAAGCGAAATAATAAACGGCACCAAATTAGAATCATCTAATTTTATCCACCCACGATATTCACGCGTATCCGACGCCGCAACATAACGTATATTTATACCCGGAACTTTATATTTTGTTCCCGCAATATCAACAACCAATTTATCAACATTTAACCCACCAAGTCCCGGGTCAACAAATGGATATTCCGGGATTTCATTTTCGGCCTCTACGGCGGAATCCGGCGTATAGGACGATTTATCATCCGGCCCAACTTTCGGCAAAATCAATTCACCTTTGGAATTTTTATCAATATAAACATGCGCATCATTTACACGAACGCGTTGAATTGTCGGGCGATTTGAAAACAGCGAAATCAAATCAAGATTCACCTCTATGGTTTCGGCCTCTAATAAATTTTTATGCTTTGCACCGGCAACATTTGGAACGGTGACATTCCGCATCGTCACACGCGGTCGCAAAGATAATTTCCACGAAACATCGCCCATAATTTCGATTTGCAATCCCGTCGACGTCCGCAACACTTCAAGTAAATTTTTCCGCAAAACATTCATATCCATTTTCGACAGCGCTGCAACAACCGCAACAATCAACACCGCAAAGAATAAAAATATCGCACGTGCAAAAACAAAAAATTTTCTTTTTTTCTTTGTCATATTTTTACCCTATGGTAATTCAAATTCCAACAACTTCATAACCGCCGTCATAAAATCAGGCACCGGCGCGCGAAAGGTCACCATACGCCCGGTGGATGGATGTTGAAATGTAATTTTATACGCGAACAAAAATAAATTATTTGTTGCAAACATAGATTCCAAACCGTCCGGCATTTTTTTATTTCGCCCATAAAGGTCATCGCCAACAATTGGCGCATTCAACACAAACGCACTATGCAGACGCAATTGATGTGTGCGCCCGGTCTTTGGCGAAAACGCGACCCAGGTCAACGCCCCACCGACACGCGACAACACACGATATTCCGTAATCGCATGAACGGGACGCGCGCCCGTTCCATTTTCACGTTCCGGGCCATCAAACACCCGGCCCTTTAATAAATAATCATCAATAATACCATGTGAATTTTTCACATCACCATTTAGCAACGCGACATATTCCTTTTTCGCACTTTTACTCTGAAAAGCGCGTGACAGTACTTGTGCCGCCTTTTGATTTTTTGCAACAACCAATAAACCACTGGTTTCCCTGTCCAACCGATGCACAAGTGAAATTTTATAATACGGAAAGAGCGCCGCCGCCATTTTATCGATTGATTTTCTAATACCACTGCCCCCTTGGACGGCAAGACCGGCGGGTTTATTAAAAACAACAATATCATCATCGTTATAAATTATCGCATGCCGCAATTTTTCCAAATCTGACAAAGAAAACTGTTCCCCAGATTCGGTCTTTTTCGGTACTTCGGCAAATCTACGAATTGTTGGCGGGATACGAATAACATCGCCAACATGCAGAACCTCTGTTCCCTTGCAACGCGCCGAATTTACGCGCAATTGCCCCCCACGACAAAGCCGATAAAATTCACGATGCGGCATTGATGGAAAATTTCGTCCGAACCACCGCAAAAGCCTTGTTCCATCTTCCACCGCCGAAACAGTCACGGAATCCGCCATCAGAATCATTCACCATATGTTATTTTGACGACATTTTTGCCGTCTTCCATACGACAATTTCCACTTGCCCCACTCTGTTTGCCATCGGTCGCCAAATACCCAACCGAATCAGACCACGCCTTGGTTATAAAATATTCGCAATCATTACGGGACAAACCATTTATCGTCACAACAAATTGCCGATAGTTTGCCGGGTCAACTGCCAATTCATACGTTCCGCCATATGGATTTTTCGGTGACATACCGATTGCACCAAATATCGTCGTGTTATCTATGTGCGAAAAATCGTCATATTCACCAAGTAATTGGCGCACGCCAGTCACCATTTGCAACACTTCTTCGTTTACCGTATTGCGTTTTTGCGTCCGCATCGCGGTGGATATAAGCCCGATTGCGCCAACCGTCAACACCCCCATGATGGCAAGCACCCCCAACATTTCAATCATTGAACGTCCAGATTCCATTTTCATTTTTCAATCCTTTATTTGCTATTTAATTTCTTTTATTTTATCATAAAAGATATGAATATTCAATTCTGTGATTTAATAAAAAATGCGCCAAATTCCCCCGGCATTTACCGCATGTATGATGCGGACGGGAATTTGCTTTATGTTGGCAAGGCTAAAAATCTATCGAATCGGTTGCACCAATATGTCGATATTTCAAAACTGGAATTGCATAAACAGGTTATGCGCACACTTGTCGCGCGCGTCGAATGGGAAATCACACCTACGGAATCAGATGCACTTATACTTGAAGAAAAAACGATAAAAACCGAAAAACCAAAATATAACATTATGCTAACCGATGGGAAAATGTACCCCATGTTGGCACTTACCAATCACAAATACCCGCGTTTATTAAAATTCCGCGGAAAAATATCCCAGCGTCGCGATGTATACGGCCCATATCCGTCGGTTCACGCACTAAACGACACAATAAAAATGATTCAAAAGGTTTGTCGTATTCGAACATGCACGGATACATTTATGAAAAATCGCGCACGTCCATGCCTGCTTTATCAAATTGGCCGATGCAGCGCACCATGCACACAAAATGTTCCAGACTATGATGAAAATGTAAAACTTGCACGACGGATTTTGACGGGCGACAGCGAACCAATCATAAACGAATTATCGACACAAATGAAAATATGTTCGGAAAAAATGGATTTTGAAAACGCCGCAATTTTACGCGATAAAATTTCCGCAATGACAAAAACATCAATTCGCGGTATACGCACGAATCCGGCGTATAGAACAAATTCAGAAACCGATTGGAACAACACCATAATCGAAATGGAAAAATGGATTGGTAAAAAAATAACTTATGCCGGCGTGTTTGATAATTCACATTTGTTTGGAACAAATCCCGTTGGTGCGATGATAACATTTGGCCACGACGGATTTATAAAATCTGGGTATCGGCATTTCAAATTACGCGACCGCGCACGCGCCGGAAACGATATTGCGATGATGGCGGAATTTGTGGAACGCGCCGTTCAAAACAGTCCTGAAATCGATTTAATAATTGTTGATGGCGGTCGTGCCCAGTGGAACATCGCGCACCAAACCGCACCAAACATCCCAATTCTTGGCGTGACAAAAGGTGAAGTCCGAAATGGTGATGAACACTTTATAATGCCGGACGGCACGGAATATCGCGACATGCCAAAAGATTCAAAATTATTTTTATTATTGCGCCGTGTCCGTGATGAAGCGCACCATTTTGTCATAACATATCATCGCACCACCCGTGCCAAGGCAATGACCGGTTCGTGCCTTGATGAAATCGAAGGCATTGGTCCAACGAGAAAAAAATTATTATTGAATCATTTTGGTTCCGTGCGTGCAATTATGGATGCCGACATTCAAACACTAAAACGCGTTCCAGGCCTTGGCGGCGCGGCGGCAAAAAAAATATACGAACATTTTCATTGATATATGATATAATACATCAACCAAACAAAGAGGAATTAAAATGAAATTTTTCGTGAACTTTTTATCGGCTTTTAGAATTTTTGCATCGTTTGCAATCATTGGAACATTGATGTCGGGAATGTATATGACGACACTTATATTATTTTTAATCGCGGCACTGACCGATTTCTTTGACGGATACCTTGCACGCAAATACGATGTATGCACGAAACTTGGTGGTGTTATGGATCATATCGGCGACAAGTTATTGGTTGTGAACACATTTGTATTATTATGTATTATGATGCCGGTTTGGTTTACGGTAATTCCAATCATAATAATGATTGCGCGCGAATTGTATATCAGTGGTCTGCGCGAATTTTTGGGTACTCAAAAGATTCCTATGCCCGTTCCACACGCACGTTTTTCAATGGGAAAAATCAAAACCGCGATGCAGATGATTTCGATAACCGCGTTCCTTGCACTGTTCGCGCTTGGTGCATCCATAACCGGCACATCAGACGGCACCGCATTGGTCTATGCAATTTACGCATTACCAAACATTGGTATATTTGCACTTTGGTTTGCATTAGTGGCAAGTCTTTGGTCCGCTGTTTCATACACGCGCGATTTTGCACAAAAACTAAAGAAAATAAAATAAGAAAAAACGCGCCGATTTTTCGGCGCATTTTTTTGCCCTATACGCCGGTTTCCGACGTATAGACAGATTTAAAACCAACCTTTTTTTGCACTTTTTGTATCGGCAAATTCGGTTAAAATCTTCTTCTGTTTTTCGGTAAGTTTTGTTGGAATTACAACACCGATACTGATATACAAATCGCCAAATGATGACCCACGCCCCGTCGGCATACCATGTCCGCGCACACGTAATTTTTCGCCCACTTGCGTTCCCGCCGGCACCTTGACCGATAATTTTTTATCATCGATTGTTTCAATTTCTATTTCATCACCCAACGCGAGTGTTGTAAACGGCAAATCAACATGCATAATCAAATTTGCCCCGTCGCGTTCAAAGCGGCTATCCGGTTTCACACGCACATCCAAGTAAAAATCGCCCGCGGGACCACCGTTCACGCCGGCTTCGCCCTGCCCCGCCAACCTTAGCCGCGCACCATCTTCGATTCCCGCCGGAATTTTCACATCAATCGTTCGGTTTTTGTGTACCGCACCCGTTCCATCGCATTCAGAACATTTTTTATCAATTTTATGCCCAAGTCCATTGCATTCCGGGCACGGTGTTTGCATTGCAAAGAACCCACGTTGCATATTCACATACCCCGTCCCATGACAACGCGGACAAACGGGCGCCGGCTTTCCATCCGCCGTTCCATAGCCATTACATTTTTCACATTTTACATTACTTGCAAATTTCACAGTATGCGTTTTTCCGAAATACGCATCGCGCAAACTTATCACCACTTCGTCCAGTAAATCACGTCCGCGTGCCTGGGCACTTTGTCCACCGCGCGCGCCACCATCAAACCCACCGAATCCGAATCCACGCATTGCTTCGCGTAAAATATCTTCCATGCCCGCGCCACCGCCCATATCAAAGTGGAACGCCCCGTTTCCAAACGGATTTCCACCCATACCGGCCGATGCGCCATTTCCACCCGCGAACGCCGCATCCCCATACCGGTCATACGCCGCACGCTTTTGCGGGTCTTTTAGTATATCAAAGGCGTTATTTACTTCCTTGAATTTTTCTTCGGCGGTTTTATCCCCCGGATTTTTATCAGGATGATATTTTAAAACCAATTTATGATATGCCTTTTTAATATCGGCATCCGACGCATCGCGCGCCACACCCAAAACTTCATAAGGATTTTTATTCATTTTTATACGTCCGTACTCCTATTTAAACAAATATATAGTCCGCGTTTTAATAAAATCAAGCCCCTAAAATTCTTATTTATGGGCTTGCACCGGACAAAATTATGGTATAATAATATGGCTATGACAGAACAAAACTCACATTCTTATGATGCATCGGATATCCAGGTACTGGAAGGATTGGAACCCGTCCGTCTGCGCCCGGGGATGTACATTGGTGGCACGGACGAAAAGGCGTGGCACCATTTGCCGATTGAAATTATGGACAATTCGATTGACGAAGCCGTCGCCGGCTTTGCCAAGAAAATTACCGTTCGTTTGATTGATTCCAAAACAATTGAAATTACCGACGATGGTCGCGGAATCCCCGTCGCCGAACATCCAAAGTTCCCCGGCAAATCCGCACTAGAGGTTATACTTACCACACTGCATTCGGGCGGCAAGTTTAATAATAATGTTTATAAAACCAGTGGCGGTCTGCATGGCGTGGGCAGTGCGGTTGTCAACGCACTATCGTCCGAAATGGTTGTGACAATTGCACGTGACGGTTACGAATGGCACCAATCTTTTTCCCGTGGCAAACCCACAACAAAAATGTCACGTGGCAATCCGTCCAAGGCGCACGGCACACGTATCCGCTTTACCATTGATGACGAAATTTTCGGCGAATCGGCGGTTTTCAAACCGATAAAGATTTACCGTATGGCGCGGGCCAAGGCATTCCTTTCACGCGGGGTGAAAATTGATTGGCACTGTGCGCCCGAATTACTTACCGCCGACATGGAAATTCCGGCCGACACGACATTTTACTATCCGAATGGTGTCGCGGATTTCTTGGATGAAAAGACCCGTGACAAGCCAAAGATTTTACCGAAACTTTTTTCCGGCACCGTTGATTTTCCGGACGATTCCGGCCGTGTGGAATGGGCGCTAACCTTTTTAACCGACGAAAATGGTGCGGCATCGGACGATGGATTTTTCGCATCATATTGCAACACCATCGCAACAATTGACGGCGGCACACACGAAACCGGGTTCAAATCCGCAATCACCCGCGGGATAAAGGCGTATGGGGAAAAAGTAAATAACAAATCTGCGGCGAATATAATAGGCGAAGATGTGTTTGATTCGGTCGCGGCGATTGTTTCCGTGTTCTATAAAACACCACAATTTTTGGGTCAAACCAAAGAAAAACTTTCCAACCCCGAAATTGCAAAATATACTGAAAACGCACTGCGTGACCCATGGGAAATGTTTTTGGCGTCTGACCCGAAAACGGCGAACGCATTACTTGAATTTATTGTCAACCTTGCCAACGCGCGCATCCGCGTAAAACAAGTCAAAGAGGTTGCACGCAAAACCCCGACCAAACGCATTCGTATGCCGGCGAAGCTTGCCGATTGTTCCAAGCATGGCGTCGCCGGCACAGAGTTGTTTATTGTAGAGGGCGAATCGGCAGGCGGCACCGCAAAACAAGCACGCGACCGGGCAACCCAGGCGATTATGCCACTGCGCGGCAAGGTGTTAAATGTCGTATCAAATTCGGATGAAAAGTTTGGTAACAACCGCGAACTAAATGATTTAATTGATATTATCGGTGCCGGCACCGCCAAAAATTGGGACGATGCAAAATTACGCTATGATAAAATAATCATCATGACCGATGCCGATGTCGACGGAAGCCATATTGCATCATTGTTAATGACATTCTTTTACCAATTTATGCCACAATTGATATACGGTGGACATTTGTATTTGTCTTGTCCGCCATTGTATAAATTGACGCACGGCACCGAATCGTTCTATATCGATTCCGACGAAGAACTTGAAAAACTAACATCCGGGAAATATAAAAATAAAAAGGTTGAAATATCACGGTTTAAGGGGCTTGGGGAAATGATGCCGAACCAGTTAAAGGAAACAACAATGTCGCCGAAAACGCGCCGCTTGGTCCGGGTTGATTTACCCCCGCGCACGGACGAAGGCGCCGAAGACACGGAAAAAACCCGCACGATTGTTTCGGAACTTATGGGTAAAAAACCGGAATTTCGTTTCCGCTTTATCACCGAACACGCCCAATTCGTCAAAGATTTATTTGTATAATATATTGACACCACATTTTTTTGCGTTATACTTTCACCCGTTTGCGAATAAAAACCAAAGGATATAAGAAAATGGAACAATATGGAAATAGTTATACCACTATCTGTTACATTGATTTGCCAAAGCTGTTGGCCAATCCAGTGCACTGGAAAAACAACGACTTATTACCTATTCGTGGCAAAGGGAATGATATCAAAGTAGAACTTTGTGATGAAACCATCGAATGTCCAGAATATTACATACGCGATATTTTATTACACAAAAACCAATTTAACGACCAACAGTACCCTTGTACAATTGTTGAATATCCATATAATCCGCCACCATTTTCAGCCAAAATATCAAAATGGGCTATTAAGGTACTTCCAACTGGACTGGTTCTCACGAATCCTGGACATACAAACATCAGCATGCAAGCATACCAAGACTCTCGCAAATTGATCAGCCAGCGCAATAGCCACTTTCATCAAGCCATGAGATTACGTAAATAATAACGCTAATGCAATTATAACTAAAAAAAATCCCGAACAAGTTCGGGATTTTTTCTATCGCATTCCAACGGTAAAATCATCACCATATTCGGCAACGGTCTGCCCCCCGATGGCACAATATAAATCTTCGAACCCTTTCTTTAATTGATTCTTTTTAACAAGTTTACTGGTCACGATTCCGCCAACGGTCCCCAAAACAACCCCGGCAACCGAATCGGAAATCAACCGCGCGGTATTAAAGTTCCCGTTTTCATCCCGCCACACTGAAAGTTTCAAACCACTCACCATTCTGGTAAGGTTATAGTAATGCGTATCAATGTCCGTTGAATTTATCGTAACTTCTGTAATTCCGATATTTATTTTCAAATTACTCGCAAGGGAAAAGGCATCATTCAGATATTTTGCCAAAATTTCCGCATCGCCCGCCCCCAATTTCTTGTCTACTTCGGGACACAATTCACGTGCATTGTTATAATTCGCAAGTATCTTATCTATTTCATTTGCTTGTTTTGGATAATCTTTTTTGGCCTTTTCCAATTTGGCAATATTATCATTTATCCCACTAACTAAACTCTCATCACATTCAAACCGCGCCCACACTGGGTGAATAGACACCGCACGTTCATACGGGACAGCATTTTTGTTTGGATAAAACACCCTATCACTGGCACTGCCTGTGACATAACCGCGACCACTAAATGCGTTATCCGGAAGTATATTTTTCTTAACATAATCCAATCTACGCTTAGATAATTCGGCATTGTTATAATCATTGTTATCACCCTGTTTATCCGCGCTTCCAACCACAACAAATCTGGCAACACTGCCATCGGCATACAACGTTGCCAAAGCATCTTTTACCTCTGTAAAATAATTCGCACATTCCGGTGTTGGTTCATGCTCACCCGTTTTGAAATAAACCGCATAGTAATCGGTATCATCATTAAAATCATCTGGCAAATATACGCAATGCCCATCTTTCCCTTTGGGATCTATCAATGCCCCTTCAAAATTTGCCATCGCGCCCAAACTTATTCCAAATAAAACCATAAAAAACACAAGAAGTTTCTTCATTCTCTCGCTCCTTACTTTTCCCTATATTCTATCACAAAAAGTGCGAAAGACAAAACGATTATTTATATTCATCAATCATTTGTGAAAGTTGTGCGGACAAAACCAAATCGCCCGCCTTTAATTTTTCAATTCTATCAATTCCATACATAACGGTTGCATGGTCACGCCCACCAACATATTGCCCGATTTCACTAAGTGACAATCCGGTTGCATTTTTAAGCACGACCATCATCATTTGACGCGCCAAGACCAACGCACGCGCACGCCCCGTTCCACAAACCGCGTCATATGACACACCCAATTTTTCACACATTGATTTTACAATTGCAATTGGCGAATGTGATTTTTTAAGTGTATCCGCCAAAATGCGTTCCGCAACATTTTCATCAATTGATTCACCCATAATTTCACGGTACGCACTTATTTTATTTAACACACCCGCAATCACATGACCATCAGCCAGCACGCGCCCGGCAATCATATTTGCAACCGCCGAATCAACACCCGCGCGTTCAAACATTTTTGCACGAACCGCGCGCGATGGTGCCACGACATCCGCAACCAATCCCGATGCCAAAAGTGATTGTGCCCGATGATCAAAACCGGTTAAATTACTTGGCGCCGCATCCGCAACCAAAACGATATTTTTACCCGCCCCGCGCAAATCAATAATCAATTGCAAGAATTCATCGCATGTCGCGCGTTTTCCGGATAAAACCTGAACATCATCCATAATAAATGTATCACAATTGCGACAGTAATCTTTGAACGCAAAAATTGTGCGGTCATGCAACGCGCGCGCAAATTCCGAAACAAATTGCGCCCCCGACATCATAATTGTGCGCCCACGCGCCGCCGAATTTATGCACCGCGCAAGCAAAGATTTCCCACAGCCCGAGGCGCCGTAAATAAACAGCGGTGAAAACGTTGCCGTCCCCGCCGCCATTTTTTTACACGCCGACACAACAAACGAATTTTCTTCGGACGAAACAAAGGAATCAAAATCGCCGGCATCATTTGTTGTGGCCGGCGCGGTATATGTTTGCGAATTATTGTCGTTCGCGGTTTTGACCATGCGCGCGGCAACATTTGCAACCGAAATACGCGCCGTCAAACCATACGTGGACGCAACCGCATTTAATATATTTGAATATGTTGTTCTAACAAAATCCGCGGTAAATTGATTTGGCGCATTAAATACCAATTCAGAATCCGACACAGTTATATCCAACGGCGCAATCCACGAAGTAAAACAGGCCACATCCATTTTGGTCGCAATACATTCGCGTATTGCATCCACCGAAACCTGTTTGTTAAGAATTGCCACCTGCATGCCGTTTCTCCTTTCCTTCCTTTCAAAGAGTTTCCTGCAAAGTCCCAACGCGAAGTATGCAAAAGCCACCCGCATAAAAACGTCAAACACAATCAACCAATTTTATTTGACGCCTTTTTATGTTCCCTACACTCTACTCTCTCGCTGATACCATTAATTTACGAACCAACCTTTCTACGCAAAACAATTTATAAAATTGAATTTCATTTGCAACCAAATCTTCGCCAATTTTTTGAAATTTATTTTTTGACACGATTCGTTTTTACCCCTGATTTCCGCGCTTTGTATATACACTGTATAGACACAACTTTTCCTATAAACGAACGTATCCATTATCTTGTTTTTCAATCAAACCTTGCAATTCCAAAATTACAAGTTCACGTTTAATTTCCGAAATATTTTTTCCGACAATTTCTGCCAATACAGATTCTGACAGTGGAACGGTTCCGATTTTATCCAAAATTTCATTTTCAGATTCGGATTTTTTCAGATTTTTTTCTTTTGTTCCATCATCGGCAAAGAAATCTGATACGCCTTGGCACAAAATCGCCGCACCCGACCGAATCAGTGAATTTGGTCCTGCGGCACGGGAATCGGCCGGATGTGACGGCACCGCGTAAACCGTACGCCCATATTCGCGGGCAAATTCGGCGGTTTTCATACTGCCCGATTTCAAATCTGCTTCGGATAATATAAGTTTTTCACCAATTCCGGCAATGATTCGATTTCGTTGCACAAAATTTGTTCCCTTTGGCACGAATCCGATTGGCATATCACTGACCACCGCACCGCGTTCCAAAATTTCGTAATAAAGCGATTCGTTTTCAAGCGGCCAAATATAATCCACCCCACCCGCCAGCACAGCAATGGTATTCGCCCCCCCACGCGCACGCAGTGCCCCAACATGCGCCGCCGAATCTGTTCCAATTGCCATGCCCGACACAACACATATATTATGTTCCGCGAATGCGGTCGCCATATTCGCCATAAATTCCATTCCGGCCGCCGTTGCATGCCGCGTTCCAACCATCGCAACCGATTCGTGACGCAGTGTTTCGATATTTCCCCGTACGGTTAAAATCGGCGAACGATTTTTCACGCGTCGCAACGCATTCGGATAATATTCATCCGTATCAAAGACAAACTTTATATCCATACGCGTCGCCGCATCAATTTCGCGCATAACCGCATCACGCAATTCAACCGATGGACACAGCGATTCAATCACCGCATCCACCGACCCGAATCGGCGCAGCAATTTTTCATACGCAACCGGTCCAATCCCCGGCGAACGCAGAATTAAAAGATGCTTAAACAAATCGTCCATACCGCACATACTATACATTTTGTCACAAATCACAAGAAAAAACACCCGATTGGGTGTTTTACATATTTATATGCGTTATACATTATTGTATGGCAAGCAACTGGTCATAGTCGAATTCGTCGCACCTGCTATATGTGCCACCTGTTTTCGATTTATAATCGTCACATGCCTCTTTGAACTTACGCAACTCTGTCATAAACTCATCATAACGTTTCTTATCACTTTGTTTCAAAGAAGACAATTGGGTCTTTAACAATTGGGCCTTTTGTGATTCTGACAGTTTTTCATTCTTTTGCCCTTGGACCTTGCCACCAATAAGTTTATTTCCAAACAGTTCCATCGCCCCAACACCAACCGCGGCACCACCAACCGCACCACCAACGGTCGCCCATGTCCGACCAGATTTTTTCGCATCCAAAATACGTTGGCGCAACATTTCTTCATCGACCCACGAACCACAGTTTATATTATACCCCCATTGGAAATATCGACTTGGGATATCGGACATATTCACGCGCCCATCCGCAGATTTCAAATCAACCTTTACAAAGCAAACATTGTTTTCGGGATTTTTCAAATCTTCCTGCATTGTGGCATAACTGTTCGTGTTGCTGTATTTCGATGCCCAAACAAAGGTGTTCCCAATTCCGATATTATTGTTCAAACACGCGGCACGTTCCGCATCGCGATTATCTTTTTCCGCATCCGCCGCCGGATAAGACGGTTTTACATCGTCATCTTTAATACTCGGCGAACGGGGTTCCGTACTAATCGACACATCCGGCATAGTAATTTGATTTTTCGATGCAACAATCGCCCGGCCCTGCGCGGGCGCAAGACGACTTGCAACCATGCTGGTTGCGCCGACACGCGGGTCACGCAAAT
>JAFOVN010000026.1 GCA_017392345.1 Alphaproteobacteria bacterium | reverse complement strand
TCACTTTTTCCTTGCCATAGGTCAAAAAATCTCTTATTATTTTGTCAAGATTTACCCAAGGAGTTTTTAATATGGCCCAAGAAGAAATCATTTTTCCAAATAATATCCGTAACATACGTCTTGCCACGGGCATGAAGATGACCGAATTGGCGCGGCGTTCGAATTTGTCGCTGTCCGCTGTTTCCAAAATTGAAAAGGGCGTTCGTCGTCTTAATCAGAAACAGTTGTTAAATATCTGCAACATCTTGGGGTGCAAGTTGTCTGACATTTTCATCAAGGACACTGACGAGGTTGCGTCAAAATGGCAAAATGAAATTACCCGTCGTATGAATGATAACGAAGACGGTGGTCTTAAAGTATTTGGTACCGGGTTGCGCCGGATACGTCAGCAATCTGGTAAAACCATTGCCCAGGCCGCCAAGGATGCGGGCATGACGCTTTCGGTTTATCATAAGATAGAGGTTGGCCAGCGCGAGGTTTATAAAAACGAAATCGAACCTTTGGCAAAATCGTTTGCACATTCGGTCGAAAGTTTGTTTGATAAAATTGCCGAACTTTATAAATCTGGCGAACTTACCAAACAGATGAACAAAGTCAAAGAACGTGTCCGGGCCGTTTTAGTGCCAGGAGATTCGTCCAATGATTTTGACGAAACGCATGGGCATTTGTATGGTGCAAAACTTTATGATAATGCGCGGCGTAAATTGATTCCTGTGTTTGGACGGCCCGATGGCAAGGTTATAAGTTTCGCGCGGTCTGAATCAAAAATGATTGCGGCACCGGCAAATCTTGAAGGTCATCGTAATGTATATGCGGTCATTCCTAATTCTAAACGCGCGGGCGGATTTATACCGGAAAAATCTTATGTTTTTGCGGACACCAAGGCGAATGTTGCGCCGGGCGATTTGGCCGTTTTTATTGGTGCCGAATTTGGTTCATTAAAAGCTGAAGAGAAAACAACCGCCAACATCGCCGTTGTGCGTAAAGATTCCAAGGGCAAGATTTATGGTCAAATGGTTTCGCCTGATGAAAAAATTTCCGCACCGACAATGCACAAGGTTATAATGATTTTGGCCGAATAAGACACCACCGCGGGGGAATAATCGGGATGAAAGCAAGGGCAAGTGTTATTGCACAAAGACTTTTGAATCTTTATCGCCAGGCGCATGTTATCGTCGGTGGATGGGACGCGGTGAATCGTGTTTTTGTCGACGAAGCAACCGATGAGATTTTGCACGAATTGCAAGATTTACCCACCGGAAAAATGTTGATTCAACATATTAAAAATTTGCGTGACGGCACAACACCAATGGATTCTATTGCGCGCGAATTGTTGCCATATGGTGGCATGATGAATGAATCTGCGGATGCATCAGACATGGCGGATGATGAATTACAGCAATTGATTTCGGCAATTGATTCGTTTAACCCAAGTCTTGATGGCATAAATCAATTTATGGCGAATCCTATTATCAAAAAATTCGGCGATGATTGGGTGTCGCGATCCAAGAACGCATTGTTCAACAATCCCGAAGCATTACGAAAATTTGATGATATTGTTCGTGTTGCCACGGCTTATCGTATGTGGGACAACGCGAACGATGTATTATCCAAACCCATTACCGAACGCGCACGCGCAAATCTGCAGGTAGACATGCCGGAATATGAAACGTATTTACCAATGTTTGGTGATGAAGGCAAAAAGATGTTGCACCGTTTACACGGGTTGCTTAGTTCTATGCCGTCGCATGATGTGGCCTAAGATATTCGGTATATTGTATCCAGTGTGTGTGGCGTTCCAATATAAATCATCGTTCCATTTGGTGACAGGATAAAATCCAGTTCGCGCAATCTGTCGCGCAGACCGGCGCGTTTTTTTATTGTATTACAAGTATTTGGAACTTCGACATCGTCACATATTATTAAATCCGCACGCATACCGGTGATGTTGCCATAAACGCTTTGGCAAATTATTAAACGTTATACATGTTGAAAAAATTCAGTCAGACCGATCAAATCTGACTGAAAAATTTTACAAATTAAAAATGCCCGCACTTGCGGGCATTTTATAGATTTAGCGAAAAATTATTTTTTCTTAACGCATTTTTTTGCGCAAGGTTTTTTCGCAACGGTCTTTTTTGCAACCGGTTTTTTCGCCGCAACTTTTTTCACAGCAACTTTTTTCGCCGCTGGTTTCTTTGCAACGGTCTTTTTTGCGACCGGTTTCTTTGCCGCAACTTTCTTTACGGCCGGTTTTTTTGCCGCAGGTTTTTTCGCAGCAGGTTTCTTTGCCGCAGGCTTTTTAGCCGCAACAGTTTTTTTCGCAGCAGGTTTCTTTGCCGCAGTTTTCAAGAATGTGAATGCCATTCATCTCTCCTTTCTATTTTTTTTGGATAGAACAAATTTCTTTTGTTCTTGGTTCTATTTTATATTAAACAAAAAAATTAGTAAAGAAGAAAAGTGAATTTTTATAAAAAAAATTACATCATGAATATAATTTTTTAAAACCGTTTTCAATTTTGCGAATGTATTCCGCATCATGATCACGCCAATATTTTGGATCGCGCATCATGTTTCGCAAATCAGATTCAGATAATTTTTCCGGTGCATTACCTTCCGTTTCTACATGTGGTTCCATTGATTGCATCATCTTGTAAACACCTTGAATTCCTTGGGGTGTAGAACACAATTCATTAAACGCGTCAACGGGCAAAAATCTTTCGCCAAATGATTTTATTGCAACAAATGCATCATGCATTTTTTCTTCACCACCAAAAAAATTTTTTAATTTTGATATTGCATCTGCTTCTTGTTGTGTCGCGAAAATTTCAGATATGATTGGCGATAAAAATTCTTGTGCAATGTTATAAATTTTTTCAACCTGCGAATTTGTTAAACCAATTTTATGAAATTCCTTGCGAACATTTTCGTCATCAAACAATTCATTGTGCGGATATTCGTCCGGACTTTCGGGAACGCCAATCGCGCGCATAAAGCGGTTTTTAACCGATTCATCGGATTTTTCATCGGGCACCGTTATCATTCCACCAATCTTTTTTTCAAGTTCGTTGTATGATTTTATCAATGCGTCACTGTTTAATGTTCCATCTTCGTTTAAAAATTTTTCTGGTACTTTTTCCATTTCATTTTCCTTTTTGTTGATTTGTTTTATGCAACAGATAAACACCGCCAACGGCAATCAATGCCTGGATTGTGGCAAACAGATCCGAATCGCCAACAAGGTATGCACACAACGCAGACATAATTCCACATGCGGTCATTATTTGTGTTCGGCGATTCGCAAAGAATCCACCACGAAAAAATTTGCTCATGTTGCCCCCCCGTGTAAAAATTATATGTAAAATAAAATTCCATCAACATCGCAAATGTATCCACACGCAACCGCCCAAGACGGCAAGAATTCCGCACGATGAAACATTGTTGCATGACAACATGTGTCCGGCAAATTTCCGTGCAACATGGTTTTCGCCACACGCAGGCACATTTGAAAATCGCGTCTTGATGCATCCACAGACAAAAATTCATGACGCGTTGATTCAGATCGCAGCGATTCGAAAATCTTAGAATTTGATATAACGCGTTTGATATTTTTTATGTCGTGATTTGCGGCATTAAAAATCATTGATGTTAATGCTTCGACGACGCGCAAAGATTTTGCAAGTGTTTCCGCATAAACGATTCGCGCGACCGCATACGCCAATGTGGTTGTTTCATCGTGCGCCTCTATTATTTCCATTTGCATGATTTTTCCCCATGTAAAAAGCCACGCGTATCGCGTGGCATAAAAAATCCGCACTTAAAAGTGCGAACCATATAATCTCTCCTGTTGATAGTGGTAGTATATCATAAAACGACGTAAAAGTCAAGACAATTGTTTGCGACACCGGTTTTCCGCGGCGTTCAAACCATTATTTCATCACCGTGAATCCACAGGTATTCCGACCCCCGTCGGACGACCAACGCCCCCGAATCGTTTATACCAATCAGTTCCACAATTTCGCCGCGATATTTAACCGGCGCATTTATTCCGATGGCAAGTTTCATCCACACATCGCGCACCGAATCGAATTTTGCGTTCATCCATTTATCAAGATTTTTTGTAAGTGCGGAAAAAATTTCTGCGACATCCGCGCGCGTATATTTATCGGTGCGCGTTGTTTCATATTCCGCGACCGTTGGATTGGTGTGAACATTTATTCCAATTCCGACAATAACGAATCGCCCCGCGTATTCAATTAGGACTCCAGAAATTTTTTTCCCAGAAATTAAAATATCATTTGGCCATTTTATTGTTGGGTGTATTCCAAATGTGATAAGTGTTTCCGCAATTGCGACCGCCACCGCGTACGAAAGTCGTGGATCACGTTCGGGTGAATCGAATATAAAACTTGCGTACAAATTTCCATGATGCGACACCCATTTACGCCGATAACGCCCGCGGCCCGCAGATTGCGCCAGTGCCGTGACAACACAGTGATCGCGCGCGGTGCCGTTTGCAATCATATCATACGCATAATCTTGCGTGCTTTGGATTTTATCAAAAGAAAAAACTTTATATCCGCCCAAGTTTGAAAATTCCGTTTATGTTTTTTATAAAATCGCGCCCGTACAGTTTGCGCAATTCGTATATCGTGGTTTCCACACTGTGCGTTGTTGCATCGGGCGCATAGCCAAGTGCAACCTTTAAATCATCCGCGGACATGCCGCCGGTTTTATAAAGCAATGTCACGATTTGTGATTGTATGGGTGAAAGTGAAACATGTTCCCCAAAAACAGAATCGATAATCGCGGTATTGTCCGTTGCCGCAATAATTGATGATTTTAATAGTGATGGCGAAACCGGCGTTTTCAAATTCAACGTGTCCAGATTCACATCGCACAACACCGAATCGGTCGTGACCATACCCCCAAGTTCTGTGACAATCTGTTGCCATACGGGGTCAGATGAAAAAATTTTGAATCCTGATAGCATAGGTTTATGATAATACGCAAAAATTCAACTGTCTATAAAAAAGGGGAACCGATACGCGCAGGCACGTATCGGTTTTGGCTGCTCTGAGGCCCACATTTTGCCATCAACCCGCGCGTTCAGGTCCAGGATTATCAATAAACTTGGTAAATTCCTGGATTGACGCCCCAGTCGACGACAAAATCTTTGATATGCTGTTGGTGGATGGCCAACGGGGTTGACCTTCCTTGGTCCAACGCTTGCTTTTATTAAAGGTTGTGGGGTCTAAACCGCTGCACCGCGCAAGGCCCGAACATGACATTCCGTGTTCCATTGCGAATCGCTCTATCGCGCGCCAAACATCTTCGTGTGTCATAATTTTTTCCTTTTTTTTATTAAATTTGATTATATTTTAACGCGTGTGGTGCCGGGTCGCAACAAGCACAATTTCCTAAGGTTTCCGGGGCTTTCAGCGGATTTTTAACCCAATTATAAATACCCAAAAAATTTTTTTGACAAAAGGCCTTGACAAACGGTTTTCATTGTATTATATTTTCGATTGTCAGAGAGGCAACAATCCCTGACCGAGCATGAAAATGTTCGTGGGGCCCAGAGATTCCAGACTCCCTCCTACATTCTCTCTCCTCTGGACTCTGGACCCCAGCAAAGTTTAGAACGGCTTATTTCTTTTTTCTCCTTTCCTTCCTTTCAAAGCCGTTCGAAGAATACCGCCGGCAACGGCGGTGTTTCTTTTTGCAAATGACCAATTTTTATGATAAAATGACAGCATCATAGGAAGGAGAAAATTATGGTTGATTATAGCGAAAGCCAACTTAATAGATCTTTGAAAAATTATATCAAATATGGCGATTTGGAATATAAGATGCAAATGGATGAAGCGCTAGATTGGTTCGTTCATGACGCGCCCGCGGGTACTTGGGTAGATTTAGACCTTTTTATTGAAGATTTAAGGAAATTGGCAGATAAACGTATATCTGAGATTCGTTTAGAAAAAAAACCACGTTTGTATTCTTTAGAATCTAATACATTTTCGATGGAAATGTTGGATATTTTAAAATCTTTGATAGAGAAAGGCCCAAAACGAGAGTACAATGTGTCCTACCGTAATTATGTTTATAACAAAGAAAATAGTGATGCAATTATCGTTTCTATAATGGATTCATTGAACCGATTTGGCAAACCATGGGCAAAAGATAGGTTGAGTCGATTTGCAAAATTATTACTACTTGACGGCGTACAATCCCCAAAGTTAACTACTTTAGTGGAAATAACAAAAAATGAATCTTATCGCAGAGAACAAAGATTACAAAGCATACTTAATATGGAACGTTTGTTTGATGGCGCATACGGTACTGAATACGGGCTTAAGACGATATATTCTTTGCTACAGACAACAGATTTTCCAATTATGGAGGAAACAATACACATATTGGATGAAATGAGCACTGTTAACATTAAGAACGAACTTGCGGCATCCGTGCTGAGCATAATGTTTTCAATTGCAAATTTAATCGCAGACAAAAACATTCGAAATATAGAACGGTTGGACAACATCCTTATACAGTTAGAACAACAATACCGCAGTGTAATCGAGAAAGACCAAAAATATCTACAGGCAAAAGATCGACAAGAATTTATAGCAAAGCATAAGGCTTTACAGGAATCTGTTGTCCTTCAACATATACAATTGCCTATTTATGGGAAATAAGTATATAATCCGTAATTTTGTTTTTATCACCTTTCGAACACAACCGCCAATTCCCAATGGTCGGTGCCGACGAATTGATCGAATGCGGCGGTGGCGGTGATTTTATATCCTGCATTAGTTAGTATTTTTGCATCACGGCGTAATGTTGTTGGATTGCACGAAACATAAATTACTTTCTTTACATTTGATTCGGCGATAAGTTTTGTTTGCGCCAATGCACCGGCGCGCGGTGGGTCCATGATTATTACGTCGTATGTGTTTAGCATTTTTACCGACAACGGATTTTTAAATAAATCGCGCTTTGCACCGATGCCAACCACATCAAATCCGTCTATGTTCGCTTTGCTCACTCCGTCGCGACCTTGTCCGTCCGCGTTCGCCACAAATGTAAAATTGCCAAGCCCGCAAAACAAATCCGCCGCGCGCGCGCCATCATCAATATGCGATGCCACAAATTCGCGCATTGCGGATTCGCTTTGTACGGTCGGTTGCAAAAATGCGTTTGGTATATAGTCCACGGTGTGGCCCGCAAAACTTATTTTTGGTTGCGTTTTTTGCATAACGATGTTGCCGTTCCATGTCACGCGTATAAGTGGCAATTTTTCAACCGATTCTTTGAATTCGCGTGTAAAATACGGAACATCGGAAACAACACCCAAATCGATTCCGTTATCGCAAACCGTCACCAATGCCGAACCCGTGCCAACCCACGGCAACGTGGCCAGTTTCGGCAAAACCGCATTTATTTCCGGCAATAAATTCGGGCACCGGTCAATGCGAATTATATTTTTTGTTCCGCGCTGATAAAAACCAAATTCGCATCCGGAAAAACAGAAATCTGCGCGACGGCGTTGCCCCGCATCCGTCCAAAACGGTTCGGATGACAAATCCCATCCATTTAATTTTTTGATTTTTTCCGCGTGGTAATTCGGTGATGCAAAATCATATACGCACCCGCCACAGATTGAAAATAATGGGCATGTCTTTATCACTTTATCCGCCCCATGTTCGCCGTTTAAAAATTCACGCGCGCGCCGACGCGAATCTGGTTTGCGTTCGGTGCCAGGTCGCGGAACCCATCGATTCCCGGCTTTAACATATACATATACCGATATCCGATATCAAGTGTGAACCAATCGTTGAATTCAATTCCAAGGCCCGCCATCACCGCAAACGACGCAACCGTATCATTATCGACGACAATGTCTTTGCCATCTGTCCAGGTTGCACCAACGCCCGCGCCGATGTATGGAATAAGTTTTTGTTTATAAAACATGCGATATAAACTATCGATTCTTGCGTCAACAAGTAAATTCAAAAACGCCGTATTCGTGTTTATTGCGAAACCGTTCCACTTTGCCTTGGCCGTGAAATAGTCGGCCTCTATCCGGAAAGTGTCAAACCAACGAATCCCAAGCATTACGTCAAAACCCGATGTATCGTGGCCGTTCGCGGTTATGTTGTCGTCCGTGGTGTAATCTTGCCATATTGAAAAGTTATACATTGCGCCCGCATAGAAACGATGTTTGGATGCATACGTATCACGTATGGCGTTTTCGCCCCGTTCCGCCCACGTTTTTTGTACGCGGTATGTGATTTCCGCATTCGCCATCATTGGCACAAAACAAAAAAGACAAATCAATAATTTTTTCATATCGTCCCCCATCAGAAATTCATACGAAATGACAACATGACATTGCTGACGCTGTCGGCACTATGCTTTGTTGTATTCCAACCAAAACCACGTTCAACAAACAATTGGTATTGATAATAAATATCGATTCCAATCATATCGGTTATCATGAAATTCAAACCCAATTCTGCGCGCGGCACTGGAACCATTAGACCACTTGCGCCCGCACCACCTTTGAAATCATACATGCCGATTCCCGCGCCAAAGCCCATAAACGGAACAATCGTGCGACGGTATGTGATATCGCCGTCTTGGACATAGCGACGCGCTAAATCGAAATACAGCATGCCATTTATCATGTTGTAATACGCACTTTCGTCGCCCAAATCATTAAACCGAAATACCGAACGTTGAAATTCCAATTCGGTACGAACGTATGATGACATATTCCACCCAAGCCCAAACAACATGGTCCATGAATCTTTGGACGGATATGTTTCATTTCCAACGCGCGCTTTTTTCGTCGCGAACCCAAGGTTCATACCCGCGCCCGCACGCATATACATTGATGTTGGAATAAACAGACGATAATCTTCGTCTTCGTCATATTCGACCGGTTTTTCGTCATAGAAAACTTCGCTTCCCATTTCGCCGGCATCAACATTAACGATTGTATCCGACATTTCGTAAACGGTCGTATCAACCTTAGTGCCCGCCGTGTAATTTACGGCCCGACGACGCGTACGCGTTGAACGTGGTGCGCGTGCCGAACCACCGTATGCGGAACTTTTAAGACCACTGCGAATTTCACTGGTTAAACTTTTGGCGTCGGCATCCGCGGTGAACACGCAAACCAACACACCCAACAAAAAACAAGATATTTTTTTCATTTGGTAATCCCACCTGATTTATAATTCTGTGGTATTATATCATAAAATCCGACTTGATTCCAGTATGATTTATGACTAAAATTAAACATATGAAAAAGAAGATTGCGATTGTTGCCGGGGCGCTGGATCTGCCGATTTTGACGCGTGACGCGTTGCGACGGCGGGGGTGGGACGTGTTTGTAATCGGCCTTAAAAACTTTTATGACCCGCGGTTAAATCCGGACTTGGTCATTCGATTGGGGGGTGCGGGGCGCGCAGTGCATGCGGCACGAAAGTTGGGGATAAAAAAGGTCACATTTGTTGGTGCGATTGGGCATCCAAACCTGTCCGATTTACGGCTGGATTTGTGGACTTTTTTTGCACTTTTCAAAATGTTAAAACATCAACGGGGGTATGATTCTATGGCGGTTGCATTGAATAAAATTATGACGGATGCGGGGTTCGATGTTGTTGCGGCCCAAGATTTGGCACCGGAACTGACCTTTGAACACGCGGGCGTACTTACGAAAAAAAAGCCGGCGCGTGGCGATATGGCGAACATTGAACGCGCGATTGATGTTTCACACACCATTGGTGCCGCGGATATTGGCGCATCGGTCGTTGTGGATAAACAGGTCATTGCGGTAGAGGCCGCCGAAGGTACCGCAAAAATGTTGGACCGCGTTGTTGAAATGCGAAAGAATCGCAAAAAAAGCGGTGGCGTATTTGCAAAAATGACCAAACCGGGGCAAGATTTGCATATTGATATTCCGGCAATTGGCGTTGACACGGTGAACGCGGTTGCGGATGCAAAATTGCATGGAATTGTTGTGAATACAAAAACCTGCTTTGTTGTAAATCGCGCGGAAGTGATAGAACGCGCAAACGAACGCGGAATTTTCATTATGGCCGTGGACGAATAATATATTGACAACAGTTTTATTTGGCGTAAAATACACCATTGTCTTGAAAAAACAAAAATGGTGAAGTTTATGCAATACAAAGATGCGGAAAACGCTGTGGCCAATATTGTATTTCAACCGTATTTCCGCGGGGTAGATTGTATACAGGGAAAAATTGGTACAGTTGTGCCTAATCCTTTGGTTGATGGCGAATATATTCAAAAAGAAATTCTAAAACAATTTGGTTTTGGTTTGGCTTGCAATATACTTGACCTTAGCACAGAGGAACTTTCCAAAACTATTTTTAACATTATCAACAAACGGATTCAAACACAAAAAACTTCAACAAACCACCCAGAAGGATTCCAACAACCAGATAAACGATTGACCGTGCGACAGGTCTGTGGGTATATCTTACAATGTTTGGGAAAGCGTGGACCTCTTGAACGGCAAATTGGTCATGCGGAAAAATTCAGCGACCTGCGTGCCGAAGCGAATAGAGCGGAAAAACTGGCGCGATTTGATGTCGCATTTACGGATATATTAAATCACTTTGAATTGGCAATAGACCCACAAACATTTGATAGCGATATCAAGATTTATAACATTGGCAACATGCTAACAAATCTATTGGTCGACAAAGGCATGGCCGTAAGTTTTGAAGAAGAATACAAAGACGTTGATTTATTTTTTGGCCCGATTCGTATGGCAATGGCGTTTAACTGCTTAACGGGGATTTTGAAAGATCATTTCGAATTTTGGGCACCGACAATCGAAGAAACGAAGAAAATAACGCAAACATTATTAAATTTCAAATCTTATGATGAATATAATCAATTTATGATTAAAGAAGGTGTAGAAGCCAAGGTTGATAAAATTATTTACAAGTACAGCAACCTTGTTTGCCCATTCGCGGCACGGCCGAATATGTCAGAGTTTGTAATTTTCCCATGGAATGCCGATAGTATTAGACAAGATGTAGAACAAAGTTTCAACATAACCTTGGATTATGATATATCTTGCTCTTTGGTGGACGATCTTTGCATACACCTTTATGAACGGATTAAAGATTCCCCGGATTCATGGGACAAATTGTTTAAAAGGATGGCTAGCGGTAAATCGTCCAAGCCCAAGGTTGTTATGCCAAAACAAACCAGTAGTAAATTACAAACAAAAAATGAAACGTATACTAAAATTATCGGCATAATAAATTCAAAGTATGTTCCAAATGGGCTTGGGTCCGACCAAAAAAAACAAACCGTTCATTGGAACGAACCGATTTGTAATTTGTTGGCCAATGCGAAAAATCCAAATGAATTACAGCAATTGTTCAAAACATTGGAAAAACAGTATAAAATAAAAATAGGTATCACCGATCCAAAATTCACGGTCGGCAACATATGTCGCATAGTGCATCAATCCCTTGTTGACAACGGACTTGGCGAAGATTTGCATATTGATATCGCCGACATGTATGCGCCATGGGCGGCATTTAACAAAGCCGTTGATCACGGTTTTCTTTACAGTATTTGGAGCTGGGCAGGATTAAAAATATCCGATAACAGTTTGCCAAATTGCCGAACATTCGATGAATACAAGCAACTGATAATCAAGGCATTCCACGAAACATTTGACGGCACAGATTTAGACGTGGACAGGGACATTTTGCAAAAAAATCTAACGTTTGTGCAATACAAACAACTTATAGAAAAAAGGAAAAATCATGGCAGATAATAATCAATTGAAAACGTATACAGAAGCAGAAGTTCAACAAGCGATAGTGGATATTGTTGTGGACGTGTTGTATGGATATGAACCAGATATGCCTAGTGACTATAACATATTCGATGACTATCCGAATTTTTTGAATCAAGATTTGACTGAATCTCATGGGCTAGACTCTTTAGACGCTGTAAAAATAGAAACGGAAATAGGAATTAAGTTTAACATTGATACATATGATAAGCTTTACAAATTCAAAACCATAAATGACATAATGAATTATTTACGCAAAAATTATGGATTCAAAGACTCACCGAAAATAATCGTCGCATGGATTATGACACGAAAAAATTTAATAAACATGACCAAAAGGAAAAATAATGGCGGCAGATAAATATTATACCTATTGTTCAGCTTGCAAAAATATTTTTAATAGGTACCCTGAATTGTTGGGGCGCCTATGTACAACATCGCCTGGGCCCGATGTTTTAACACAAAATATAAATGTGGCGTTTGGCATTAATCTTTCAACAGATAAGGTTTATGCACTATTCAAAAATTGTGCCCCAGTATCAGAATTTTTACCAAAATTACAAGACACTATATGTGCGCGATATGCATTTGAACAGGTTAGAAAACACAAATAGCAAGGAGTAAAAAATGACGGCAGATAAATATTCAGCATCTATAATTAAGGACACAATTCTTTCGAGAGTTCAGGTTCTACTTTCGCAAAGGCACAATATCGACCCTAAACAAATTAGATATGATACCTCTGTCACACATGAATTAGGGCTTTATTCTTTGGATTTGATCGAATTAATGATGGATCTTGAGAAAGAATACAATATTAAAATACCTGATGTCCCCCAAGAGCCAATTCAAACAGTTGGGAATTTTATAGAATTAATAGCAAAACACATGCAAAGATAAGCAAAAACGCCGGAATTTTTCCGGCGTTTTTAGTATGTATTCAAAATTATTTTTTTTGAATATCAACAACTTTGACCTTGAATACAACGTCTTTGCCGGCAAGGCTTGGGACATATTGTTCCGGGAAAGTGATGTTCAAATCACGTTCTTCACCCTTTTTCGCACCAATCAATTGTTCTTCGAAACCCGGAACGAATTGACCGCTGCCCAGAACCAACGGATATGATTCCGCGGTGCCACCTTCGAACGCGACGCCATCAAGATAGCCCGCAAAGTTGATGATAACCGTATCACCGTTTTGTGCGGTCACATCGCCCGCATCACATCCCGCGCACACCAGTGCGCCACACAGACCAAATACACCAAGCATTTTTTTCATTTTTTTTCCTTTTTGTTTTTTTGGTTTAGTTTGTTTTTAGTTGTTGTAAACGCATCGGAAACCATATTCGCGCATTGTCGCGCCTTCGGCTTCTATTCTATAATCGAAATACGGTGTTGGGCGCATCGCATCCACGGACGGGCGATCGTAAATCAAAACGATACTGTCGGCATTACGGCCACAAACACGTTTCATTTCATAATCCGCCACACGGGACAAAACACTGCGAATATCACCATCAACATCCATACCGTCCGCATTTTGTATCAAACGCAGGCGCATTTCACGCATATCGGTATTCCCAAGCAAGATTTGAACACGAACCATCGCACCGCGGTATTCTTGCCACCGGGTTTCCATACGCGATGTGTTCCATTTGGTTTCAACCTCGTCAAGTTCCCTATCGGTTTTGGGACGATAAGAATCGATTCCAGCGTATTCATTATCCGATTGCATAAACGTACTTGTGCGTTCGTTGTAATACGGTGCGTCTTCGCCACCATTTGCAAAATCGCGACGGTTATATTCCGAACAGCCCGCCAACCCAAGCGTTCCAACCAAAAAGATAAAAAATAATTTCTTCATTTCCTTCTCTCTTTTTTTTGATTCTAACAAATAAACTTTTTTGATTCAAGTGTCGATTTGTGATAAAATGAATTTGATGACGAATGTTGTATTAGAATCTTTACTGAAACCTATATCGGAATTTTATCGACCGTCCTTTGTCGAAGAAATTGCGATAAACCACGCGGGCGAAGTGTGGATGCGCCTGCATGGGGCGCGTGTGCCGTGGGTTGCGTATGATGCCCCGGTGCTTAGCAAGCAATACCTTGTTGACCTTATTCATACGATTGCAAACATTTATGAACGACCGTTTGACCCAATACATGGAATTCCGGTTGTTTATGCGACTTTGCCGGGCAACCATCGGTTTAGTGCGATTGCCGGGCCAAATGTGCAATATGACGAACGCGATATAACGGGCGGTGTTGCACTGAATATTCGTGGCGAAGGCGTGGCGGATACATCGTTTGGTGAATACCACCTGGAACACGGCAAGAAATTGATGAAGGTGAAACCGCGTCAAACGAATCGGCCCGATGACCCGTACGACCGTTTGATGTCCGCAATAAACGATGGCAGTCCGATTTTGATAAGCGGTGCGACCGCGACGGGTAAAACAACATTTTTGAATCATATGTTGACCCTTATTGACCAAAACAGCCGCGTTATCACCGTCGAAGATGCACGCGAAGTTCGCGTTCCACAGAAAAATCATGTGCATTTTGTCCTTTCGCGAACCGAACAAACAAATGATTTTAACTATGCGCGATTGCTTGATTTGGTTGTTCGTATGACGCCGGACGTAATTATTGGTGGCGAAATATCAACGGATAATGCGTCGGTTCTGTGGGAAATGCTGGGGACCGGACATGAACATTTTTATACGACGATTCACGCCGAAAGTGCCGAGGCCGCCTATGCCGCATTCGCCGACAGGATTTTGCACACGCAACCCGCGTATAACCGAACGGATTTGATTGCGGAAATGAAGCAAAAGATTCGTGTTGTGCAACTGTCACGCGACGGTTCACTGCGCGCCGTGACCGAGGTGGTTTAATCAAATCAACAACAAAAGGAAGAAAAATGTCTGATTATTTACAGGAAGTAAAACAAATGATTCTTGATAGCATGTCCACAAAAGGAATTATAGATAGTAAAGGTAACATCCTTGACCAGGGGGCATATGTTGAATTTTTAACAAATGAAGCAAACAGAATACTATCGCAGATTAGGAATCATGAAGAACCCGGGGGGCATCATTTAAACATGCTGTATAAAGATTTAGATGTTGTACATGAATTACTTGGTATTGTTGAACCGCAACAGCCAAGTCGCGAAGAAGAAATTGTGCAACGATACACAGAAAAACAAGCAAATCGCCAAAAAATGATTAAAAGATTAAAGGATGGTGCATTGCACATATTCGGTTTTCAACGGCGGATACCACAGAAACCGGGACACGGGAAATAGTTTCAAACCGCGCAAAATAACTTAAAAGGGTTATACATGAACGCCGCCCCAGGGGTTGAATCTTTGGGGCGGTGTTTTTACGCGGCCACTGTGGCGTCCTGGTTTGCCACTTTAACTAATCATGCTCCACTGGCACACAAAAACCCATCAAAGTGATAACGCGTTTTTACATACGTTTAATTTCTGTTTTTGCCACGCAATTTCATCAATTCTGAAATCATAAAAGTCACGCAATTGCTTTATCCATTTTTCTTTTTCTTGGGCTGTTAAACAGCGCGGGACATAATTTTTTACAAATTCTTGTTCTATATGTTTTAGTTTTTCAGCATCAACATGTGTTTTCATAGGCGACAATTTTTTATCCGTTCGCACCACATTGTTCTGTCTGAATATAATGTATGAATTATCGCCGCCACATTCTGTAAAATTTTTATAATAAAAACCGTCTATACCAACAGATTCGAAAAATCTTATCATTCGTTGTGAAAACAGATTTTCCGCATTTGCTTTATCATATAAAGATTCACAAGATATTTCTTGTTCAATTTTGTCGTCGTCAACCGATTGTGAAATAAAATCATATTGATACGGTAATTTTTTTAACGCCACTAATTCACATTTTTTTTGAATATCATCCCATTTTTGCAAATTATCTATATCTTCAATAATGGTTTTATCTGATAAAAAGGCTAAAATTATTGCCTGCCAATCTTCTATATAATGATTATTCAAATCAGGTATTTCTAAATAAAATCCTTTTCTAAAATGCACAGGGATTATTTTTGGATTGTTTATATCTATATTTTTATCACGTTTCCATTTGCCTTCTTTTAATACCGTTCGTGCAGAAGCCTCGGATCCAAAATGGGTCAACGGGAAGAAGTAATCAAAATCATAATAAGTGCCATGAAAGCAAGTTATGGCATCACCAGATTCATTACACAAAAGAGTATCATCATTTACCATGATTGGTATTTTATCATAAAAATGTAATTTTCAACAAAAATTACATAATTCCAGAGACGCGTCACACCGCTGAATAGCGGTGCCCAGTTTTTGCGAATGCAAAAACTTGCCCCGCAGGGTATTTGTCGTCGCAATGCGACGACAAACTGTCTGCGACGCAAGTCCTCGCTACGCTCGGCCTGGATCCCGCGCTACCGCGGGATGACGGCATTCTGGAATAATAACCACTGTCCCATTTTAATTTTGCATTAACATGATTATTTACATAAAATTCTGGGGGTTGACATCGATTTTGATTCGGATGTTTGCCGGGACGTTTATGTGCGACATCCATTTTTTCACGATTGGTTGCAAATATGCACGCGCATCGCCCGCAATTAAAAACCGCATACGGTAAAATCCGCGGACTTGGTACATTTGTGCAACAATCGGCCCCATTATGCGCGCGCCGTTCACATTTGGCTTTTGCCGTGCAAGCGTTTCGCAAAAATCCTTTAACAACGATTCTTTTTTTGATTCGACGATTATCGCAATCAATTGCCCAAATGGTGGCATTTTTGCAGCCCTGCGCACATCCATATCGCCGTGCAAAAATTCATCGCGATTGCCCGCACAAATTGCGGTTAAAACGGGATTCGTTGGTTGATATGTTTGCAACATTACGCGCCCCGGAATTTTGCCACGGCCGGCGCGGCCGGCAACTTGAAACAACTGTTGAAACGTATGTTCGGCGGCGCGGAAATCGGTTCCGAATAAACCCATATCACTGTCCACCACACCAACCAGTGTTAGGTTCGGAAAATGGTGGCCCTTGGCCAAAATTTGCGTGCCGATAATGATGTCCAATTCGCCCGATTCCATTTTTTCAACCAATCTTTCCAATGCCCCGCGCGACACCATCGTATCACTTGACACCAGGGTGGTTTTCGCGCCGGGGAATTTTATGGCGACCTCTTCTTCCACCTTTTCAAGTCCCGCGCCACGCATGGAAACCGCGTCACCACATTCCGGGCATTTGTCGGGTAATGTCTTGGTGCGGCCGCAAACATGACACAACAATTTTCCCAACTTTTTATGGTATGTCATACCGACCGAACAATCGGGGCATGTCGCAACCCAACCGCATTTTTTACACTGGGTAATTGGGGCAAAACCACGCCGATTTATAAACAACATAACCTGGCGATGATTTTGAATTGTTTCACGGATTGCATCGCACAGAATCGGCGACAATGCGCCGGGGCGAACCTCGTCATTTATCTTGTATTCTTCCGGTCGGTGTTCACGCAAATCGATTGTTTCAATTTTTGGTAATTCCGCACCACCATATCGCGAATTTAATATATGATGACCGTATCGCCCCACCACCACATTATTCATTGTTTCTTCGGACGGCGTCGCACTTGCCAATACAACGGGGATTTTTTCAAGTTTTGCGCGAAGTATCGCCATATCGCGACCGTGATAATTTCCCATATCTTCCTGTTTATAAGACGAATCGTGTTCTTCATCAATTATAATTAGGCCCAAATCTTGCCATGGCAAAAACAGTGCGCTGCGCGTGCCGACGATTATTTTTATTTCGCCCGTTAAAACACCGCGCCAAATATCACGACGGCGCGCCGCGGTTAGATTGCTGTGCCACACAATGGGCGGTGCGCCAAAGCGCGATTCAAACCGTTTTATAAATTGTGTGGTAAGGGCAATTTCCGGCATCATAAGCAACACCGAACGACCCGCACTGTATGCACGCCATACGGAATCAAAATATACTTGGGTTTTACCACTGCCCGTGATACCGTCAATAAGGTTCACCGAAAATCCGCCCTGCGCGATATCGCGACCGATGCTGTCGGCGGCGGCACGTTGTTCCGGGTTCAGTTCGACATTGCCCATATCGGCGTATTTATAATTGAAACTTTCGGCGACGCGCCGCGTTGATACTGGCAACAACATTTCGCGTGCAATCATCGTTTTGACCACAGACGGGCCGACACGCGCGATATTTTGAATATCGGTCGCCGACATTGGTTCGTTATTATTTATCTGAAACGCATCCAAAACCATTTGGCGATTTTCGGTCATTTTCGCATTTTTAGATTCAAAATTATATGCGTAAAGTTGTTCGGTCTTTGGTTCATTAAACGCGTCCGGCACATTTAGAATCAATCGCAACACCGCCCCAGGCGCCATAAGTGTCCATTCGGACATTTTCTGAATCCACTGCAACGCTGCGACCGGCAATTTATATGGCAAAACCGCGCTGACACTTTTTATTTTTTCCGGGGGCAAATCACTGTCGCCGGCGCCATAAACAATCCCGATATACGGGCGGTTCATAACATTGCACCGGACAAATGTTCCCAAATCCGCATCGCCCCCCAGGCGGTAATCATAACCATGGTTTACCACATTTGGAACAAGAACCTTTACAATCGTGCCTTTATTGAACATACAAATAAAATACTTGTTTTTTTCGTGGGTTTCAATAGTATTTAGTAAAACATTTGTAAAAGGGGAAACTGATGTGGATGTATTTTTTCGCGGCTTGTGATTTCCTGTGCCGGTTTATCCCGGTGCGCCGGTGGCGCATGTATATGCGGCGTGTAAAGTTGTTTGATTGGTATCGGAAATATAACGCACTTAAACGAACGTTTCCAAAATTGGACTTTATGGACGTAAAAATGATAAAGGGTGGTTGGAATATCGGATTTATCGTCGAAAATAAATTTGTGTTTAAGGTTAGAAAGCATAATGATACGGCGGTTCCCCAGGATAAAATCATTCGTGAAAAGCGTATAACCGACGCAATCGCGCCATTTTCGCCGGTGCGTATTTTATCCATACGAATTGTTCAGGCGGGCGAATACATATTCTATAAATATCCATATATACCGGGGGAAAACCTGAATTTAATGGGTGTAAAAAAAATAACGGCTAATCGCGAAAAATTGGCAAAACAAATTGCAAGTTTCATATATAAAGTCCACAATTCCCGGCCCGACGGTATCGATGATTTGAAAACCGGCGATGGTGATGGGTGGAATCATAATGACCTTTGTAATAATATGATTGTTGATCCCGCAACCATGGATATCGTTGGAATTATCGATTGGGAATATGCCGGATGGGGAAAATTGGAAACCGAGTTTGCGAACGCGACCGCGTTTTCAAGTGCGATGCGCGAATCCGGTTTGAACGATGCTATTCGTGATGAATACAATACGATTCTTGAAAAGGTTGCCGCAAAACAGCAACGACAATTGGAACGTCAACAGGCGCGCGCCGCCGCAGAGGCAGAACAGCAAAATCAGAACAACATTGAATCATCAGCGTCAGGGATGTGATTTATCGTTATATCGGGTGCGAATTGCGTTTTAAACCATGTTCGTTGCCGTTTGGCATATTGATTTGTTTTGGTTATCCAATTTTCAATTGCCGTATCACGCGTTATTTTACCGGTTATGTAATCACACAGTTGCACCGCACCAATGGCGCGATTTTGGTCAAGGTTATTTTTAGTAATATATTCGGCCTCACACAATGCACCACCCGAAAGCATTTTTGGGATTCGCGCGGCGATACGTTCATGCAATACATTTAGCGGTGGGTTTATCAATATTTTATATGGTGTCGGCGTAATTGCGCCTACACGTGGTTCGTTCCACCATTCGGTTATTTGACGGCCGGTTTGCAAAAAAACCTCCACCGCGCGGGCAACGCGTTGCGAATCCGATGCGCCGGTTTCCGCCACCATCGCACGCGCCGCATTCAAATCGTGCGCCACCATTTCACGCGCACGCGCACGGTTTTCCGGTGATATTTCCGGAATTTCCGCGATACCATTTACAAGGCCATTTACATAATACCCCGTTCCGCCCACAAAAATCGGGACGAAACCATTTGCACGCGCCGCATCATATTCACGACGCGCCAGTCCGATATAGTCCGCAACACTTATTTGTTCCGAAAGTGGTAAAATGGAAAAAAGACGATATGGCACGCCATCGATTTCGTCCGCAATATCACGGCCGGCAAAAGGACTTGCCGATATATTTTCAATGCCACGATATATTTGCACACTGTCGCAATTTATAATTGCGCCATGAACGGCACGCGCCAATTTATGGGCAAAATCTGATTTGCCCGATGCGGTCGGGCCGGCGATAATGTATGCGTTTTTTGTATTCATAAGTAGAATTATACCGCACGATTTGGCAAATTCAAGCGGGCGCAAAATTCAGATTGGATTTTTTGGCAAATGGTGCTATGATAGGTCGGCATTAAACAAAATAAAGGAAGGTATATTATGTCAAAAAAAGTAAAAGTTGCGATAAATGGCTTTGGCCGTATTGGTCGTTTGGTTTTGCGTGCGGCGTTGGAATCTGGACGCGATGATATCGAATTTGTTGCGGTAAATGATTTGGCACCGGCGGAACAAAATGCATATTTGCTGCAACATGATTCTGTGCATGGGAATTTGCCGATGGATGTTAAACTGGATGGGGATACAATTATTGTCGGCAAGCAGAAAATCAAATGTGTTTCGGAAAAAGACCCAACAAAATTGCCATGGCGCGAATTGGGCGTGGATATTGTTATGGAATGCACGGGGCTTTTCACCGCGGCGGACAAGGCACGCGTGCATATTGACGCGGGTGCGCGGCGCGTTTTGGTTTCGGCACCGTCCGCGGGCGCGGATAAAACGATTGTGTTCGGCGTGAACCAAGACACATTGACCCGCGATGATATTATTGTATCAAATGCATCCTGTACAACGAATTGTCTTGCGCCGGTGGCAAAGGTTTTGGATGAAAAATTCGGAATTGTGTCGGGTTGGATGACGACCGTGCACGCATATACCGGGGACCAACAATTATTGGATAAAAATCACAAAGATTTCCGGCGCGCACGTGCGGCGGCAATGTCCATGATTCCAACCAGTACCGGCGCCGCCAAGGCGATTGGTTTGGTGTTGCCGAATTTGGCGGGGAAATTGGACGGAATCGCCATCCGCGTTCCAACACCGGATGTTTCTGTTGTGGAATTAGTTGTAAATTTGAACAAAGATGCAACCGTGGATTCAATAAACGACGCTATGCGTGCGGCGGAATCCAAGACGTTTGGATATAATGAATTGCCGTTGGTTTCAATCGACTTTACGCACGATGCGCACAGTTCGATTTTCGATTCAACGCAAACGCATGTGATTGATGGTCGCTTGGTTCATGTGACCGCGTGGTATGACAACGAATGGGGATTTTCAAATCGTATGAGTGATACCGCCGTTGCAATGGGAAAATTGTTGTAAACAAATAAAATGACATACAAATCGCCGTGAATACGGCGATTTTTGTTGAAACCATGATTTTTTATGGCAGACTTAGGACCATAGAAAGGAATAAATATGAAAAAAAATATTTTTAAGCGTGATGATTGGGACAGCATAATTGTTGCCATAACAATCGTTGCAATAATCTTTAGCGGAACATTTACCGTAAAACATTATCAGGACCGCAAAGAGGCACGCAAAAAAATTGAAAACTGCGAATTCAAACTGCGCGACAATGAGGGGGCACGGCGGACGTATATGACAACGGCATCAGAGATTACGCAAAATAAACATCTGCGCCGGGTCATTGATTCCCTTGATCAGGCAGGCGATAGTTTATTTGAAGAAAATATAACGGAATTCGAAAAAAATCAACGCTTGATTTCGCACCTTGGGCGGATTGTGAATCATAATGATTCCGTTGCAAATGCCCGCGTTGCGGAATTTGATTCGACCCGGAATCAATTATTGCGCGAAATAAAAAGGTATCAGAAAAAATTAAAATAACAAAACGCCCGAACGGGCGTTTTTTATTTCTTTACCACCGTTCCGCGCAGGGCCACGCCACTCATCAAATGACCATCCTTACAGCGGTATGTTGTTTCACTCCATTCTGGAACCTTGTCATAGAAACTATGGATATTTGTTACCGCGTTTCCGCCTTCACGAACAGCCCTATCCTGTAATGATTTTACCGCGGACAGGAACGCGATTTGACATGCCGTGGACGCATCTTTGTTTACGGAGTTTGTTTTCTTGTTGGAAACCCATGTCCCAAGATTTTTACCCGTAATTTCTGACTTTCCAAAAGATAGTTCAATCGATGGATTTAGAAAACCGTCGGCACGCGCAGAATGTAGGTCTTCATGAATCGGGCGCATAATTGGGCCCGCCGCACTGCATGCCGCCAAAGTTCCCACAGACAAAAGTGATATTAATGTTTTCATTTTTTTCCTCCTTTTTTAAAGATTAGTGATGTGTTTATTCCGCCAAAGGCGAAATTGTTGTTCATTACAAAATCGGTACTAAAATTGCGCCCGGTTTTTGTTATATAATCCAATGCACCACATTTTTCGTCCACCGTGTTCAGATTCAGTGTTGGTGCAAACCAATCATTATTCATCATCTGAATTGACCAAATTGATTCCAACGCACCACATGCGCCAAGTGTATGGCCGACATAACTTTTCAAACTGCTGGCCGGGGTTTTATTACCAAAGACGCGATTTGTTGCAATTGATTCGGCGATATCGCCAAATGTTGTTCCCGTTCCGTGCAGGCATATATATCCGATGTCCGTGGGTTTTAGTTTTGCCGATTCCAAGGCCAATTCCAAACAGTTTGCCATTGTATCCGAATTTGGTTGTGTGATATGCGTTCCGTCCGTGTTCGTACCAAAACCAACAAGTTCGGCATAAATCTTGGCCCCGCGCGCCAATGCGTGTTCGCGTTCTTCCAATATCAATGTTCCGGCACCACAACCAATAACCAAACCATCACGGTTTGCATCAAATGGTGACGGGGTTTTGTCGGGTGTATCGTTTTTCGTACTGGTTGCATAAAGGGTATCAAACACGGCAACCTGGGTCGGATCAAATTCTTCGGCACCGCCCGCAATCATTATATCTTGGGCGCCGGATTTTATATTTTCATATGCAAAACCGATTGCCAAACTGCCCGAAGTACAGGCGGTACCACTTGGGATTAAACGCCCCGTAGTTTTGAAGTATAACGATATGTTGACCGCCGTTGTTTGTGGCATAATCTTGATATACGACGAAGATGTAATGTTCCCGATTTCATTTGTTTTTACCATAGAAAAGAAATCCGCAACGGGGCCCGCCGAACCAAATGACGAACCGTATGCAACGCCCGTACGACCGTTTGTTATTACGGAATCACCCAATAAACCCGCATCATTTAACGCGTTTTCCGCCGAATACACCGCCAAAACAGACACCGGTCCCATTGTGCGCAAAACCTTGCGATTAAAATGGTCCGGAATAGAAAAATGAACCAAAGATGCCAAATGCGAATTTAACCCGTGTATAGCGGACAAACCTTCAATTTCACGAATTGTATTTTTATATATGTGTAAACGATTAAATGCGGAATCAGGGTCATTCCCCAGTGCACTAACCAACCCCATTCCGGTCACAACAACGCGTCTTGTCATTTTAGATAAGCCCCCCATTTACAGATATAACCTGGCGCGTGATATAACCCGCATCGTCAGATAATAAATATGCAACCAAACTTGCCACTTCGTCCGGCCGACCGGCGCGACGCATCGGTATTGCCTGGTCAACAATACCATCAGGCAAATCGGCGGTCATATCGGTTTCAATAATACCTGGTGCAATACAATTTACCGTTATATTACGTCGCGCCAATTCAATTGCCAAAGATTTACACGCGCCAATAATTCCGGCCTTGGATGCGGCATAGTTTGCCTGGCCGCGGTTACCAATCAATCCCGACACGGACGACAACGCCACGATGCGACCGCCGGCGCGCGCAGAAATCATTGGCATAACCGTCGCATGCAACACATTATAAAGTCCGTCCAGGTTTGTGTGAACCACACTGTCCCATGCGTCGGGTTCAATCGCCGGAAACGGTGCATCTTGGTTTATCCCCGCGTTGCAAATAACGCCCCAATATGCGCCATACTGTGCAATATCCGCGTTTATAACATCATTTGTCTGCACACGGTTGGCGATATCAAAACACAATAACCGCGCACGCGCACCAAATGATTTAACAGCATTTAGTGTTTCGTTCGCCGCCGCAGAATTTGAATTATAATGTAACACCAAATCATAACCCGCCCGCGCAAGATATATCGCGATTGCGCGCCCTATGCCACGACTTGCACCCGTAATAAGAACCGTTTTATTCATTTCTGTTCTCCATAAATTTTGTTATATCATCCGGTCGAAAGGCGTTTAGTGCGCCGGCCGCAACGACATTGTTATTTTCATCAAGAATCTGACAATCAAATGACGCAATGTTTTGGTCACAAAATAAAGATTTAACATGTACAAAGTATGAATGTCCAGCCAAATACACGGGGGCCGATACAGATATTTTGCGCGACCCCAAAACAAACCCGACCGCGGGCCTTGCATTTGGGTCTTCATGCAAATCGCCCAATCCGACAAAGGCCGCGACACTTTGCGCCATAAATTCCAAACACGCCCAAGACGGAATGCCACCAAGGTTTTTATCAAACAATAAATCTGTATCACGAACATCAACCCGCGCAACCAAGGTTTGGTTTTCATAATCAAAATCTTCAATGTCCGACAAGAAAATCATCGGCGCGCGTTGTGGTATAAGTTTTGTTAAATCATATTTGCCCATTTTACCGTCCAATTATTACACTTGCGTTGCTGCCCCCGAAAGCAAAGGCGTTGCACAACACATTGTTTATGTTTTTTTTGCTTTGCATGGTTGCCAAATTTATCTTTGCACAATCCGCACCATATTCACCATCAAAAACATGTGGAATTATGAATTGATGTTTTATCATTAACCAAGAAAGTGCCACACTTACCGCGCCGGCCGCCCCAAGGGTGTGACCGGTTAATGGTTTTGTTGATGCACACAATGTTTTATCACCAAAAACCGAATTTATCGCCAAAGATTCCATCGCATCGTTGGCAATCGTTCCCGTTCCGTGCATATTTATAAAATCAATTTTTTCCGGTGTTAAACCGGCATTTAATAATGCAGAATTCATAGAAGCAATGGCACCGACACCGGTTGGATCCGGACTTGTTAAATGATATGCATCGGAACTTTCGCCCACGCCCAACATTTTTATACCGACCGCCCCACGCGTCATTATGAAAAGAGCCGCACCTTCGCCAAGGTTGATTCCGTCACGATTTTGCGACATTGGGTTTGTGTGTTTATAACTAAGTGCCGATAGGGCATTAAAACCGTTTAATGCAAAATCGCACCGCGCATCAACGCCACCAACCAAAACCGCATCACAGATACCTTGCTCTATTAAATCTTTGGCATCTTGAAAAACCTTGGCACTGGATGAACAGGCCGTTGATACGGTATATGCGGGCCCGGCGAACCCAGTTTTTTTAACCAAAAATTCGGTTGGCGAATATAATTCTAATTCGGATAACGAAAAATCCCGTGGCAATTTACCCGTTTCCAATGCAATGTTCAAATGCTTTTGCGCCTCGTGTACACCGGTATTACTTGCACCGATAACGATTCCGATTCTATCTGGCGCGTAATCAGATTTTAATTTTGATATTGCCGGTTCAATTTGTCGCAATGCCGCAAGTAATAAATCATAGCATCGCATTACTTCGCGTGTTTCTATATTTACCGAACCAAATGGGACCGGTGTTTCCGCCACGGTCGGCATAACACGAAACATTCCCGATGTGTCGCCACGCCGTGCGTTTTCAACAATTTCTTCGTGCGACAACCCCAATGCACAAACAAAACCCAAATCTTGTAATATCACCGACATATACATAAACCCGCTTGCAAATTATGATTTTTTTCATATAATGCCACTGTGCTATAAAAAAAAGTATTTTTCAAGTATGAACAACAAAATCTATATTGATGATTTTATTATTTGGCAAGAATCAGCGGATGAAAAATTGCCGGATTTTTCCTTTATTCCATCTATGGTTCGTCGTCGTATGTCGAACATTGAAAAAATTGCCGTCGGAATCGCCGGAAAAATTGTCCAAGAATCGCAAGATTATACGACCGTGTTCGCGTCAAAATTCGGCGAATTGGGTCAAACGATACAGTTAATCAAACAATTTTTTGAAGAACATGAAATGTCGCCGGCGGGGTTCAGTAATTCTGTGCATAATGCCGCCGCGGGGCTGTTCTCATTACTTACCCGAAACACAAACAGTTATACATCAATTGCGGCGGGCGATAATACCCTTGGGATGGCGATATTAAAGGCATTAATGGAACCCCGCGATGTTATGGTTGTGTTTGCGGCTGAACATAATCCGGATATGTACGCGCCATTGTTGGACACGCCACACAACGCATTTGGATTGGCATTTATGCTAAAAAAACACGGCAAACGCGGAATTAAAATCACAAAAGGCGATTGTAATGCGGGTATTTTAAAATTGGAAACAATGGTGGATTTTCTGCGGGGACGAACAAATTGTGTGACAACAAAAAGTTGGACAATGCAAAATGATTAGATTTATACGATCAATTCTTTGCGCGTTTTGTTTTTGTGTTTTTGGCCTTGGCGCTTTGCTGATTGGGTCCGCGATATTCCCCGTTATTTTATTGGTGTCCAGGTCCGATAAACAGCGAAAAATTTTTATAAACACAATTCATCTGTCTTGGCGTGCGTTCATATGGTTATTGTGTGTTTTGCGTTTAATTAGGGTGAATTGCCCGGCGTGCAAACAATTAAAAAAACTGCGTGGGACAATTGTGATTGCCAACCACCCTTCTTTGATTGATGTCGTTATCTTGGTATCACGAATTCCGAATTCTGTGTGCGTTGTAAAGGAAAGCTTATTTAGAAATGTGTTTGTTCGCCGGGTTATCGGCAACACCTATCTATCCAATACAATGAAGCCGGACGAATTTATCGCGAACGGTTCGGATATTTTGGCACGGGGATATAATATCGTTATTTTTCCCGAAGGAACACGGACGGTGCCAAACAAAACCATACGATTGCACCGCGGGTTTGCATACCTGCAAATGGCGACCGGGGCAAACATTTTGCCCATAAAAATTACCAATACACCACCAATATTGGGAAAAACACAAAAATGGTGGGACATTGGGAATAAGACGTCCGTGTATGATATTATCCCCATGTCATTGATTTGTTATAATACGATAAAAAAATCAAACAAACGCGCCATCGCGGTTGATATCACAGAAAAAGCCAAGAACATATTGTTTTAGGTATAATTTCCTTGAATTTTTATTTGTATATTGTTAGTATTGCGTGCATAAGGATGTGATATGAAACGGGAATTATTGGAACGTGAAATCAAAGAACTAATCGTATCGGCATTGGATTTGGAAGACGTGACGGCCGATGATATTGATACTTCTGCGCCACTTTTTGGAACGGGACTTGGGCTTGATTCCATTGATGCGTTGGAATTGGGTATGGCGCTAAAGAAAAAATATCAGGTGAATTTCAAGGCGGATAAAGAAGCCAACAAGGAATATTTCAAATCTGTGGCACGTTTGGCAACATATATTGCGGAATCAAAAAACATTACATTGGAGTAAATTGATATGTACACAAAAGACGAAATTTTTAAACAAATAAAAAATATCTTGGTCAAAGAATTTGATATAGATTCGGACAAATTGAAACCAGAATCATTATTGATTGAAGATTTGGATTTGGATTCTATTGATGCCGTGGACCTTGTGGTTCGATTGCAAAAAATCATTGGCTGCAAGGTTGAACCCGATGATTTCAAACAAATTCGCACTTTACAAGACATGGTTGATGCCATTGAAAAAATCGTTAATAAAAATCATTAAGATTCTTGGCATTGGGCTTACTGTTATCTATCCGTTTGTCGTGTTTTTTGCGTTAAAGCGGCACGTTGCGGTGCGTTTTTTGGCACTATTTTTATTGGCCGCCGCGGGTATTTCGTTTGTACGCAATAAAAACATATGGATATTTATATGCGTTTTATTGTTTGGTTTGGGTTTAATTATATTTAATGATAATGTTTTTCTAAAACTGTACCCCGTTTTGATGAATATTTCGGTGTGTTTAATGTTCGCGCTATCATTACGTGGGGTGCCTTTGATTGAAAAGTTTGCAACAAAGATGGGGTATAAATTGGGTGCGACCGACAAACAATATGCGCGTCGGGCAACATACGCATGGGCAATTTTTATGTTTTGTTTGGCGGTGGTTTCTTGCGTGACCATATTTTTATCTGATGAAATTTGGGTTTTGTTTAACGGTTTGATTTCCTATATTCTGATTGCTATGATGATCGGGGTTGTGTTTATTATTCACAAAAGGCCTATTGGATGTTTGCGGAAATAAATAAATTTTTTATCAGTAATATCGCACCGACACGGACGGTTTTCTATCGCGCGGGGATAGCTGTGTCTTTCCATGAATTTTCAAACGATGTTACGCGCCATGCGAATATATTTGCCCGCATGGATACCAAGGCGGTGATTTTATTTATTCCAAATGATATTTATATGTTTTATGTGACCTTTATGGGGTTAATGCAGGCCGGCAAAGATGTGATTTTGCCCGCGATGCTGACGGAACAAAATATCGATACACTGCGTGAATTGACCAACACAATTGTGACCGACCAAAAATTTGATTTTGCCGGCTTTACATTTGTTGATATCAATCAAGATTTTGGTGGCAATTGGGATTTCTGTGATATGGATGACCGATTGATATATTTTTTCACTTCGGGCAGTACCGGCGCACCCAAAAAAATCTGTAAAACCTTTCATAATTTGGCGGCCGAAGTTGCCATGCATAATAAAATGCAACACGATAATTTTGCCAAAAATCCCGTGATGATCGCATCTATCGCGCCGTATCATATGTACGGTTTGTTGTGGCGGTTTTTAATTCCACTTTCCGCCGGCATCGCGGTTGACACAAATATGATTTTTACACCCGAAGAATTACAGGCATCGCAACATAAATTTGCCAATGTATTATTTGCGACCACACCTTCGTTCTTGGACGGTATAACAAAATACCAAAACCAATATGATTTTCCAAATAATTGCATTGGCATTTTTTCTTCGGGCAGTTTGTTAAGGCCTGAAACATCACAAAAGACATTTGAAATCTTTGGCGCATCACCTTTTGAAGTTTTTGGCAGTACCGAAACCGGTGGCGTTGCATTTCGGCAACAGAAAGACGGGCCGTCTTGGACGGTTTTTGATGATGTTAAAATCGGTTTAGATGGAAATAATTGTATAATTGCGGATTCGGAATTTTGTTGCGCGCGCCCTTTTCAAATGTCGGATGTGATAGAGGTGCAAAATGAAAGACAATTCTTGTTAAAGGGGCGTGCAGATAGAATTGTTAAAATTGCCGAAGAACGGATATCGTTGCCGGAATACGAAGAAAAATTGGGTGCCCATAAATTTGTTGATGGTTGTTATGTGACAACCATAAATCAAAATGGGCGAATCGTTATTGGGTGCGTTTTAACCCTAACCGATGCGGGCAAAGATTTTATAACCGCGCATGGACGGCATGAATTTGTATCTGATATAAAAAATTGGCTATTGGCGTATTTTCCAAATGTTGCGTTGCCACGAAAAATTAGAATCGTTAATAAAATACCGATGAATACCCAAGGCAAGATATTAAAGTCCGAAATTGCCGAAATTTTGCGTTCCGCGGTGGCGGAACCAATCGCAAAAAACTTGGTAAAAAACGACAATTTTTTATCCGCGGATTTTATTTTTTTGGGGGATTCCGCATATTTCAAGGGACATTTCGAAAATTGCCCTATTTTGCCGGGCGTGATGCAACTGCACTTCGTTATTAAATTTATCCAAATGTTTTTTCATAAAAATGTAAAAACTTATGATATTATAAAACTAAAATTTACCAACTTAATTCTGCCGGATACAATGGTGCATTTTGAACTAAATAAATTAAATGAAGATGAATTTAGTTTCTGTTATGAAAATGGCGATGTAAAGTATTCGGCCGGTAAAATTGTTATAAAGGAATAAAGATGTTTAAGCCCGTCATAATAATACCTTGTTTTAATCATGCGGATGCATTTGTTGGGGTTGCCGAACAAATTTCCAAATATAAAATTCCGGTTATTGTTGTCGATGACGGCAGTATGAAGGAACAATCTAAAAAATTACAACACACATGTACAAAATACGGCTATACATATATAAAACACGAAAAAAATGCCGGCAAGGGTGCCGCCATGATAACCGGTTTTAGAAAGGCATCGAAACTTGGGTTTTCGAATGCATTGCAAATTGATGCGGATGGGCAACATGATATAAATGACATTACAAAATTCATAGAAATTGCACGAAAAAATCCAAATGCACTTGTTATGGGACAACCGGTGTATGATTCGTCGGCACCACGGTCCCGGTTGATTGGTCGCAAGATTACAAATTTTTGGGTGGCGGTTGAAACAATGAACCGGCACATGCCCGATGCAATGTGCGGATTTCGCGTGTATCCATTGGTCGAAACTGAACGCATATTATCATCTTTGCATTTTTTGCGTATGGGTATTGATATTGAGATTTTTGTAAAACTGTACCGCGCGGGTGTTCGGATTGTCACCACGAAAACGCGTGTTATATACCCCAAAACCGGAATATCGCATTTCCATGTTTGGCGGGATAATTTTTATATAAGTTTGCTGCATATATACCTATGTTGTGGATTGCCGTGGTGGTTAATTAAAAAAGTGTTCAAAAAGGTTAAAAATTTATTTTTGGTGTCAATGATAATCTGTGGCGCGGCCAATGCGCAAAACATCACCGAAATGCCGGCCACATTAAAAACCTTTACCGACAATTTGGAAACTGTGCATGCATCATATACGCAAACAAAAACTTTACCGGAATCGACCAAAACTTTTCGTGCAACCGGCACAGTAAAATTTGTAAAGGGCGCAGGCTTCAAATGGAAACAGCAAAAACCAAATGCCTTTGACTTCACGTCCACACTGGATTCGTATTGTATAAATGGTGATACGAATGCTCTATCTGCCCTGCCCCATTTTTCCCAGGTTCAATCCATGATAAAAGATATGATGGACGGCGATATGGGCATGTTTTTGACCGCTTTTAACGCGGATTATACGGAAATTAAAAAGAATTGGGTGTTGGTTGCGACCCCAAAAATTTCCGCTGTGGCCGAATTTTTGGAATCTTTGACACTGACCGGGGACACGAAAGATTTGAAACAAATTGTTATCGCATATAAAAATGGCATGACTATTACGATTGATTTCAAACGCATAAAAACGGATTCGCCCGATGAAATTAAATGTTAAAAAAATTATCTTTGGAATTGTGTGTTTGTGTGCTTTTTTGGTGGTATGCCTTTGGCGTATGCCGTTGTCAATTCAAACCAACCTTAATTCTTTGATTGAAATAAATTATGCCGATTGGCCGATTGGGAATTTAACAAACAAATTTTCAAATGTTGTTAACATTGTTATTAAATCTGAAAATCTAAATGCCGCAAAACATACCGCAAATGAAATAACGCGCATTTTGGATGCGGATGAATTTGATAATTTATCGGTTATAACCACCGATTTTTCTGTATCTGATACAATCAACCAATTACGTATTCACAAGAATTCTTTTTTAAGTTCTAATTATCGCGAAATACTT
>JAFOVN010000025.1 GCA_017392345.1 Alphaproteobacteria bacterium | reverse complement strand
GATTATAAAAAGGGACAAGCAAAGATACAAGAAGCAATATCAGAAGGTAAAAAATTGCCGCGTAAGAAAAAGAAAGAGGTTAAAAAGTCCGGCATTTGGACACTGTTTAGTGACCGTTCAAAATAGTCATATAATATAAAATATAAAACGGGCGCAGATGCGCCCGTTTCACTAACCACTTACACCAAGACAGGGTAAAACCCTGGCGCAGTCGCGCCGTAGCCAAAGGCGGAGGCGGATAACACTAACCACTACCGTCCAAACTTCCCACTTCTTGGGAATCCGACGGGGATGGTGCGGCCCTGGGTTGCGCGCCGGCCGACCCACGGTTTCCAATCGTCAAGTTTCGTTGTTCCGCGTCCCGTTGTCCAACCAAATCCATCCGCCGCATCAAAGAACATTACATCCAAAACATATGTCCGTTCGGCGTTGTATTTTTGTAAAATTACACCTTTGCCACGAACCATTTCCGGAATTTCGGATGCCGCAAAAATCAAAATCTTGTCATTTGACCCGGACATCGCAACCGTGTCGCCCGTGACCCGAACACAGAACGTTGCGGGATTTGCGTCTTCGACATTCATAACCTGTTTCCCGGTGCGTGTTTGCGCCAAACAGTTTTCGCCGGCAATGATAAACCCGTTTCCATGCCGCGACACCAACAGATATTTCGCCGATGCATCCAAAACGAACGCGCTTACAATCGCCTCTTCGGCGCCAATATCAACCATCATACGCACAGATTCACCAAACCCGCGCGCCGACGGCAAATCATTCGCGGCAATTGTGAACATGCGCCCCGACGCACCAAACAGATTTATTTTATCGGTTGACATCGCATGGAAAGCAAATTGCAATTCATCGCCTTCTTTGAATTTCAAATCGAGTGCATTCAAATCCATATGCCCCCGCGCCGCACGAATCCAGCCCATTGTTGAAAGGATAACGGTTAGTGGTTCTTTTTCAATAAAATCTTCAGCGTTCACGGTGATTTCTTCGGTTTGTGCCGCCCAGGTCGTACGCCGCCGCCCAAGTGCGGTCTTTTTATCATATTGCTTTTTAATATCCGCAAACCACGCCTTTATTTGGTTGTTCTGAATTTCTTCACTTTCAAGCAGTGCAACCAACTGTTCCCGTTCCGTACGCAGGTTTTTATCTTCGCGCCGAATTTCCATTTCTTCCAGTTTACGGAGTGCCCGCAGGCGGGTATTCAAAATCGCCTCTACCTGAACCTCAGTCAATTTGAATTCCGACATAAGGACGGCCTTTGGATCGTCTTCGGTCCGGATAATTTCAATCACGCGGTCAAGATTCAGATATACAATCAGCAATCCACCCAAAATTTCAAGCCGTTTATCGATGTTAGCCAACCGCCACCGTGACCGCCGACAAAGAACATTTTTCTGGTGCGTGATAAATTCATTCAACACATCGCGAATTCCCATCACGCGCGGCGCACCGTTCGAATCGATAACATTAAAATTCATATTAAACCGATATTCCAAATCGGTCAGGGCGAACAAATGCGCCATCATTTTATCCGCGGGGACATTACGACTTTTGGGTGTGATGACAATGCGAACATCGGTCGTAGATTCATCAACGATGTCATCAACCAACGGCAATTTTTTCGCGTCAATCATTTCGCCGATTTGTTCGACCAACTTGGACTTTATAATTCCGTACGGGATTTCGGTAATTACAACCTGGTACCCGCCGCGGTCAAGTTCTTCGATTTCATATTTTGCGCGAATCCGGAATGTACCTTTGCCGGTTTCATAGTTTTTAACAATCGTATCAAAATCATCAATCAGAACACCGCCCGTCGGAAAATCTGGCCCAATCATTTTCTTGCATATCTGTGCGGTTGTGGATTCAGGTTTGTCGACCATAAGGGTCAATGCATCGCAAACCTCTGCCACGTTATGTGTCGGAATATTCGTTGCCATACCGACCGCGATACCCATACCGCCGTTCGCAAGCAAGTTCGGAAACGCGCCCGGCATAACCACCGGTTCAACCGTCGTGCCGTCAAAGTTCGGCATCATATCGACACTGTCTTCGTCAATGCCGTCCATAATCAGCATTGCCGCCTCGGTCATTTTCGATTCAGTGTAACGATACGCCGCCTGGGGGTCACCGTCGATATTTCCAAAATTCCCCTGGCCGTCAATCAGTGGATACCGCACGGAAAAATCCTGCGCCAGTCGCACCATCGCGTCATACACCGACGAATCGCCATGCGGGTGATAGTGCCCAAGCACATCGCCAACCACCGTCGCACATTTGCGAAACGCCGCCGCGGGCGATAACTTTTGCCGCAACATAGAATACAAAATACGGCGATGCACGGGCTTTAACCCATCGCGCACATCGGGCAGGGCGCGCGACACAATCGTACTAACCGCGTACGACAAATACCGCGTGGACAGGGCGTCCGCCAATTGTTGTGAATCAATTCTTTCGACTATTTCTTTACTCATAACGACATAAAACATAGAACATTTGAAAAAAAATAACAACCAAAAAACACGAATTATTCCGCAATCTTGTTTTTAATTTCGCGGATGCGGGCCAAGATTTCACGCAGGTCGGCATCGGTCACAGACGGTGCGGGTTTATTGCGCAATTCGTCCGCCAGCACAATGCACACGGTGGCCAACAACGAACTTTCCGGCACGGGCCCAATCTTATCCAAAATCTGGCGCGCGCGCGCATCCACCATTTGCCCCAATTCAACCAAACGCCCTTCTTGGCCATCTTCGCACCCCATGGGGTAATTTTTATTTACAATCGGGATTGAAACGACACTCATTTCAGCCCCCCAAGAATTTCAATAGATTGGTCAATAAGTTCGGTCGCCCGCGCATTCTTTGCACGCAAATTTCGCACTTGTTGCGTTAAAATTGCAACCTCCAAATCGGTTTGTTTACTTGCGTCAACCGCCGTCGCCCGCAGACGCGCGGTCGCGTCTTCAAGTTTTGATAGTTCCTGAAAAATTTGTTCCCTTATGTCCGACATATTGTCATTTTAAGACATTTTTTATATGCGTTCAACCCTAAAATGTGATATAATCATCCTGATGATGATTTCAAAAATGCGATGGTGATGCAAATGAAGAAAAAGATTATTTATATTTCAGGCGCGGATTCTTTTAATCCCGGTGAAGTGCGGACCGCGTTTGAAGAGGTTCGGTCTACGCTGGGGCTGGATGCGGATACGGTTTTGTTTGGTGTTCCGGTGGACGATTTAATTGCGGTGGAAACCGCGCCGGTTGTCGCCGATTCGGTTGTCGCACCCACACCGGATGTGACCGAAGAACCCGTGGCAAAACCTAAAAAAACGGCGAAAGCAAAGAAGGAAAAGCCGGTCGAAAAAACAACTGAAAAACCGGTTGTTGAAAATCCTGTCGCCGAAAAGCCGGCCACCACACCCGTTGTCCCGATTCTGTCGGTGCTGGGTGGTGGTGAAGAATCCGCGCCGGTTGCGGAAACCACGGGCCAAGAAGTGGTTGCCGAAACCGTCACCGTTGAAACAGACGAAATGCCGGAATTTGACGATATTGGCGATATTGATGAAATGTTGCAAGACGATGTGCCGGACGCGCCACATGAAAAAACACTGGAAGAATTGTTGGAAACGATGACGCCACTGCGTGAAGATGTGCAGCCGGACGAAGAAGATGCCGGCGAAACCACGGAACCCGCCGCGGCAGATGAATCTTTGGATGATGCCGATGCAACACTTGCAAGTTTGGCAACCGAATTCGTTGATGTCCAAGATAAAATGCCAACATTTAGAAAAAGTCCTGAACGTGGGAAAATTAGCAAGTTAAAAAGTATATTGCCATTTAAAAAGAAAAAAAGCGATGATACCGGAATAATGGGCGATTTATTCGGTTGGGCGGGTGTCGCCGCAAATGACGAAGATTTTTCCATACCGGGATTCTTTACGAATGTCGCATCGAAAAAATAAAAGACAATGAATGACATCGATACCATCAGAACAATGTTGGAAAACGTCGGTTTGCACGTGCGTGGTGTTGATGCCAACTTTTTTTATATCGAAGACCCGGCATGTATATTGCGCGGGTTTGAAAATTTCCTTTATTATGCATGGATGGTTTTGGGATTGTTTACCGCGGGCCTGGTTATCGGTTGGGGCATATCCATGATACGCGGTGCAAAAAATGATATCAAAGAAAATTTCAAAACATTGGTTTTAATTTTTGGAATCTTGACCGCGGTTTGGCCGATTTTAAATGTTATTTATGGTGGTGACATTTTGGCCATTGGGTGCAAGACAACACGGATTTCGGTTGATGGCGTAAATGAAATTTTGGCGACAAAAATTGCCGCGCGTGGCACGAATTCAATGCTTTATGAAGATATCGATATATACGATTCCGGAAGTGGAATTTTACCAAACTATGAAATGCCAGAAACGGAAGATTTTCCGGATTTATCTGATTTAATGAATTGGACACCGGACGGAAATATCACCGGTGGCACGACCGGCACGACAAGTGTTCCGATAAGCATTCCACCAATATCAACCGGTGGTCGAACGGCGATTACCGCAATCAATATAAACGTGGGTGAAATCGCATATACCGCACCGGACAGTTCAAAATATACACACCTCGGGGGCAGTTTAACATGGCGTGCGAATAATCCGGGTGCACTTCGGTATTCTGATTTTACACGGCGTATGGGTGCCATAGGAAAAACGATAAACAATTTTGCGATTTTCCCAAACCCAGCGGTTGGTCGCCGGGCAAATGTTGCCTTATTAAGAACCGAAAAGTATCAAAACAAAACACTTGCGGAGGCAATTCATACCTATGCCCCATCATCGGACGGAAATAATCCGGTATCCTATGCGGCGCGCCTTGCGCGGGCGATGGGTGTTCCGGTAAATATGTATTTGCGCGATATGTCCGATATCCAGTTGGAACGCATGGCCGAAGGCATTCGACGCATCGAAGGTTGGCGCGAAGGCAGCGTTCGCAATAATTAAAAAGGAAGTAAAATGGAAAAAAATAATGGTTGGATAAAAATTATAATAATTCTGGCGCTGATTGTGGTTGGTGTTTTTGTTTTTTATAAATTTAATAAACCACATACCGAAACCAAATCAATAAGTGTAATGGCCGAACCAATTGTTGAAACCACGGGTGGGGCGGAATTTACTGACGGTTTAGAAAATCCGGTGTCCGTGCATAACTTTGAACCCGATGAATTCGGCGAAGGTGTTGTCGAAGTCGCGACATTTTCTTATGATATTGACGAAGACGGTCGCCCCGACCGAATTTCCCGTGCGCGTCGCGAAACCGGCACCGCACACTTTCAGTATATATATAAGGTTGAATTAAACAACGGCGAAAAAATGGTGAATATAACACCAAAAGATTTCTTTACCGTCGAAGGTGCGGAATGTGCACATCAAAAAATTCAGTTTTCGTTTAAACCGGACTTTTCAATAACAAAAATTTCGCGCACCATGGGTGAAGATTGGGATACACCAACGCCATCAACAAAAACCGTATACACACTGTGGAATAATAATTTGCATGTCGCCACGACATCGGAATATAAAACAGTGTGTGATGTTGCGGAATTATTTTAACCAGTATTGTTCTTTCATTGAATATACAATTCCACCCGACACGACAAAGTGGTCATAAAGTTGTATGCGCACATTTAATAGGGCATTTTTTAATTGTTCTGTGATTTCGATATCTTCTTTTGAAAATCCCAAACCGGGAATAGGGTGGTTGTGAATAAGTGCAACAAATTTTGCACCCATATTTAGTGCGTTTTTAACAATTTCATTATTATATAAAACCGTGCAATCGATTGTGCCCGTACTGTGCAGTTCGTCTTTTAACAAATGTAAATTTTCATCCATATATAAAACATGCATTTCTTCGGTCGTGCGCCCACCAAGCATAAGACGCGCATAATTATTAAATTGTTCTTTGTTATGAAACACGGGCCTTTCCGCAATCGCGGATTTATAACCATCAACAAGAATTTTTTGCATCGCCTTGATAAAAATCGCGGTGTTATGCCCAAGCCCCGGAATCCGTTCCAAATCATCAATCGATGCGCACAAAATCGGAAATGTCCCACCAAATTTTTTATACAGCATTCGCGCAATAGGGCGAACATCTTTGCGCGGAATTGCATATCCCAAAATCAATTCCATAATTTCATAATTTGCAAGTTCGCCATCCAGGAATTTTTGGCGCAACCTGTCGCGATGTCCGGCACGCAAAGATAATTCCAATGATTTGTCTTTCATGCGTTTATCATTTTTTCCGTAAAGATTGTGACGCCG
>JAFOVN010000024.1 GCA_017392345.1 Alphaproteobacteria bacterium | reverse complement strand
TTTTATATAAATATACATAAAGATCGATATTACACCCACAATGGCAATTAACTTTAATAAATCGCCCCAGGTTGCTTTTTCTTCTTCTGTACCAACATGTTCTTTATTAGGCATTATTATACCCCTGATAGTTATCGAATTTTTTCAGTTGATTTTGAAAGCAGTTCAATCAAAGTACCATAAGATTCGCCGTTAGCAATCGGCCAAATCTGATTCAGATTTGTATCTATGACAACATCTTTTGCCACGCCGTTTTGTGTTAAAGGGCGATATTTTGCAGCGTATCCATCAAAAGATTCAATGTATATTGGCCTAGTTTCATCAAATTTACCCTTTGGCATATAGAAATCGTTGGCTTTTTTTTGTAGTAATGGTTCGATATCCGATATATAAAGCAATTTATCACTGGTGGATAAAATTACGTACATTGACTTATCCGGGAAAGTGGATGACTTGAAATTTTTCCGGTCATCTGCATCATACACCATGACATTGCGTTGAATGTTTATAAGATAAGTTACCTTATCAACATCCAACCGACCAAATCGTGCTGCTTTCGCAAAATTTGTTACAAAATTGCGAAATTCTGACAAATTTTTCACATTGGTGTCATACTCGTGTGTGCCGATAAAACGACCGTTTGGAGTATAATTTTCCATCACACGATTTGTTGTTAAACGAAAAGAAACTTTTGTTTGTAAATCCATTTTCTGTCCTTTTTTTATTTTTTCTTTTCCGTGGCGTCCATCAAGAATTTCAATTTCTTATCAAGTTCCTTTTCAAACAAAGAAGCGATGTTTATTTCTGGTACGAACCAACCATCGCCCATATCAACATAACTAACATATCTGTGTGTTTTATTTTGAGCCATTTTTTATCCTTTTTATTACCTTTGGTTTTATGGGTATGGTACTATAAAATCACGGCAAGTCAACGATAAATACCCCCACTTGCACTAACACCCGTCACGACACGTCGTGCCACGGTTACACTTTTTTTAATTTGACTTACCGGCGATATGGCGGTAGTATATGGGCGATGAAAAAAATTCTTGTTTCTTTATTGACCATATTTACCGCGTTTGGGGCGCATGCGTATATCGACCGTGATACCGCGGTTTTACAGGTTATGAACAAGGCCGCCGGCAAGACCCAGACGATTATGGCACCCGTGGGGCGGGAAGCACGTTTTGAAAAATTGAACTTTTTGGTGCGTGCGTGCAAGCAATCTGACCCGTTTGAGGCGGAAAATTTTTACGCATTTACGGAAATTTCGCGCCCCGATGGGGGTATGATTTATAGTAATTGGTTGGACCGGAATAATCCTGGGAAAAACCCGGTACAAAATGCCGACTATGATATATGGTTGTTGCGGTGTGAATAGTTTTTAGTTTCGGGGGGATAATATGAAAAAAATCATTGTTCGTGGAATCGTCTTTTTTGTGGGGCTTGGTGTGTTGTTGATGGCGATATTTGTGTTCTTTACATTACCGCGCAAAGACGCCGCGTTGGAAAGTGCATATTTAAAAGATTGGCGCGGTGCGACGGTTGAACGGCGAATTGCCGCGGCACGGGTTTTGACCGCATCGGAAAATAATCTTGAACTGTTGGTGGCGTGTGTTGATAAAATGGCGACATTGCCGGATTCCGCGGATATGCCGGTGCGCGACGCGATGGAACTTTGTTTTGTTGGAATACAATTAAAGAACACTGTGTACGAAGAATAATGTGGCGGGCGATATTTCTATTTCTTTTGGTCGGTTGTGTGGGCGGCAATGTGGACGCGGATTTTGGTGCAAAATATATTGGTGCACGGTATGCAACCGATCCGTTGGGCGAAATGAAATCGCCGGATACCGACCCGCTTATTCGATTTGATACGTTTGATTGCACAACATTTGTTGAAACGGTTTTGGCGGGGGGCGATGTGCAAAAATTAAATAAAATTAGATATTCGGACGGCGTGCCGGACTTTGTTCAACGAAACCATTTTATTGAAACAGATTGGCTTTCCAACAATTCCGATATTGTTCAAAATGTAAGTAATCGTTATGCGCCGACCGCCATACACACGGTCACGATTGATAAAAAGAATTGGTTTCGGGTTATGCACAATATGGACACGGACTTTGCACCGCGCACCGCGCGTTTGGAATATATTCCGTATAAATATGCCGCGGATATTCAGGTTGAACGGCCGGTTGTGGTTTTGTTTTTGCGCGACAATCCAAAGATTCGTGATAAAATTGGTACCGATTTGGCGGTGCGACATATGGGATTTTTGTTGCCGAATGGTGTTCTCCGTCATGCTTCGCGGCGCGTGGGCGCGGTTGTCGAAACACCCTTTCGTGAATATGTGCAAAGAATGATGGAAAGTGAAAAAAATTTGGGTATAATGATTTTGGAAATAAAGAAATGATAAACGATACAATTATTAAAATGGATATGGGTGCGGCCATTGGTGATACGTCGGATGGCGTGGCCGTTTTATGCTTGGGCATTGAATCTTCGTGTGATGAAACCAGTGCGGCAATCGTCGATTCAAACCGAAATATACTTTCACATATAATTTATTCGCAAATTCCGGAGCATCAAAAATATGGTGGTGTGGTGCCGGAATTGGCGGCGCGGGCGCATATATTGGCCATTGATGAAGTAATAAATCTTGCGCTTTCGCGGGCGGGAAAACGATTAACGGATATCGATGTTATCGCCGCGACCGCGGGCCCGGGCCTGATTGGTGGCGTTTTGGTTGGTTGGATGGCGGCAACCGGTATGGCCCAGGCAACCGGCAAACCACTGGTTGCGGTGAATCATTTAGAAGGCCACGCATTGGTGCCGCGCCTTTGTGCCACAACCGCGGATGATAGCAAAGCAAATGTCGATGTAGAATTTCCGTATTTACTAATGCTTGCGTCTGGGGGACATTGTCAGATTTTATTGGTGCGTGGTGTCGGGCAATATGAATTGATTGGCCAAACATTGGACGACAGTGCAGGCGAAGCGTTTGACAAGGTTGCAAAAATGTTGGGTCTGGGGTATCCGGGCGGTCCGGTTGTGGATGCGCATGCCAAATTAGGTAATCCGCGGGCGTTTGATTTTCCGCGACCACTGACCGACAAACCAGGGTGCGATTTTTCATTTAGTGGTATTAAAACCGCGGCGCGTGCAATGTTGGCCAAACATGAAGCCCCCTATTCTGACGAATTTATAAATGATTTCTGTGCATCGTTTCAGGCGTCTGTCGTTGATTGTATTATAAACCGTTTGAACAACGCGATGAAGACGGATATCGTTCGGGCGTGCGCGCCAAGGACACTGGTGGTTGCGGGTGGCGTTGCGAAAAATAGTGCGATACGCGGCGCGATGGAAGAATTGGCGCACCGGCACAATATGATTTTTGCCGCGCCGCCGATGAACCTGTGTACCGATAATGGCGCAATGATTGCCTGGGCGGGAATCGAAAACTATCGTGTGGGCAAAATTGTTCGTGAACCAATCGCCCCGCGCCCGCGTTGGCCACTTACGGAACTTTAACCCAATTATTGATTTTTTAGACTTTTAGTGTTACAATTTTTATCATGAATAAAAAAGAAAAGACAGATTTTTATACAACCGCAACAAAGAAATTGCTTGCGCACTTGAGTGACATTGGGTTGCAGCCAGAAGATAAGCGCAAAGCAGTTTACTATACAAAATTATTTCGCGAAGCGTTTAAGTATGATGACATAAAAAAACATGTTTTTCTTTCATCGAAAAATGCGCAATGGAGTTTTGGTTATGATTCTGCGGGGTTTTGTTATGCTTCGAGTGTAGTTTTTTCAATAGTAACAGGATTTCAAAATTGGAATTTGATGTATATTGATTCTGATAAATGGCGGGGGCACCTTCCGCATTACTATTTGCAACATATTGAAAGTGGCAATTTTTTTGATATAACGTATGATCAGTTTGGTATCGATGGACTTACAGTACCATATGAAATTGGTGAAATCACGCCGTTTGCACTTACCGCTGGCGATACACCGTTCAGGTTTGCCGATGCTTTGGATATTGATTTGATAAAGATATTAAAAAACAGTAACCCAAGAAAATAAATTATGCAAAAACCGGAACCGTTTGTTAAACCTGATATGATTTTTTCCGTGACCGATGCGTCGGCGTTGCTTAAAAATGTTGTTGAAACGGCGTTCCCAGTTATAAAGATTCGGGGGGAACTGTCGCAAATTACGCGTGCAACATCGGGACACATGTATATGACGATAAAGGATTCCGGGGCCGCGATGTCTGTGATTATATGGCGCGGAACACCGGTGAATTTCGCATTGTCCGATGGACTAGAGGTTATAATTACCGGGCGGCTTACCACATATCCGGCGCGCAGTAATTATCAGATTGTGGCTTCCAGTATCGAAATGGCGGGCGTTGGTGCAATTCTTAAAATGCTTGAAGAACGGAAACAGAAATTGGCGGCCGAGGGGTTATTTGACACGGCGCGTAAAAAGCCGTTGCCAAAATTACCAACGACAATCGGCGTGGTCACCAGTCCGACCGGTGCCGCGTTCCAAGATATTCAAAATAGACTTCGCGAACGATTTCCGGTGCATGTAATTTTATACCCCGCAACCGTCCAAGGTGCCACCGCCGCGACCGAGGTTGCCGCCGGTGTTGAATACTTTAATCGTGCAAAAAATGTTGATGTTATAATTGTCGCACGCGGTGGTGGCGCGCTCGAAGATTTGTTGCCATTTTCCGAAGAAATTGTTGTGCGCGCGGTTGCAAATAGCCAAATTCCGGTTATAACCGGCGTTGGACACGAACCGGATTGGATGCTGGTTGATTTTGCGGCGGACTTTCGGGCGCCAACACCAACTGGCGCGGCTGAGGCGGTTGTGCCAACAAAAATATCACTCGTTCAAGACCTTGAAAACCTGGGACATCGGTTGTCGGTGGGCTTTGCGACAAAGTTCATAAACCTTAAACAAAAAATCGAAAACATAAATGTAAAAAGCCCGCGGCAAATGCTGATGGAACGGACGCAAAGGATTGACGATGTTACGCGGACAATGGGCGTTATAATAAACGCAAAAATGACGGATGCAAAACATAAAATGGAAATTGTCGCGCGTATGCCGGATATACTGAACAATAAAATGTTAAACCTGCGGCGCGGTTTGGAACATATGGGACAAATGCTGAATTCATTGGGGTATAAAAATGTGCTGAACCGCGGTTACGCAATTGCGCGCGCGGCGGACGGTGTGATTATATCAAGTGTGGCGGCGCCATCCAAAATCGCATCGGTTGAATTTGCAGATGGAATTCTAAATATTTAATAAATAATTTGATTTAACCTTTTGTTTATGATACAATTATGCCGTAACTAAAGGAGAATTTACTATGAGTATGGGACAATCAAAATCAGAAAGATTCACGGATCAGTATGGTAATGTGCACGTGAATAGAACGCCGATAAAGGCATTGAATCCCTTTGTGAAAGCAAGTTTGTTGTTGACACTAAAGCGCGACGATATTTTTGTTCGGGAAAACAGACGCCCCGGAAGTGATGAGTATACTGCGGTGGATGCCAATGGCGAAGAAAAATTTCGGTTTGATAATGCTTGGGATTATGGATACTATGTTATTTATTCTGGCACGGGTGCAATTTTGGCTGAAATGGATTGGTACGAAAATGACGGTAACACAAATAAACAACAACAGGATATTTTTGATGTTTTACATAAAATGATTGCAAAGGCCGAAGAAACACAACGTATAGAAGAAGGACGCAGAAATTTAACCCAAGAAGAATTTGATGCGTTGCAATCTATGGGGATTAACATAGGGCGTTCAATGTAATGATTACAATTACTCAAATTTATAAAAACGACCGTATGGTCGTTTTATTTTATTAGTGTTTTTGCGGTGGCGATTGATTCAGGGGTTATTTCCGCGCCACTGATTATTCGTGCGATTTCGTTTAATCTTTCATCTCCGGTAATTTCACGAACGGTTGTTGTGGTTGTTTCGCCGTTTGTTGTTTTTTTAATCTTGAAATGCCGGTCGGCAAAGCCCGCAACCTGGGCCGAATGGGTTATAACCAATGCCTGGCTATCGTGCGCAAGACGGTTCAGGCGATTGCCGACGGCACTTGCGGTGGCACCACTGATGCCGGTATCAACCTCGTCAAAAACAAATGTGTGCGAAGAATCGTTGTCCGCCAAAACCACCCGCATGGCAAGCATTAGACGTGCAAGTTCGCCACCCGATGCCGCGCGGTGTAATGGTGCAAACGGCATTCCGGGGTTGGTCTTTATCATAAATAATACTTCGTCCGCGCCCGTCGCCGATGGTTCGCGTGGCGTGATTTCAACATTAAAATCCGCGTTTCCAAGTTTCAAATCTGGCAATTCCGATAACAGACGTGTGCGTAATTCGGTCGCTGCGTATCTGCGTTTTTCGGTAAGTTCACGCGCCGCCGATTGATACGCATCGTATGTGCGCGCAACAATTGACTTTAACCTTTTTAATTCGTCATCTGAATTAGTTATCGTGTTTAACTGTGATTCCATTTCAATCAATTTTTGTGGCAAATCATCGGCCGCAACATGATGCTTGCGCGCCGCCGCGCGAATTGCAAAAAGCCGTTCTTCGATTGAATCAACCGTATCGGTATCAATTTCGTTTGGTGCAATTTGCGCGGATACACGCGCAACAATTTCCGCCGCATTGTATAACGCATCTATTTGTTCCGAATACGGATTTGTTTCGCCCCGCACACGTTCCAAGATATGCGCCACCGTAAAAATCTGTGCATCCAATGTGTCGCCGCCGCGCCCCATTGCCGCAACCGCGTCCGCCAGAATCGCCGCGTTCTTTTCGGCATTTATCATATCGGCACGTTTTGTGGCAAGTTCGCTTTCTTCGCCAATGCGCACATTTAGTGCCCGCAATTCCGCGATATTGTGTTCAAGGTATTCTTGTTCCGCCGCATTTTTATCAAGGAAATTTTGGACTTCTTGTAATTTTTTTGTTGCCGCATGGTATTCATTATATGTTTGGCGGGCCCCAGTTAAAGTTGTCACGAACCCGTCAAGATTTTTTACCGCAAAATTATCAAGTGCCACGCGGTGTGTTGTTGGATCAAGCAGCGTATGATTTGCAAACTGACCATGAATTTCGACCAACAAATCACCAACAGATTTAAGAAAACGCACCGACACGGGCGTATCATTTATCCATGCGCGACTTTTGCCATCCGTACCAAGTGTTCGGCGCAAAATAATTGTATCGTCATGTTCAATTTCCATTTCGTCCAAAATTGCCGCCGCGGTCGCGGGGCATGAATCAAATTCCGCCGTGACCGATGCCGTGTCCGTGCCATGTCGCACAAGCCCAACATCCGATCGCGCCCCAAGTGCAAGCGATAACGCATCAAGCAATATACTTTTCCCGGCGCCAGTTTCGCCGGTCAATATATTCAACCCCGAACCAAATTCAAGATTTAGTTTGTCGATAAGAACAATGTTAGAAATTGTTAAATGTGTCAACATATCAATGTAATAATACCCCTTTATATCACATTTTCCAGTGTAAAATCATTTAGCCAAAGAATTTTACATTTGATATTAAACATCGGAAAAATTTCCTTTAATAACTTATAGTATTCCGTTAATTGCACGCGATATTTTTCATAATACCGTTTTTTATCAATATCTGTTTTATAATCTAAAACAATAACGGTTTTTGCGTTTTCGTTTACATATAACCTGTCAACGCGGCGACTTAGGAACGTGTCGTCAACATATCCCGCCAATGGAACTTCGGCACGCGAAAGTGGTCCCATAATTTCACATAATTCCATATTGCTTTTTATTTTTGAAATTATATCTTTGTCACCAATAAAATCACCATCACAAAATTTAATCTTTGCCATTTGTGCATGCATGTCCGTCCCCGCATGCGTTGCGAATTCTTTTGATTCTAGGTCATGTATAATTTTGTGTAATTTAGTTTGCTTCATTTGAAATCCTTATTATGCCATCATTTACACCAACCTTGGCCGACAAAGTTTTCCATAACATATTATGCCACGAAAGTTCGGGCGCATTTGTGTTTGATGAAAACCCGTATATATAAAGTTCATCACGCGCACGCGTCATCGCAACATAAAGCAATCGAAAGTTTTCTTCGGTCATCGTGCGGGCGGTACGTGATTTGATTTCTTCAAATTCGGGGCTGTATTCTTTTGGCGCGTGCGCCGTCCAAACCCAAACCGGCAAATCGTCTGCGCCCGCCCTTAAATCATATAGTGCGATCGGACGCGGCATTGATACAGTATCAATTAAAAACACAACACGTGATTGCAAACCCTTGCTGCCGTGGACAGTCACAATTCGAACACCGTTGTTTGTATCCATATCGCGTTTTATCTCACTTGCCCCCGTTATAAACCATTTAATAAAGTGCCGTAATGTTCCCGGACGTGTTCTTTCATAAGACAAACAAATTGTCATAAATTCTTCCAATGGGTCAAGTATATGTTCGCCCAACGCCGCAACCATTTCTTCGCGCATATTATAATGATTCAAAACATAACTAAAAAACGTATATGGGCCGGACACTGCATAAACCCGAATAAAATCCGAAAGAATCTCAAATACGCTTTGGTGCGAATCCGCAAGTAAATCAAAAACAGGCATGTCTTTATTTCGATTTGCACACAATTTATAAATATCATCTTCAGAAAATCTAAACATTGGACTTTTTAGAACACAACACAAACTATAATCATCTTTTGTATCCATACAAAAACGCAACAGATTCATTAAATCTTTGATAACCGGGAATTCGGGCAAAACAATCCTATCACTGCCCGCGACCGGTATTCCGCGTTGTTTAAGTGCAAAAGTCATCGGCGCGGCCAGCGGTGCACGTTGACGCACCAAAATCATAAAGTCGTTTGGTTTATATTTTCCGCCTGCCACAAGTGTGGCGATTTTGTCGGCAATATCGGCAACATAATTTTTACGAACACGGTCAGACGAAAGTTCGGAATTTCGCGCAGAAATTATTTCGTGTATTTCAACCGTGCCACGTGCACCAACGCGAAAGCATTTGTGTGGGTTGTTTTTAAACCCTGTTTCGTGTGCAACATTTTCGTCGCTAAAAAACATATCAACCGTTTGCAAAATGGGTTCCGTGGAACGAAAACTTTGCGTAAGCGGAACATCCATAATTTCACGAACGCTATTTTTTATATATTTTGATATTTCTTGTTTGCTTTTTATAAACGCGTTTGCGTCCGCACCTTGAAAACCATAGATAGATTGTTTTGTGTCACCAACCACAAACAACGAATGCGGCATATCGGACGTATCGCCTTCGGCGAAAAAGTCCCCAACCAACATTTGTAAAATTTCCCACTGGGCGGGGCCGGTATCTTGGGCTTCGTCAACCAAAATGTGCGACAACGACAAATCAAGCGCCGACAAAATCCAACCCATTGTTTCAGAGTTTGAAAACAAACGATGTGTGTATAAAATCAAATCTTCAAAATCAAGGACATTTTGTGCGCGTTTTAATTCCATATATTTTTTTGCAAACGCCGCCGACAAATCAAACAGCGCAATCGAATCATAATATATTTTTTCGTTGATGCGCCGAACATTTAATTCAAAAACCCGCCGAGCCTCTTCGGACAAAAACGGATAATTTAGACCGGTTTTTATTGGCGTGCCTTCATTGGTTAGGTATGCATGTTTATATTGCTCAAAATCTATTGTCTGATTAATATATTGTTCGGTCAAAGTTATTAAGTTTCCAAGTTTGGTTCCTATTTTCTTTTCGGCCCTGGCGCTGTTCAAAATTTCTTGCAGTTTTTCATCTGGGGCATCGGGGATATCGCCAAGTTTTACATTGAATAAATTTAGATTTTTTTTAATCGTATCAATGAAATAATTCCTATATTTAACAAAATCTGTTATCATAAAAAAGTTTTTACATTGTTGTTCAAGATGTTTTAATAAATCGTCAATTTTATGTTCCGATATTGTTCCAACCAGGTAATCAAAAGCATCTTTGACATTTGCATCGTTGTACGAAGAATTTATAAGTTTATCGAGCGCATCATGCAACAACACCCTTTGTGGCGCATCCGATATAAGTGACCACGATGGGGCAAGCCCCGCCTCGGTCGGGAAACGGTGCAGGATTTCTTCGCAAAAACCATGAATCGTTTTTATTTTAAGCAAATCCGGGTTATCAATATACTTAAAAAACACCGCCCGTGCATGCGCCAAATCATCATCGGTTGGTGTTTTATTTTTTGAAATTCCAACCAATAATTCACGCAATTCGTCGTTATTCGCCATTGCCCAATTTCGCAATGCACCAAGTATGCGCCCACGCATTTCGCCCGCCGCCGCATTGGTATAGGTAAGACACAGAATACCAGAATTTGGCGCATTATCGCGAAACAAAATACGCAATAAACGTTCAATCAAAACACTTGTTTTTCCGGTGCCGGCGTTCGCCTGGACCCAAACATTACGTGTTGGTTCTGCGGCGAATTCTTGTTCGGGTGAAAGCGGGTCTTTTTTTATCATTTATGTCCTTGCTTTATTGTTTAAATTTTATTATAAATAAGACCGAACTGCAAGGAATAATAAAATTTCACATTATTGGGGGGAAAAATGACTTTGATTGATATATGGATTATGGTTGGTTCGGTGATTGGGGCATTGCTTGTTGGTGTATTGATTGCACTGTTCTTTATTTCCCGCCGGTCGCAACGCGTGATGCAATCCATGCTTGATATTATAACCGCGCCTGATCGTGCCAAGATTGTTGATGCGTCGCGTGTTTTGCAAACGATAATGGCGGACGAAATTGCAAAAATATCCGGGTGTTTTGCTGAAATTCGCGACACATTAAAATCACAAATTGGTGTGGCGGAAAAATTGCGCGGTGAACTTGCATCGCGTAACGAGACATTGGTTAATATCGCAAATGATGCGGTTATGCGTGTTTCGCAAATGACCGACCGGGTTGATAATACGGTTGCGGGTTTGCGTGGTGTCGTTGATTCTGACGCGTGGGGCGATGTTGCAAATGCAACCGATCGGTTTGCCGCAACGGTTGGTGAAACACTTACAAAAATTACCGAAACGACCAAAGATTCATCCGACAAAATTGCGACGATTGATGAAAAGATTGCAAATTGGACCGAAAACACAACAAATCTTGCAAACGGGTTAAACGGTGCAATTGATACAGCAACGGAAAAATTTCAACAAATGACGAATGAATCCGATGGAATGAAAAATGAAATTTCTGAATTGGCCAAAAGTGCGGTCGAAGGTTTCGGAAATATCAAGACGTCCGCCACGAATTATGAAGGTGTTATGAATAATAATAACAAGATATTGAACGCATATTTGACGAAACTTGAAACATTTGATAGGCAAAGCAAAAAGCAATTAACAAGCCAGATGAACACACTTACCAACACCGCAAACATTGTCGGGGCCCAGGTTATGTTGACCGAATCTTCGGTTGAAAAACAATTGCGAAAACTTACCGAAATTGTTGAAACGGTTATCAAAAGTGCAACCGAAACCGAAAGTTCTGTGCGTGGAATATCCAGTGAACTGTCCGGTCTTACCAATCATTTTGAAACAGAGATTAAGGAATTTGCAACCGATGTTGTTTCCGAATTACAAACTGTGTCGGGTGTTGCAAATACGACACTAAAAGATACCAAGGCCGCGGCCGGTGCGTTTTCTGAATCGGTTAAATCCATGGCGACGGGTGTGCGCGAAACACTTATCGAAATGAATGCGGCGCATACGCAATTGTCTGGTCAATCCGAAGGACTTATCAAAATGTCGGTGGATACGACCGCACAGTTAAAGCCGTTATCTGAACTTATTGAAAAGTATTATGCAACCCTGCCCGCGTTGGCGCAAAGTTCGGACGATGCGGGAATGCGCCTTGGGGCGATTGTTGCGGAATTAGATAAAAAGATTTCGGATATGCGCGATACGGTGGCGGGTGCAACGGAATCTGTTTCTGAATCTGCAACAAAACTTGATACATTGGCGGGTCAATCGCGTCAACAGATGATTGATTTAATGTCTGATTA
>JAFOVN010000023.1 GCA_017392345.1 Alphaproteobacteria bacterium | reverse complement strand
TCGTAAGGCGCGAACCGCGCGTTTTCACGCTTGTTCTTGCCAACTATCGTGTCGAACGCTGCGCGTCCAAATCGCGGGCTGTCCATGATAAATACAAAATGTCGCATTCTGCGCCACTTTGTATTTATGGTGCACCCGGCGCGATTCGAACGCGCAATCCCCGCCTTCGGAGGGCGATGCTCTATCCAGTTAAGCCACGGGTGCATGTACCATCGTGCATAATTATATTGCTTTTATATTGAATTGCAAGGAACAATTACCCCCGGCGCAATAACGCCAACATAAATTCGTCCAAATCCCCATCCAACACCGCATCAGAATCGGTGTTTTCGGTGCCGGTTCTGACATCTTTGACCAAACGATACGGATACAAGACATAGTTTCGAATCTGACTGCCCCACTCTATTTTTTTCTGTGCGGCCTTGGCGGCGTCTTCTTCGGCGGCACGTTTTTCCATTTCTAATTCATACAAACGCGAACGCAAGATTTTCATTGCCATATCTTTATTCTGAAATTGACTGCGTTCATTTTGACACGTGACAACGATTCCGGTTGGAATATGCGTAATGCGGACGGCACTGTCGGTTTTATTTACGTGCTGGCCACCCGCGCCCGAAGAACGATATGTGTCAATACGCAGGTCTTTTTCATTTATTTCGATATTGATCGTGTCGTCGATATCCGGCCACACGTCAACGGATGCGAAACTTGTTTGGCGTTTGCCGTTCGCGTTAAACGGCGATATGCGCACCAATCGATGCACACCGATTTCATTACGCAACCACCCATACGCGCGTTCACCGATTATTCGCATGGTCATACTTTTAATTCCGGCGGTGTCACCTTCGTGTTCTTCGATTATTTCCACCGCAAATCCATGCCGTTCGGCCCAACGCGTGTACATACGCGCCAACATTTGCGCCCAATCTTGGGCTTCGGTTCCGCCGGCACCCGCCTGAATAAACAAAAACGCGTTGTTGCCGTCCGCGGGTTCATTAAACAGTGTCACATATGCCGCGCGGCGTGCGGCATCCGCCAACCGTTCAATCGCCGCAATTACATCCGCATCGTCGGGCGCAATCGCATATAATTCGCGCAGGTTTTGGTATTCCGCATCCATATCCGCTATCATTCGCAGGTCACGTTCAGCCGCGGACTTTTTCTGCATAATCGCGCGTGCCACATCTGGGTCGTTCCATAAATCTGGCGACAGTGATTGTTTGGTTAAATCGTCGATTTGCGTCCTGAGTTTATCCGGGTCAAAGAAACCCCCGAATGTTATTCAGGTTATCAGAAATTTCACTAAAAGTTTCATTTGCCAAAAACATGCTTTTATCATAGCAACAAAATTTCCAAAATCAACCATAAAACAAATCTTGCGGGGGGGGCGATTTTATGATAAAATATTTCGTAAATAGGAGAGAGTTTCATGAAGCATTTCTTTCGTATGACAAGTGTTGTGTGCGCATGCATGATTGGTGCGGGCGCGTATGGTGTGTCTGCGGGGACAACCGCGACAAATATGGCACGTGGCGTGAATATGGGCACGGTTGGCAATACAAACCTGCGCGGGAACCAGGGTTTGGCAAATGCGTATAAAACCAATCAGCGCAATACTTATTATATGGTAAATGTGCCGGATGTGGACAGTGCGTGTCGTATAAAGATTGATAAATGCCTGTCCGATTATTGTGGCGATATTACCGTTGTTCCTGGTCAGGTCACAAACCGTTGCGCGCAAAAATTTATGACCGAAAGTGAATTATATAATTATGTTTTGCTTTGCCTGCGTAATGATACATCGGTGTTATTGCCGAACTATGCAACGAATACGAAAATGGGTGTTGGTGGCGTGAATACTGCGGCACACCTTTGTCCGTCCTATGTACAACAAGAATTGATGGCGTGGCTGGCCATGTCCAACATGGCGAACGAATTGACCAAGGCACATTCACCCCAATGTTTAGAACGACGCCAGGAATTAGAGGCCGCAATGTCTTGCCATGCGGTCGCATTGGCGTATGGGAACGAAACATCAAGTATGCTTATGTCGCAACTTAGTGATTTTTGCGGTGCGGGCGTGCCGGGTGGATCGGCCGAAATGGTGTCACGATTCGCAAACGCCGGAAATATCGGTGCAAACATTTGGGGATGGGCGGAAAAAATTGTAACGCTTGATTTGAATAAGAAGGCGTCCGATTGGGAAAACGCGGTTGATGCGGTTTTGGCATCATATACAAATCGTATGAATTTGGCGTGCGGTGAAAATATGCAACTGAATTTGGCGGCGCATGAAACCGGAAATTCAAATGCGGCACTGCAAACCGCGGCGGCGATTGCGGCGGGTGTTGCATTTCCCGATGCACAAAAAAAAACTAATGCAATAGATAAAAACACCGGCAAATACGGAATTTTTTTCGAAGTAAAATCTAATACCGAAGTTTATGATTACGCGACCGCAAGTCAGGTTATTCAGGCGGGGCTTTCAAATTCGCCCCTTACCCAAAATGCGTTTTTAACATCGGCGCAAATGGATAATATGCAAAATGCGTATAAATATGGAACCAAGGTTTTTATACTGCGCGATAGTACGCGTTGCTTTATGGTGCCGGTTGCCAACGACATAACCAGCGCTGAACGTTCGATGGTCGCGCAACAATTTGCAAATTGCATTTATAAATAGTGGATAGTGTTAGTGGTAGTGGTTAGTGGTTAGTGAACCACACCCCGGCCTTCGGCCACCCCTCTCTAGAGGGGAACTTTATGCTCTGGAATTTGTTCATA
>JAFOVN010000022.1 GCA_017392345.1 Alphaproteobacteria bacterium | reverse complement strand
TACACGCGCGCCAAAGCCGGTTGGGCGAAAGCATGTTATTACAAAATCGCCGGTGCACGTGTGGGCGGAATCGCGGGGGTTGCCGGTCTATCATAAACCCGCCGAATATAATTTTACGCCCGATATGGTCTTTGTTGCGGCATATGGTGCGATATTGCGTGATAATGTTTTGAATTCGGCGCCGTGTGTAAATTTGCACCCAAGTTTGTTGCCACTGTATCGTGGGCCTTCGCCGATTATAACCGCAATTAAAAATGGGGACACGGAAAGCGGTGTTTGTTTGATGAAAATGGTGGCGGAACTGGACGCGGGTGATATTTTAATGTGTCGCAGGTTTGATATTGATATTGATGACACAACCGAAACTGTTGAACAAAAGGTTTCAAAAATTGGCGCGGATATGATTTTGGAATATATGGAAAACCCGCAAAAATATTCACCGATTCCGCAAAGTGGAAAAATTGTCTATACGGCGAAAACCGGTGTATACGACGAAATTATCGATTGGAAAAAATCGCCGATTGAAATACATAATTTGATCCGCAGCATGGGCGCGGGTCGGACAAAAATAAACGGAATTGATGTTAAGATTTTAAAGACAAAAATGAATGGTGATAATTTGGAAATTTTAACAATTCAACCCGCGGGTAAAAAACCGATGGATTGGAAAAGTTTTGTAAATGGACTGCGTGGTGCAGAAATAAAGTTTGGGGAATAAAAATGAGTAATGAACGAGAATATGATACTTATTGTGCATATAAAAACACAAGGGTTGCGAAATCAGAATACAATCAAAGCGGGACTTTTGAACATATTGGTCAAAATGGGGTTGGGGTGGTTATTGGTTCAAAGACCCCTTGCAGGTGTGTTGATTGTGTGCAGACGGATCATAGTAAATGCGAAGAGTGTGATTGGCCAAAACAATTAGAACAAGAATTTGCAAAATCTTTGTCAAATAGGTGCATTGGGTGTATGGCGCAATATAAGAAAAATGGTTATTTGAGATAAAGTTTGGAGAATAAAGATGGAAGAAAAATATTGTTTGAGTAAAAAACAACAAGTAGTAATTTCACAACATAATAAAAATGGCAAATGTATGTGTCTGAATTGTTCAGAAAAAGAATGCAGGGGTGTGTTATGCTCTGAGTTTCCACCTGATAATTGTACTAGTACTATTGATTATTTTAAGGGTGTGAATCCAATGTGCACATCGTGTTGTTCTGTGCAAAGGTAAAATAATGACGCGATATAAAGTAATCTTTGAATATGATGGAACGAATCTGATTGGCTGGCAGGAAAATCGCCAGGGGCCATCGGTGCAATCGTTGTTAAAAGATGCGATTGAAAAATTCTGTGGTGTGCGACCGGATGTCGTTGGGGCGGGGCGGACGGATGCGGGGGTGCATGCGGTTGCAATGGTTGCGCATTTTGATTTGGATTCCGATGTGGATGCGAATACGGTTATGCGGGCGGTGAATTTTTACCTGAATGATGCACCGGTGTCGGTGGTTGATTGCGAAATTGTTCCCGATGATTTTAATGCGCGTTTTTCGTGTGTTATGCGGCATTATAAATATATTATTCTAAATCGTTCGGCACCGCCGGTGTTGGATAAAAATCGTGCTTGGTGGGTGCCACGGAAATTAAATGTTAAAAAAATGCGTGATGCGGCGCGGGCTTTGGTTGGAAAGCATGATTTTACATCATTTCGTGCGTCGCAGTGCCAGGCGAAAAGCCCGATAAAAACCCTTGATTCTTGCCGTATAGAAAAAAAAGACGATTTAATCGTTTTTGATTTTTCGGCGCGTTCATTTTTGCATCACCAGGTTCGAAATATGGTTGGAACATTGGTTGAAATCGGGCTTGGGACACCATATGATATAAATGAAATTTTTGCGGCACGCAATCGTTCGGCGGCGGGGGCAACGGCACCGGCGTGCGGACTTTACTTTATTCAGGCCGATTATGCCACCACCGATTAGATGGAATCTGAATCATTTTCCCAGATTTGTATATAACGCCACCACCATGGATGATTTTGTCCGCACATTTTTCAGATTTTATATCAAAGTTTGATGCGATATATTTTATGTGTGGATTATCGCAAAGGTTTGAAAAGTGTTTAGAAAGTGATACAAAATTTTTGAAATAAACAATGTCAAAATTTTGTTGTGAAATTGTGTATACGCCGGATTCAGCCGTATAGCGTAAATTTTCCGTACCGGTTTTTTCACTGTTAAATTTCTTCCAATTATCAAAGGCAAAATAATTTCCACTGTCGTGTGATTTGTTGAATTGTAATTTGCCGTTGATCGGTGTGGCGATAAGTTTGTGGTCGTGGCTTATATAAAAAATTGGTTTTTCGGTTGTTGTGCAAATGGTTATGCCGGCACAGATAAATAAAATTGCGGATACCGGTCCAATGTGGCGGGCGAAGAAATTTTTAAAACTTGTATCATCTTTGATAAAGATTAAACATGCAAAACCGATAATTGTTAGTATAATTGCGCCGTTTGGTATATTGCCGATTGTGATTTCTGAATATGGTATTTGTGATAACTTTTCGGCGATTGAGTATGCACGGTCGTATATTATGTGTGCGATTTCAAGTGGCGTATGTATTCCAACGCATGCGCACATTGTGCCAATGATAACAAGTGGCATTATGATAAAAGAAAAGATTGGCAGGAATATAATGTTGCCGATAATACCGTAAATCGGTATTGCCCCAAAGTGTAAAATTATAAATGGTGCGGTAAATACCGTTGCCACCAATGCGGTTAAAATCGCCGTATAGACATATTTTAATGCTTTTGAATTTGGTGTTCGTGGGTTCATGTTTTGCCACAACCATATGATTCCAAAAATTGCGGCAAAAGATAACTGAAACCCCGCGGTCATTACATAATATGGATTGAAAATCATAATTGCAAAAAGTGCAATTGATATCATGCGCAATGATAATGCGTTGCGTCCAAACATAAATGCCACCATAACAAGCGTTGCCATGATAAATGCGCGCAGTGTTGCAACGCCGGCGCCGGATATAAAAATATACCCAAGTAATCCAATCCATGTGCAGGCAAGGGCAGGTATACGTGCGGGAACATGACGAACAAGGGGCGGAATTAGTCTGAATATAAAATAAAACAATATGAATAACCAACCACCAATAAGTGTCATATGATAACCACTGATTGACCAAATGTGTGCTATGCCATTTGTTGCCCATGTGTCGCGATGCCCATCGGGCAGGGCGTTTTTATAACCCAAAACAAGTGTGTCTGTTAGAAAAGATTTTGATAATTCGTGTATGGGTTCGCGAACGCTGTATACGCCAGAATCCGGCGTATAGATAATTTTTGTGTCGCGCAAATATCCGGTTGCGGAAAGGTTTTTGAAATACATATGCCTTGCAAAATCAAATCCATGTGGTATGTCCGCAGGTTTTGGTTTGAATAGGCCGCCATTGCCGGATATTGTGTCACCAATTTTTATATTGATTGTGTCGGTTGTTGATACGCGGACTTTCCCAAAGTTTTCAGTGCGCATGTATATTTTTGTCTTTTCGCCACCAGTGTCAATTTCTGTTACGCGACCGGTTATTTCAATGTCGTGGATATCGTGGCGCAGCATTGGAACTGTTTTTATATGCGTGTATATTCCGGCGTATCCAAAGCCCAATATAAAACATGCGATGATTGCAAAAAATGGTCGCCGCCGCAGTGCGATTATTGCGGCAATACCAATTATAAACATAATTGCAAGTGTGGTAATCTTTGGTTCGTTAAATAATGAAAAATAAAGTGCAATACCGAACGCCGTCACAATCGGTGACCATAAAAATAAATTTTCGCGTTGATTATACAGAAATTTTTTCATGGGGCATATTATAGGATTTTATTATTGATTGGCAACCACGATTTTTTGTAGAATTTTTACACATAAGGAGAAAAAACTTATGTCGAAATATATATTTGTGACCGGTGGGGTCGTTTCAAGTTTAGGCAAGGGCGTTTCGGCGGCATCGTTGGGCGCCCTTTTGCAATCCCGTGGATACAGCGTTCATGTGCGCAAATTTGACCCATATTTGAATGTGGACCCGGGGACAATGTCGCCGTTACAACATGGCGAAGTATATGTCACCAATGACGGGTTTGAAACGGATTTGGACCTTGGGTATTATGAACGATTTTTGGGTATAAAACTGTCTAAAAACGATTCGGTGTCGGGCGGTCGTATTTATTGGGAGGTATTAAATGCCGAACGTCGTGGGGACTATTTGGGTGCGACGGTGCAAATGATTCCGCATGTCACGAACAAGATAAAAGAACATATTGGTGTGCCAACGGATACTGATTTTGTTATTTGTGAAATCGGTGGCACGGTCGGTGATATCGAAGGCAAAGTTTTTCTTGAATCGATTCGACAATTTGCAAACGAGGTGGGTCGCCGAAATGTTATGTTCGCGCATTTAACACTTGCGCCGTATTTGGAACAAAGCGGTGAATTGAAAACCAAACCGACCCAGATGTCTGTGCGTAGACTCCTTGAAAACGGGATTCAGGCGGATGTTTTGTTTGTGCGGTCGCCGCGTATGCTGACCGCGGATGAACGCGCAAAGATTGGTATGTTCTGTAATTTGCCGGCGAAAAACGTTATTACCAGTATGGATGTTGATAATATATACAAGATTCCGTTGGTTTATGACGGACAAGATGTTTTCAATATAATGGCGCAACACTTTGGTTTGCCAGAGGCCACCGGTGATATGTCGAAAATTAAAAAAATAGAACAGTATTTGAATGCGGATTTACCGGTATGCACCGTTGGTGTGGTTGGAAAATACTTTGATGTGGCGGATGCGTATAAATCGTTGAACGAGGCGTTGTTTCATGCAGGAATTCAAAACAATGTGCGTGTGAAGATAAAAAAGATAGATGCGGAAAATTTTTCAGACACAGATTGCGCGGATGTTGATGCGATTCTTGTGCCCGGTGGTTTTGGGGTGCGTGGGGTCGAAGGCAAAATTGCCGCGGCGCGGTATGCGCGTGAAAATAATGTTCCGTATATGGGTATTTGTTTGGGAATGCAGGTCGCCGTCATAGAATTTATGCGTGATGTCGCTGGTGATGAAAACGCGAATTCTACGGAATTTACAAAAAATTGCACGCCGGTCATAGATATTATGCGCGATTGCGACGCGGAAAATATGGGTGGAACTTTGCGTTTGGGTGCGTACCCGTGTGAGATTAAATCCGGGACACTGGCCGAAAAAATCTATGGTTCAAATCATATTTCCGAACGACACAGGCACTGGTACGAAGTGAATATCGAATACAAAGATGCGTTAGAGAAAAACGGTATGATTATTTCGGGAATGTCGCCAGACGGTAAGTTGCCGGAAATGATAGAGATACCGTCGCACAGGTTCTTTGTCGCGGGGCAATTTCATCCGGAATTTCAAAGTAATCCGTTCACAGGGCATCCGTTGTTTAACGCCTTTGTGGCCGCGGCGAAAGATAAGTGATTATTTACCAAAAATAAAATCCGAATTCGATGATAGTTTGATGATTTCATCAATATCATCGTTTTCGGCGCTGTGTTGGCGAATCGTTTTTCCGCACTTTTGACATTTGTGTGTGATGATAAATCCGTCACCGGACGGTTCGGCGGAAATCGGTTCCATCATACCGCCACATGTGGATGCGCGGTCGCCGGGATTATTATCAACATGACGCGACCATAAACACCGCGGGCAATGGTTTGTGTATCCATTGCCCGTGACAGTTGCACCACAGTGTGCGCAGGTAAAATTTTCAACAGTTTTTGTGAATTTTTTCATTTGTAAAATCACAGCCCAAGTGCATTGCGATACATCTTGGTCAATTCGTCGGTTTCGTCTAATTCATCCGGGTCCATTTTACGCAGACGAATCATTTGCCGAATGTATTTCGGGTCGTATCCGGCGGATTTGGCCTCTGTGAAAATTTCTTTGATATCCGCAGCAATGGCCGCGCTATCTTCGTTTAATTTTTCGATTCGTTCGATGATACCAAGCAATTGTTGGTTATCAAAACTTCCGTGGTTTGCATTTTTCATAGATGTTTTCCCCTTGTTAAAGTGACCTTTTTATGATATACAATAAAACATAAAAATCAACCAGAGAGATTGCAAAATTATGACAAGATTTACAAAAATAACTGCTTCCATTGGTCCAAGTTGCGAAAGTCCGGCCGTTTTGCGAAAAATGATTTTGGCGGGCGTAAATGTGTGCCGTATGAATTTTAGTCATGATACCGGCGATGCCCAGGGTAAAAAGATTGACGCGATTCGTAAAATATCGGCGGAATTAAATATGCCCGTGGGGGTGTTGGTTGATTTGCAGGGGCCAAAGCATCGAATCGGAAATTTTAAAACCGAAGAAAAATATCCAATTTCGGTGGGTCAAACATTTGTTTTTGATTCGAATCCGGCACCCGGTGATTCGCGGCGCGTGCAATTGCCGGACGCGGATGTTATGCGTTCGTTGCATGTCGGTGAAAGAATTTTGTTAAATGACGGAAAAATTGAAATGCAGGTGACCGAGGTATTGCCCGATTCGGTTAAAACCAAGGTGATTCGCGGAACGGAAATTTGGTCGCGGCGTGGATTTAATTTGCCGGATACAATTGTTGATACATCGGTTTTGACCGAAAAGGATAGGGCGGATTTGGAATATGCTTTACCCAAAAATCCAGATTGGGTGGCGGTTTCTTTTGTGCAACGGCCCGAAGATATTGCCGAAGTTCGTGATTTTATTACCGCACATACGGCGCGACCCGTTAAAATAATGGCCAAGATAGAACGCAAAAGTGCGGTTGAACAAATTGATGATATTGCGCGCGCGGCGGACGGAATTATGATTGCGCGTGGGGATATGGCGGTTGAATTGCCTTTTGAACAAGTGCCGGCGATTTCACGACATATTATACGCGAATGTCGGCGGTTAAATCGACCGGTTGTTATGGCAACGCAAATGCTGGGGTCGATGGTGGAAAGTGAATTTCCAACGCGTGCGGAAATAAGTGATGTTGCAAATGCGGCGTATCTGCGCGTGGATTCGACAATGACATCCGAAGAAACAACGATTGGCGCGAATCCGTTAAATGTTATTGAAACAATGGCAAAGATTTTAAGTTATTCGGATGATGATGCGATGGCAAATCCAAGTGATTGGGTGCGTGCGGAAAGTTCGGCCGAGGATAATGATTGGTCGCGTTCGGTGTCTTCGATGGCGTACCTTAATAAAGCAAGTGCGATAATTGTTTTTGCACGTGACACCGAATCGGTAATAAAGATTTCTTGTCGGCGGCCGGATACAAAAGTTATTGCCGTGTGCGATGGTGAAATTGTTGCAAATCAACTTTGTTTGGTGCGTGGCGTGTTTCCGGTCTATACGCCGGATTTGTTCGCACAGCGTGATTTTGTTGCCGTTGCACATGATGCCAACATTATGCATGGAAATATCGTCATTGTTGACGGTGAAAATGTAAGTTTACAAAATCTTGATTGATTTTATTGTTCAATTGGCGGAAAGCAATCACCACCAGAATCCGGACAGCAATTCCACCCAAGTTCACCCATATCTGTATATGTTTCGCCCGGGCAACAACCGTTTTTATCGGGTGCCATGTCATCTTTGCATACAAGTTTTTCCGAATAGTACAGATTGAAAACATCATGATTCATAATGTAAACGGTTGCGAACGCGGTTGCAACACATGTTATTATGCATGCAATTATGATTTTATATTTCGTTTTCATTGTTGGCACCGTTTATTATTCTGTAATTTCAACCGAATCGATATATGTACGACTTATGTTATCCAGTGGCATAGGTTGATAATCTTCGGATGTTATGGATTCGGAATCGTTTATTGGCAATATGGTTGAAGTATGGAATATCGGTTCATTGTTTTTAGACGACGAATGATTTATGCCATATGTTTTCGCACTATATTTTCCACGAAAACGTTCGGGTATTTTTATATAGTCCAACGGATTTACACCGTCCGAATCCAAAGGTTCGCTTTCCGCCGCGGACATATATGTCCCCCCGGTTCGATATATTGGAACGGTGAATGCCGCGGGTTCGGTGCGGGCGATGGATGTTGTTCCGTCACCATTAAGGCGCATAATGCGCAGTGCGCGTTCATTTGTGCCGTCGGTATGTAACCGGAACAGACCGTTTATGCCGGTATAACCACTGGGGTTCATTAAATGCGCGTGAATATCGTCGTGCGAATATAATGTGCCAATGGCAAGCAATGTCGATTCATACCCAATTGTTGACATACGTGTTGGATATGTTCCGGTTGCAAGTGAATATGTGTTTCTGAAGTTTTCCGGGATATCCGGTAATGTGGCGTACACGGCGCCAGTCATTGTTAAATCGGATGCGATATCGCTATCTTCCCAAAGTGGTGTGCCATAAAACTTTGCAGCCCGTGCATCAACCCCATAATATCGCAAGAACGATGCCACGGACTTTGTGTCGTTTCCATCACCAAGGAATAAAATCGAATCGTATGGTAAATCGCCCAATGTGTCGAATCTGTTTAGGTTTTCAAGTTGGCGCGATAATGAATATTTTTCCGAACGACTTAAACTTTCATGATTTATTATCGCGGATAAAATTTCTTTGGCGCGCGTGTTTGCCGCGTTGCGTGCGTTATACATAGATGCCGCAAGGGCGGCCGATTTTATCGAATCGGTGTCACGTTCGTTGTAATAGAATATTCCGACATTGCCAATGTTATATGTGTCGGCAATTGCGTTTGCCGCGCCCGCCATAACCGGCCCAGATGTGTTGTTTGGTGCAATTACAATAAAGTTCTTTGCCCCGTTTGCAGACATTTCGGCAATTGCAGATTCAACGACGTTCATTGGCATAACCGCCATACTGATAACGCCGTCACCAATCGCAGATACATCGGATGTTAGTGACAGTGCCGGTATCGCAGATGGTTTTTTGTCGCGCAAAATGCGTGCATTGTCGGCAAACACCGGTCCGATAATTATTTCGGGGTTTGATGCCAATGCGCGTTCGATTGTTTCGCCCGTGTCACCGGTTCCAGTATCAAAAAATCTTACCTGTAATCCATCGGGGGCAAATTGCATGGTTGCGGCCTCAACGCCTAACCGAATCGATTTGCCGATTTTTGCGTTTGCGCCACTTGTTGGAATTAGCACCGCGATACTATGCGATGCATCGGGTGCAGAACCGTACATCCCAAGTGAATATGTTCCGTATTGCAACTGGGTCGGTGCGGTGATTGGCACATCGGTGTATTCCGAACGCCACGCAGAACCCTTGTTGCCATGACACGATGAAAGCAACACAGCAATACAAGTTAGACCAAAAATCTGTTTTATAATATGCATTGAAATATCCATTTTATTCTGTATCATTTTACTACATCATTTTACTACAAAGGATTCATAAATGCAAACGGGGCTTTATATTGTTGGCACACCTATTGGAAATCTGGGCGATATGTCGCCGCGGGCGGTGGATGTTTTGAAAAATGTCGATTTAATTGCCGCCGAAGATACACGGGTTTTTGCCAAAATTGCGTCACATTTTGATATAAAAACGCGGCGCGTGTCGTGCCATGAACATAATGAACGCGATGTTATTGGCGGATTGATAGAAAAAATTATAGGTGGCGAATCGGTTGCGGTTGTGACCGATGCGGGTATGCCGGGTATCAGTGACCCGGGATACCGAATCGTGCGTGCGGCGCGTGACGCGGGTGTGCCGGTATATGTTGTACCGGGGCCGACGGCGGTTATATCTGCGTTGGTGCTGTCGGGGTTTCCGACCGACCGATTTACATTTTGTGGGTTCTTTGATGAAAAGAAATTGCGCGATGATAATAAAATTCGGCATACAATAGTTTACTATGAAAGCCCGAATCGGATTATGAATACAATCGATGCGATTGCGCGGGTTATGCCGGAACGGCAAATCGCAATTGTGCGCGAAATAACGAAAATTCATGAACAGGCGATAATTGGGTATCCGGCGGAACTAAAAAATATCGAATCGCCACGTGGGGAAATTGTTATTGTGGTTGCGCCGGCACCGGAACACAAAATGTCTGATGCGGAAATATCGGAAATCGTGAATGATGTTGTTGCAAATTCAACCAAGGCCGCGGCAAGCGATTTGGCGGCGCGTGCGGGAATTTCAAAGAAGGAAGCGTATAGGCGTTTGATTAAAAAGGATTAAACACATGATAAAATTTGTCGGTGGTTTTGAAAATGTATGCGATTTGCCACAAACGCAATTTCCAGAATATGCGTTTGCGGGACGCAGTAATGTTGGAAAATCATCACTGATAAACGCGGTGCTTGGTGAAAATGTTGCGCGAACATCGAATACGCCGGGGCGGACACAAACACTGAATATGTTTAATGTGAATGACAAAATAATAATTCTTGATTTGCCAGGGTATGGATATGCACGTGTGTCGCGGGCGGATGCGGCGCGGTGGATGATGCGATTCCAAGAATACATTATGACGCGGCGACAATTAAAGCGTTTGTTTATCCTGGTTGATTCACGTGTTGGGGTGCGTCCGTCGGATATGGAACTTATGGAATTTTGTGACGCGAACGGGATATCCTATCAAATCGTTTATACGAAAAAGGATAAACGTGTGCGTGAAAAAGACCAGGTTATGATTTGCGCAGACGAACATCCGGCGATGGTTGATGATATTGTTGAAACATCCGCCGAAAAAAAATATGGTATTGATAACCTAAGGGCGATAATTGGTATCAAATAAAAATATCTTTTGTGTTTCGAATCCGGCAAAGATTTTGGACGGTCTTTGGCGGATTATAAATGATTCCGGTATTGATTTGACGGATATGCTGATTTTCTTGCCGAATCGGCGGGCGGTGCGCAGCGTTGAAAAAATGATTATTGATAAAGTTGGGCACGCGGCATTATTGCCGCGACTGGTGCCACTGGGCGAAGGGGTTGAAGATACAGATTTGGATGATGAAAAATTTGGCGTTGTTTCAACATTGGAACGCGTTGTCGCAACCGCGTATTTGTTGGCGTCAATTCCGACAATTAAAAATATATCAAATGCGTTGCCGGTTGCCCGAACACTGATTACTATGCAAGATTATTTGGAAAACAGTTCTGTTGATATTGCTGATATTGATTGGACGACATTGGTTGATGATAAATATGCAAAACACTTTCAAGACAAGGCGCAAATTTTATCCGTGCTTTCGCGTGTGCAAAATGAAATTTTTGGGGGGCGTGATACGGAAACAAAACGCCGGAATTCCGATGTATACGCGTGGTGCAAATATGTAAAAAATATGGACGCGCGTAAATCATTGGTTGTTGTTTGTGGGTCAACCGCAAGTGTCCCCGTCACGCGTGATTTAATGTCGGTAATTGCGTCGTTGCCAAATGGTCGGATAATTTTGCCGGGGCGGATTTCCGGACAAAAGGAAGATTTTGAATTGGATACAAACCCGTATAATTCAGAATATAAATTTTTGTCGGCAATCGGTGTTGATATATTAGATGTCCAAGAAATTGATGTTGGCGCGTCGCATATTGATTTTATGAATACGGCGTTTTCCAATGTATACAGCGATTTAAGTGGTTGTGATTTATCGAATTGTCATTTAATAGAGACCGCGCGTGAATCCGAAGAAGCGTCCGCCACCGCCGAAATTACGGCGCGTGCAATTCGCAATAAAAAAACGGTTTTAATTATAACACCCGATGCGGCGGGAAACCAACGATTGAAAAGTGAATTTGAACGGCGAAACATTGATGCAGATTTTTCGGGTGGCCTGTCCGGTATAATGACCGTGGCGGGGCGCGCGATTTTGAATTTGTTTGATGATTGGATTGAAAATGGCACTAATTATTTTGAAGAAATTTATTCGCGTAATAATTCTAATTTGTTTGATACGGTTGCGGAAATTGTTGATAAATATGCCGAAAGTTTTGCACCACACTTTGATGTTGAAAGTTCCGAATCTGTTGCGATTTGGACGGCGATAAAAAAACTTTCCGATTGTTTGACGGGTAAAAGTATACAGGTTAGTTTGACCGATGCGCGTGCGTTTATTGCGGATACCCTTGGCGGTGTTCGTGTGCGCCCGCCGATGAATGATACGGCAAGTGTCTGTGTTTTGGGAACAATAGAATCGCGTATGCAAACGGCGGACGTGGTTATACTTACCGGATTAAACGAAGGTATGTTTCCGGCAACCGGGTATGAAAACCCATGGTTGCCACGGCAAATATCGAATAAAATTGGATTGCCATCACCGAATCACAAGGTGTCACTGATGGCACTTGATTTTATGAATTTGTCATGTGGATGCGAAGTGTATTGGTTGCGCAGCAAGGTTTCGGGTGGTGTGCAAACACAAGAATCGCGATTTATTTCGCGTGTTATTGTTGCACGTGGTCGGTTTGATACAGATGCGGCAAATGACATATTAAATGTTGTGCGTTCGCGTGACGCGGTTGAATCAAGGCCACTTTGTTATGCCAACCCGCAACCGCCCGCAGATTGGTCTGATGTATATGTCACAAGTTTGGAATTGTTGATACATAATCCCTATGCGTTCTATGTGCGGCATATACTGCGTTTGCGCCGAACGGATGATTATTGGGTTGGGGCCGATGTGCGTGATTTTGGAACACTGGTGCATAGCGTTTTGGAAAGTGCGCCCGCGGGTGCGACCGAACAGTGGCTGATTGCGGAAATGGACAGACGCGCGTTGGAAGTGTTGGGTAATAATAACCTTATATTTTATTTTTGGCATCGGCGGTTTATGGAAATCGCGCCGATTGCAATGCAAATGTTGTGTGAAACCGATGGCGCACTTGTTGAAATCGAAGGTGCGGTAAAAATCGCCGGGCGTAATGTTCGTGCGCGTGCCGACCGAATTTGGGATGGTGGGGTGTTGGATATTAAAACGGGTGCCGCACCCAGTAAAAAGCAATTGTTCGATGGTACAATGCCACAATTATCGTTAGAGGCGTATATGTTGCAAAACCACGGTTTTTGTTTCAAAACAACCGTCAAAAGTGAAATGCCAATTATGCAATTTTTGCAACTTAAATCCGGGGACGCAAAAATTATAAAATATGATGTCGAAGAAACTGCAACCGCAATAAATGCGGCGTATAGCAAGGTCACAGAATTATTTAATATGTATTCGGCGGGTGGGGCGGAATATGAATATCGCCGAACCGGTGAACAAAAATATCAAGAATACGATGACTTTGCGCGGGCAGATGAACGCGATTAATCGATTTTAATCATTAGTCCGCAATGGTCGGTTGGTTTTTCGCCACTGCGTGGGGCGGTGTCGATTTCACACTTTGTAATCATTTTTTCCGCGGTTTTGTTCGCCATAAAATAGTCAAGGCGCAGACCGTGTTTGTTTTCAAAACTGTGTTGTCGGTACCCGTACCAAGTGTATCCGATTTCATCGGGGTGCATTTTTCGCCACATGTCGGTCCAACCCCCATCAAACCACCCTTGTAAAATTTCACGTGCCGCGGGGGCGGAAATACTGGACCCTACATAGTTTTCCGGTTTCCAAATATCGCGGTCGGCAATTGCCACATTAAAATCGCCGCCGATTATTACCGCTTCGGGTGAATCAATGTATTGTTTTATGTATTCGCCAAATGCGCGCATCCAATCAATTTTATATTCGAACTTTGGGGATGTTTCGGATTCGCCGTTCGGCATATAGACATTTATAACACGGATACGACCGTCAATTACCGTTTCCAAAAATCGCGCGTTTATATCGGTATAGTTTGGTATTCCGCGGACGGTGTCTTCGATAGAATATTTTGAAAAAGTTGCAACGCCGTTCCAACTTTTTTGTCCAAAAACCTTTATATTGTATCCGTATTCTTCGAATATATTATGTGGAAAACCGGCGGTTTCAACCTTTAATTCTTGGACCAGTATCGTGTCGTATTCGTTTGATTCAAGGATTTTTATAAAACTTTCCGCGTGGGCGCGAATCGAATTGATATTGATGGTTAGTATTTTCATATTTGCAATCTTTCCTTTTATGGGTATAATAACCTTAATAAATTGTAAAAACAACAAGGATTTTGAATCATGAACAGTATGTTTCAATTTTTGGAAAGGGCGGTTGAAAAATGGCCGAACGGCATTTATTTGGTGCGTGAAAATGTGACATTTTCGGACTTTATGAAAATGGTTCGTGCGCGTGCGGCGACGCTGCACTCGTTAGGTGTGAAGCCGGGCGATGTGGTTGGAATTTTGTCGCATAATATACCGGCGTTTCCGATAACGTTGTTTGCAATTTGGTTTTTGGGCGGAACGGTGCTGTTGCTGGATACGAATTTGACGCCGTTCGAATACGATAATATGGCCCAAATTACAAAGTGCAAATTCGTTTGTGCGGAAAAATCGTTCTTTTATAAAACCGATGTGTTTCAGTTTTTTGATATCACGACCGCGGATGCGGGTGAAAATCCCGATTTGAAACCGGCGGAATTAAAGCCGACGGATGTCGCAACATTGTCGTTTACGTCGGGTTCGACCGGCACGCCAAAGGTTGTGCCACTTTCGCACTATAATTTGTTGGAATGTGCAAAGTCGTTGTTGGATATGCGCGAATGGTTTGATGTTGGCGATGTCATGTATGGATTTTTGCCGATGTATCATATTTTCGGGTTTGCGGTGGAAATACTTGCAACATTGCAATACGGCGCGGGTGTGTTGTTGCAACCGACCGTAAATCCAAAGGAAATCTTGGCGGATTTCAAACGCTATCGCCCGCATGTCATTCCGGCGGTCCCCCGGTTGTTTGAGGTTTTTCGTAACAAAATCATTGATGGGATAAAGGCACAGCATAAATGGTGGCTGTTTTCGTTCGTGTTGAAAAATGCAGATTTGTTAAAGAAAATCGGCCTGCGTAAATTGGTGGACGCGGCGTTTAGGCCGGTATTAGATGTGTTTGGGGGGCGTGTAAAATTGCTGATTGCGGGTGGCGCGGCGACAAAACCCGAAATTGAAAATTTCTTTGTCGCGCTGGGCCTTGGGTTTATTCAGGGGTATGGTATGACCGAAACGGTCGGGCCGATTTGTATTTCCAAACCGTGCAAGGGTCGAATCCCATTTGCATTTGGCGCGCCGACCACGAATAACGAGGTTGAAATCCGTGATAAAAATGAAGACGGTGTTGGTATTTTATGGCTGCGCGGGAATCAGATTTTTAATGGGTATCTAAATAATGACGATGCGAATAAACAGGCGTTCGATGACCGCGGATTCTTTAATACTGGCGATATGGTGTCGATGGATAAAAACGGCGAATTACATTTTGCCGGTCGCAAGAAACAGGTGATTGTTTTGGACAGTGGTAAAAATGTTTATCCGGATGAGTTGGAAGGTCTGTTCATAAATATCCTGGGGGTGAAAAATGTTGCGGTGTTTGAGCATAAGGTAAAAGATAAAACCGTTTCGTATGGTGTGTTCAGTGTCGATAAAGATATGACGATGGAAAAACTGTCCGCGGCAATTGCGGCGGCGAATAAAAAGGTGGCGTCCTATAAATGGGTGACGCACTTTGCAATGACAACCGAAGATTTGCCGATGACCAGCACGCAAAAGGTCAAACACCACATTGTCCGTCAGAATTTGATTGATGGAAAGTATCCGCTGCGAAAGGAATAGGAAAATGTGTTTCGTTCGAAAAAATAGAAAAACAAATGTGCCGGTAGAGAACCCTGTTGCCCCAGGTAGCATAGAGTGGTATATGAGAGAGTGGGCAAAAGATGCCGCGGTTGAACGATATTGTCGGTGGCTTGATGAACAACTTGCTAATAAAGAAACAGCCAGAAAAATATGGGAATACGAAGCAGCGATGAATGCTTTGGTTGAAGAGATTTTCAACAAAAAAGAGCATTAATCACTTTCCCAAACACAATTGTGAAAAGGTTTTATCAAGTATTTCGGCGGTGCCGATGGTGCCGAGTATTTTGCCAATTGCGTCCGCCGCGTATCGCACGTGTTCAGATAAAATATCATAGTCGCCATTAAAATCGTTCAATGCCGCAAATAATTCATCGCGCGCGGTTATCAACAGGTCGTATGTGCGTGCGTTTATCATGACCGTGCTTTCGCCGTTGTTTGTGATTTCGGCGATTCGGTTCCGAATTTCGTGCATAAGTTCCGATATGCCCGCACCGGTTTTGGCGGAAACATATATTGCGCCACGTATGTCGCGTGAATCGATTGTATCAGATTTATTTACAATCAAAATTTCCACTACCCCGTCGGGTGCTACCCGCCATCCGCCTTCGCGAAACGCTACGGCGCGACTTCGCCCCTTCGCCAGCGAAGGGGAACTGGTGGTATCAATGACATGTAAAACTATATCGGCGTTGGCGATTTCGGTATTTGTTCGTTCAATTCCGATTTTTTCCACAAAATCCACCGTATTGCGCAGGCCGGCCGTATCAGATAAATTTACCATGTATCCGTCAATGTCCATTTGGGCGGACACGACATCGCGTGTTGTGCCGGGGATATCGGATACTATGGCGCGGTTCGCGCCAACGATGCGATTGAACAACGAAGATTTTCCGACATTTGTTTCGCCAACGATTGCGATATTTATTCCGCACATTATTGCACGTGAAACTTTGTAATTGCCCAATACGCCGGAAACCGCCGTATAGAGCGTTTTTATATGTTCCAAAATTATATCAGAAATGTTTGGCGGTAAATCGTCGGTGTCATAGTCCGTCATTGCGGCGGCGTATGCGGATATTTCCAACATTTGGTCGCGCCAATTTTCATAAATCACACTGTCGCCGCCCATCATGGAACGCAGTGCCGCCGCGCGCTGTTTATCCGTTTGTGCGTCAAGCAACGCAACCAATCCGTCAACATCCGTCAAATCCATTTTGTCGTTGTAAAATGCACGGCGCGAAAATTCGCCGGGCGTGGCGACCCGCATATTATGCCCGCGCAAAAATTCAAAGATTTTATTTATAACCGCCGGTGCGCCGTGGCATTGAATTTCGATTATATCGGTGCCGGTAAAACTGTGCGGTGCGGCAAAATAGATAACGACGCATTGGTCGATTACTTCGCCATTATCATCGCGCAGGTTTGTAAAATATACGTGTCGCGGCGCCAAGGTGGCGCGGTCAATAATTTTTTTTGCAAAATCGTGTAAATTGTTGCCCGATATGCGAATCACCGCAACGCCGGATTTCCCATGCCCAGATGATAATGCAAAGATTGTGTCGTCGTTATTCATATTCGTTGCTTTTTTGTTTAATTAAATTCATTTCCATTTCGTGTGCAATTTTCGTGACTTGTTCACGTATGCCAAGCGGGTTTATTATTTTTTCACCGCTTTTTATTGGCGTTGCCGTTTGCTGTAAAATTGTATTCAATTCTTGTTGCCAATTTGGACGCGTCATAAATATTTGGTTATCTTGTAGTGCGCAAGCGTAAACGCCCGCAAGGTATGGCGCAGATGATGAATCACCGCCGATTTTTTGATATAAATATCCGCCCGTATTGTATGGCACGGTTTTTTCGTTTGTTGGTATTTTTATTGTTTCGTTGTATTCAGTCGAATGTGTGTCAAGAGATGTCGGAACAAAATCGCGTTTTGATACAGAAAAAGAAGGTTTGAATTTATCTAAATCATCACCACCACACAAAATGATTTTTATGCCTTGGGCTTCAATTTCGTCAAATAAATTCATTATTTCTGTGTATTCCTTATCGTTAGTGACGAAAAGGGCAGGGTTCCAACTACACGATAGTATGTTGATTTTGTTTTGTTTGGATTGTTTCTTGTTGAATTCAATTACGGATTTTAATACAGCAATTATTTCCATTGGTGCTTCGTTATTATTTTTTGCACGTGTAAAATAATACACAGATGCATCCGGTGCGGTTCCTGTGGTATTACCAACGGCGCAACCGACAACCATACTGCTGTGATAATGCGTCGAATCGCTTTTCATTTTCATCAAAGGCCCTTGGAAATATTTTATATTATCTTTATATTCCGGGTGATTCGGATTAAACATACTGTCTATTATTGCGATGTTTATACCGCGCCCTGTGATTTTATTTAGTTGATCAATTCCTTGCGGGTGTTTATGTGAATCTATATATGTTTGTGGATTGAAACCTTTGGGCATTTTGTCAGGTGTTGGCCATATGACATTTTCCGTCCATCCGTGGACACCGGTGAATGAAAAGGGGCCCGTTGGGTGTGATGTAAAAAAATCGCCAAAGTTTGATAAATCAAGGTCAGATAAATCAACATAATCTAAATTTTCTTTGGTAAAACGGGATACCAATTCTTCTGTGGTTATCTTTTTGTATGTACCGGATTTTCTTTTTATCGCGTTAATGCCGGAAAAAAATTTTTTAATAAAATTATTCATTATCTATTCCCGCTTATTTCTTTTAGTGCCATCGGGACCAGTTTTGATACCCCCGCGTCCGGATTTTGTGCAACCAATTTTTGTGCCATTTCGATTATGTCCATACGGCGGTACCCCAATGTTTCCAATGCCGCCAACAAATCGGGCAGGGCGCCCGTGTCGCCGGATGTATCAAATGCAAACGATGCGCCGCCAACCTTGGACTTTAATTCAACAATGATTTTTTCCGCAACCTTTTTCCCGACACCCGGCGCGGTTGCGATTGTTTTTGCGTCGCCGGTTGCGATTGCGGTCATCAGTGTATCGGTCTTTATCGTGCCCATTATTGCCATGGCAACCTTGGGCCCGACACCCGACACACCGTTTAGCATATTGAATAAATTTTGTGCGACGGGCGTTCCAAACCCGAACAAACGAATCGAATCTTCACGTACAACCGTTTCAATCCAAAGTGTCGCCGTCGTGCCGGGGGCCGGGTTTTCCGGCGTATATACTTTGTACCCGACGGGGCCCGCCATCAAAATAATGAACCCGTCACCAATATAATCAACAATGCCTTGCAATTTTCCAATCATTTGCTATCCTTTGCCGGTAATTTTAATCTAATTAAATCAAAAGGTCAAATCATGAGCGGACATAGCAAATGGCACAACATTCAACATAAAAAGGGTCTTGCCGACGCGGCACGCAGTGGATTGTTTACGAAACTTGCGCGCGAAATCACGATGGCGGCGAAATTGGGCGATAAAAATCCGGATAATAACCCGCGGTTGCGTCTTGCGATTTTACAGGCGCGCAAGAATTCTATGCCGAACGATAATATCAAACGCGCAATCGACAAAGCGTCGGGCGCAAACACCGAAAGTTATGTGGCGGTGCGGTACGAAGGTTATGGCCCGGGCGCGGTGCCGATTATAGTAGAGGCATTGACCGACAACCCGCGGCGCACCGTGCCAGAGGTGCGGAATATCTTTTCCAAGCATGGTGGCAACATGGGCGAAGAGGGCAGTGTCGCATTTATGTTCACGCGCGTTGGGCAAATTTTCTATCCGGCGTCGATTGGTAAAACCGAAGATGAAATGATGGAAATTATTATGGACGCGGATGCGGACAATTTGGAAACAACCGACGAAGGTTTTATCATTACAACAAAACCTGATGATTTTATGAATGTGCAGAAAAAGATTGCCGATGTTTTGGGCGAACCGGAAAACGCGGAATTGACATGGGTTCCGAATATGCCGGTGGACGTGGACGAAGAAACATGGGACAAGGTTGAACGCCTGGTTGACGCGTTGGACGATAATGACGATGTGCAAAAGGTGTTTACCGGCGCGAATTAGTGGTTAGTGTTAGTCCGTCACGACCGCGGCGCGGTCATGCCGCGACGGGTGCGGGGGGCAAAAGCCCCGCATTTTTTTGCCTCATACTTTTTTGTCATTCCGGACTTGGTCTGGAATAGGGCTAAGTAGTTGTGACGAATATTTCGTAATAAATTTGTGTTATTCGTCACAGGTTTTACAGACCCTATGGCGGACCAAGCCCGCCATGACAATTCTTTTAAAATCGGTGACGTTGGTTGTTGCTTTTTACAATTCCCCATACATCGCATTGAATAATTCTACCAACAATTCCGTGTCTTCGATGTCGGGAAACGACAGCATTGGTTTGGCGCCGGGGTATGGAATTTCCGGTGTTGCGTTCGGGATAATTTTTTGTGCCGCCGTGGTCGGTTTAATTAGCAACCGGTTGTCATAAATTCCGCCGATGATTTTCCCGCGATAGTAAATAATGTATTCGCCCATCATCGCGCGGTATGTTATGTCGGGCAACGCGGATAATTGTGTAAGCACGAAATCCAAAAATTCTTTGCTTGATGGCATGTGGATAATGTTAGCGGCCAGCAAACCCGCCGAATTATCGGCGAGTTTACTTTTGCTGCCTATCTTTAGCGATTTATACCTGGGTTATGAAACGAAAAGTTGTTTTCTGGTTGTTTTGGCATTTGTGTTATTATTTCAGATAATGTGTTCATTATTTCCGATTTGCTTGAACATGATTCGTTGAGGAATTTGCGTTGCTCGTCGCTTAGCTGGTCATACGGCTGAACAACATAAAGAATTTCTCTTTCTATGTCGTCAAGATGTGTTGTGTGTTTTTTTGTTTCTATTCCATATAATTTATATATGGTCTGGACCACAGTCAATGGGTCTTCATTCAATCCGTTTATACTTGGTCGCACAAATATGTAAGTAAATCTTGATTCAAAAAAACTATTCCCACGGCCGGTTTCTTTTTTTAACCGTGATGAAGATATGTTGTCTTCGCGATATTCTATAATATAGCGCAATGCATTAAGATGAGAGCGCCGTAATTCTTCAAGCTTTTCCATTTTATCCAGTATGTTGGGTTCGTTTGTCATTAAAAACTCCTTGATTATGGTAAGTATGTTATCACGAACGGTACGCCGTTTCAATAAATTTTTCAAATCGTGTTGTGTTGGCGTGGGCCAGGGCGATTGCGATGGCGTCACTTTCGTCCGCGGTTTTGGGGTTCGCGGCGGGCAATAAAATTCGCACCATTTTATCGACCGCGGTTTTATCCGCATGACCCGCGCCGGTTAGAATTTTTTTTACTTTGTTTGGCTCGTATTCAAACACTGGAATTTCACGCACAGACACTGCAACCATTGCCGCCGCGCGTGCGTGGCCCAATATCAGTGTCGTTGTCGGATTTTTATTCACAAATGTTATTTCCATGCTGCATTCGTTTGGTTCAAATGTTTCACAAAGTTTTGTGACACCGTTAAATATAATTGCAAGTCGTTCGGCAAGCGCGCCGGTTTTTCGTGGCAAGATAACGCCACTTGCCACATATTTTCTTTCGTTGCCGTTTGTGTCGATGATTGCCCATCCAGTATGTAAAAGTCCGGGGTCAATGCCAAGTATTCGTTTCGTCATTTTGCTATTTCCTGAAACTTATTTTGCCGACACATTCGGTGCCAAAGTATTTGTTTATCTTTTTTGTTATGTCCGGAACCATATAGGACAGATTTAATGTATACGCCGGATTCCGTGGTCGCAAGACGATATTATATGTTCCGTCGCGTTGTTTTTTTATCGCGCAAATGTCGGCAAGGTTTGAAATTTCCGGGCCGATTATTTCCGGCCAACGCGCAACAAGATCGGAATCTGATGCGCGCACACCGAAAATTTTCATCAGCCCCCCAAGCGCGCCCGCAATTGTTTGTGGGCGTTTTATGCGTTTGGTGAAATCGTTTTTATTTTGGTTTGACATAGACATATTCTTTTGGCATAAGGATATACATTTCGCCTTGGGAATGTTGGCCGTGTGCGTATTTATATGCTTCATCGCCCTTGCCAAAGAATATATCGGCGCGAACGAAACCGCGTATCGCACTGCCGGTGTCTTGGGCAATCATAAGGCGTCTAAATTTTTGTCCGTCCGAAAGGGTTGTATCGACGTATACGGGCAAACCCAACGTATAGAGCGAATCGTCCATCGCGATACTGCGTATTTTTGAAAGTGGTGTCCCAAGTTTTCCAATCACATCCGGTGGCACCGATTCATAGAAATATACATACCGCGGATTGTTATAAATTACTTCGCGTGCAAGTTTTGGATTTTTCTTTAAATGTTTCCAAACTGCGTCTGCGGAATAACCGCCTTCGGGTTTTATGCCACGGTTGCGCAATTGTTCACCAATCGATTTGAACGGCATATCATTTACGGCGGCAAAGTTTAGTTTTACCATTTTGCCGTCATCAAGTTTTAACATACCGCTGCCTTGGATTTGTATGTTTTGCACATCGACGATGTTCGCCCAATAAAGAACACGGCCAATTTTATCCCGAACGATTTTTTCCTTTGGCACGCCACGAAAGTTTTGACCGTTGGTTGGAACACCCATAAGTGGTTCGTTGCATTCGGCAGTTTTCTTGCGGCACGCCGGGATTATTGGTGAATAGTATCCGGTAAATGTGCCTTTGGTCGTTCCGTTGTCATTATATATCTTGTACGGTTGAAAGTGCGATTCAAACCATGCGCGTACCGTTTCGTTGTCGGCACTGGCACTGGGCAACATATTGCATTTTTCTTGGAACAATGCGCGGTCGGGTATTATGCGGCCGGTGTATTGAATTTTTGCCTTGCACGAATTACGAAACGCCTGGAGTGCATATCTCACATCGTCATCCCGCCATCCGGGCAAGTCCGAATAAGACACTTTTTTCAAATTTTCGGACGGAATCGTCGAATCGTCGCCCGTGTGCGTTGGTGTCGAAACATCGCAAGACGCCAATATAACGCCCGCGATAACCAGTAAAATTCCCCTTTTTACCAGTTTAATTATGTTTGTTGTCATTTTTTTTATCCCCCCACTTGTAAAATTCCCCTTGTATGCTATATTATCATAAAACGAGTCATAAAAAAAGGAGCAATCGCATGGCTAAGTTCAATATTATATCTCAATTCTTGAAAGACATTTCTTTTGAAAGTCCAAATGTCCCGGATTTATTCTTTAAGCAGGATAATGGCCAGGCGGAATTGGAAATCAATATCGATATGCAGGTCAAAGGTTCGGAAAAAAATCTGTTTATGGTTGATTTGATTACGAAAATTCATTCGAAATTAAAGGCCGATTCGAAGTCTATATTTTTGATAGAGGCGACATATTCCGGCCTTGTGCAGATGGAAGAAGAAAAAGACGAAGAAAAGAAAAAACGCACACTGTTGATTGATGTACCGACATTGCTGTTCCCGGCGGTGCGTGCATTGGTGACCCGCCTTACGGCCGAATCAGGATTCCCACCGTTTGCAATGCAGATGGTTGATTTCGCAGATTTGTATGAAAAGCGGAATCAAAAGCAAGCCGAAGCAAAATAAGAAAAACGCACCGAACGGTGCGTTTTTTGTTGGCGATTGTTCCAGAGTGGTGTCATCCCGCTGTAAAGCGGGATCTCCCCGTTACGGATGAAACCACGAGATCCCGCATCAAGTGCGGGATGACGCAATTATTCTAGAGATTGCTAACCACCCGTCGCGGCATGACCGCGCCGCGGTCGTGACGGACTTACACTAACACCAAGCTGGGGCAAAGCCACAGCGCAGTCTCGGCACCGCTTGCGGTGACGGATAACCATTTTTTGCGATTCGGTCGTTTTTGTGATATATTTATCAGGGTAGGGGGGAAAGTTAGTTTAATGGCCAAAGATAAATATATCTCTATGCGAAGTTCGCTTAGTGGGTTTTCGTTCGCGAATCTTGGTATTTTTACCGGATTTGCCGATGGTATTTATAATGCCGTTTATTCCCTTGTTATCTTGGAAATTTTTATGAATTCCGCGGTTGTTGGTGTCTATGTCGCGATTTATTCGGTGTTCTGTATGATTGTCGCGTTGTTCGCGCATGAGATTTTTCGCCAATTTTCCAAGACCAAGGTTTTCTATTTTGCACTGTTGATGTTGGTCGTGTGCTATGCGATGATGGGCTTTTCCGTGTTGCCCCGAACGTTTATTGTTTTGGATTACACCAGTGGCTTTGCAATCACGCTTACCGCGATGTTGGTGCCACTGTTTATGTCAGATTTTTCGCGTGATGTTGGTATGGCGCGGCTAAATTCGCGGTATCATTTGTGGATGAATATTGGTGCGCTGTTCGCGCCGATGTTGGCGGTGATTGTTGCAACCCGATTCGGTAATCGGTCGGCGTTCTTTTTGTCATCGGCAATTTATTTGGGGGCCTGGGTGTTTTTTAGGTATTTTCATTTAACCCAAGAAGACAAAGTTATAAAACCGGTAAGTCCGCGACGGACGGTGCGCGCACTTTGGCGCAACACGATGAGTTTTTTCAAAACACCGGGAATGAAGCGCGCGTATATCGTGAATTTTGGATATTATTCGTTGCGGGCGATGCGTCTTTTGTATGTGCCGATTGTGGTGATAGAGGCCGGATTTACCAAGGATACATTGGGGTTGATTTTAAGTTTCGGTATTGTGCCATATTTGATTTTATCCGAAATTATGGGGCATTTGGTGCGAAAATTTGGAAAAAGTATATGGTTGGTTTTGGGTTTCGGTTCGTTTGCGGCGTTTTCGGTATGGGCAACATTTGCGACCGGTTTTCCACTGCTTGCCATATTTGTGTTGTGGCAGATTTCCGGTGCCCTGATGGAACCAGTGCATGATTTGTTATTCTTTGATGGAACAAAGCAGGCGCAACAGACAAAGTTTTATGGTGTGTTTCGCACAAGTTGCAATTTGCCAAGTGTTATTGCACCCGGTATTGGCGCTGTATGTATTGCGGCGTTCGGAACAACCGCGGCGGTATGGTGGGTGACGGCCATAATAGGCGTGATTTCGATTGCAGTATTGATCGCAAGAAAAAGAGTGTAATTGTTAGTGAGCATTGGTTAGTGGCGGGTGCGGTGCGCCCGTTTTTTGTTGCCAATACTTTTTTCGCTTGTTTTTTATACCCATGTTTTGATAAAATATTTGTATCGGTGGGTGTTCCATCGATGGGGTGTCAAGACCCGTAGTTCCGGATGTCCGTGGGGACAAAAAACACCTCCAACCCAGGGTGGTTGGAGGGCGGTGAATATAAAGAATAAACCCACTATTTTCTCGGAACATAGTCTTGAACCTCCAACCACTTGAAGTGAATTCGGTGGTTTTTTGTTACATAAAAAAGGGGGAAAATATATGAAAAAATTTATCGCGTTATTTGTATTTGCAACATTGTTTACAATGCCGTCATTTGCGGAACCATCGGAATTGGACAAGAAAACCGTGGCATCTAAGGCCTATGTCGATACGAAACAGGATATTATCGAAACAGGATTGGTGGAGTTTAATGGCAATCCTGAACTTATGTTGCCGGCGATTACGACATATGATTCTACAAGTGGCCTGGTTGCCAATAAAATCGGTATTTTGGATCAGGATACAATTTTAGATGATGAGGGGATTTTGCATTATTATGGTACTGAAGGTGGCTATGGTTCCGAAATGGATAATTTTGTTCCAACTGTCCGTGCCGTAGCAGAAAATTTGTGGTCCTTAAAAGTCGACAAACAAGACACACTGCCGGTTAGAAGGACAAGCACAACAGATATCAGCCAAATGGCATCCATGGGTGGGGAAACGATTGATTTGACTACATACAGGGGGGGCGTTGGACGTCGTTATATCACCGCGGGTGGGTCGCAACCACTTACCAAAAAATCCGGCGCGGATAATGTTATATTGTATATCAACGGGACAAAAACATTGGCGCAGTATCAAACATCAAACTTTGGTGCAACCGGTAGTATCGCGACAACAAATCAAAACTATATCAATGGTGCGTTGGTGTCATTGGAACTGCTGAAAGATGTGTATAGTGCGTTGCATAATGAAATTCAAAATGCTGCGCCCACCGGCACGCCGAACACACTTGCAAATTATGGCGCAAATGGCGCGCTGGGCAATGGGGTTGCGACCGCGAACGCGCCAACGCATAATGCGACAACCGGCGAATTGGAAAACGGCGCAAATATCGCAACCATTGCCGCCGTTGACACCCGCCAGAAAAAACGCACCTGTGCCGGGTATGAAACCGGGCATGAAAATGATCCGGATTATTGTTGGCTTTGGGATTTTCCAGATGATTGATGAAAATTAGTGTTAGTGTAAGTGCGCCGGGGCTTTGCCCCGGCTTGGTGTTGGTGCGGAACAAATATACCCCCCGGCGGTTCCGTTGGCACCCCCCTTCACACAGTGAAGGAAACTACCCCACCACGTCACCGCACGGCGGTGCCGCGGTCCCCCCCTTCACACAGCGAAGGAAACTACCCCACCGCCTTTCGGCGGTCCCCCCCTTCACACAGTGAAGGAAACTACCCCACCACGTCACCGCACGGCGGTGCCGCGGTCCCCCCCTTCACACAGTGAAGGAAACTACCCCACCACGTCACCGCACGGCGGTGCCGCGGTCCCCCCCTTCACACAGTGAAGGGGAATAAAAAAATAAATTGCATAGTGTTTTTTTTGCGGTATCATACAGGGCGTATAGCAAAGGAAGTTATTATGGCAAAGAAAGAAACGGCGGCGGCCACGACGGGCGCGAAAAATCCGGCACTTGAATCGGCACTTGCACAAATTCAAAAGCAATTCGGCAAAGAAGCAATTATGAAAATGGGCGATGGTTCGCAACAGAATATAGAGGCGATTTCTTCGGGCTCACTGGGGCTTGATATCGCACTTGGGATTGGCGGTTATCCGCGCGGACGTATCGTTGAAATCTATGGCCCGGAAAGCAGTGGTAAAACAACGCTTGCACTGCACGCGGTGGCCGAAGCGCAAAAGAAGGGTGGCACGTGTGCGTATATCGATGCGGAAAATGCGTTGGACCCAAGTTATGCGAAAAAGTTGGGTGTGGATGTTGCAAACCTGATTATATCGCAACCTGATTCGGGGGAACAGGCATTGGAAATTGCGGATACACTTATTAAATCCGGCGCGGTTGATGTTGTGGTTATCGATTCGGTTGCGGCACTGGTGCCCAAGGCGGAATTAGAGGGCAACATTGGTGACAGTTTTGTTGGAACAACCGCACGGCTTATGAGTCAATCACTCAAAAAACTTGCGGGGTCGGTGTCACGCAGTAATACTTTGCTTATCTTTATCAATCAGATTCGTATGAAGATTGGCGTGATGTTCGGAAACCCTGAAACAACCAGTGGTGGTAATGCGTTGAAATTCTATGCTTCGGTGCGACTTGATATTCGGCGCACGGGCGCAATCAAAGACAAGGAAAATGTCATCGGAAACGAAACGCGGGTCAAGGTTGTGAAAAATAAAGTTGCGCCGCCTTTCCGCACTGTTGATTTCAAGATTATGTATGGCGAAGGAATTTCGCGGATAAGTGAAATCTTGGATATGGGTGTGAAATATGACTTTATCGACAAGGCGGGCAGTTTTTATTCGTACAATAATGAACGCATAGGCCAAGGCGAAGCGAATGCGCGCCAATGGCTAAAAGATCATCCAGAAGCGCAACAAGAATTGTTGGATAAAATTATGGCGCGTGCGGGTGGTATTGCCGAAGAAATGACGACCGGTCCGTCGGACGATGCGGACGAAAGTGTGATGGAAGAATAACTTGTTCGGGCGGCGTTTGTCGCCCGATGCTTTAATCAAAAAGGGGGCGGGTATGAATATAGCAAAGATGTGGGCGATGACGCGTGTTGTAATGTTGGGGCATGTGTTTAACCCGCTTTGGTGGTCACGTGCGCATCGGCGCGCGGTGCGCAGTGATGTGATTTCGCGGATTATTCCGGATTATTTTAAACGATATTTGCCGGCGGCCGCCGCGATTCCGGAACGTGCGGTTGTGCATGATGATGAACATGAAAAAATCTTTACGCTTTGGTTGCAAGGCGAAGAAAACGCGCCCGATTTGGTAAAGGCATGTTTTCGCAGTGTGCGACGGCATTGTGAACAAGAACTGGTTGTGTTGGATGAAAATACGGTCTTTGATTATATTACTTTGCCCCAGGAAATTGTTGAAAAATATCGTGCGGGTAAAATTGCGCGTGCACATTTCGCGGATATTTGTCGTGTGGAACTTTTGTATGAACATGGTGGATTTTGGCTTGATTCAACCGGCTTTGTGACCGCACCAATTCCAGATTGGATTATCAAAGAAGATTTCTTTGTTTATATGGCCGGGCAACATGTAGGCAGTCCGTATAGTTTTATGCAAAACTGTTTTATTCGTGCGCGCAAGGGTGCGTATTTGCTTGACGCATGGCGGGCGATGATTTTGGATTATTGGATGCATGAAAATCACAACTTTGATTATTTTATGCATCAATTGTTGTTCAAAACATTGGTGCAAAACGATACGCGTGCAAAAAAGCATTTCGCCGAAATGCCGCATGTTGACCAAGACCCAACGCATATGCTGTGGTGGGATTATAAAGACAAACCGTTTGATGCGGATACTTTTAATCGTGTGACGGCGGGTGCATTTTTTCAGAAACTGACCTATCGTGGGTCGGATAAACCGGTGCCTGGGTCGTTCGCGGACGAAATAATAAATAAAATGTAGGAATAAAATATGCCGAAAATATCAATAATTATTCCAATGTATAATGTTGAAAAATATCTGCGGCGGTGTTTGGACAGTGTGCAAAATCAGACGTTTTCGGATTTTCAGGCAATTTGTGTTAATGATGGTTCGCCGGATAATTCGGGGCAAATCGCCGAAGAATACGCGGCACGCGATAATCGTTTTATTGTCGTGCACAAAGAAAATGGCGGTTTGTCTGATGCGCGTAATGCCGGTATGCCGTATGCAACCGGTGAATATATTATGTTTTTGGACAGTGATGATTTTATTCATCCGCAAACAATGGAAATTGCGTATGCGATTGCGCGGCGGGACAGGGCGGATATTGTCGCGTATACATATGACCGTTTTTATCGACCACAATTGATGGTGTATCATAAGTTGGGTTTGAATACTGATAATGTTCGGCCACTGGGGATTAGGAAAAAATATAATGTTGCAAAAATAAAATCGCGCGTGACGGATGATGTGTTCGAATATGCAACTGAACGTGTGCATAATAAATTTAATAAAAATCGCAAATGGCTAATTAAACATTGTCAGGTTTGGAAAAATATGTATCGGCGGGAACTGATTGCGGATACGCCTTTTATAAAGGGAATTTTGTTTGAAGATTTTCCATGGTGGAGTGAGATTATGTTAAAAAATCCACGTGTGTCGATTATAAATTTACCACTTTATTATTATATACCAAACTTTGGTGGAATCGTATTGTCGGCAAAACAATTGCGGATTATGCAATCGCTCTGTACTGGGATTTCCTATGCATACAGCGTTTATAAAAAATCAGCAACCGATTATCAGATGAAAAAATGGCAAGAACAATTTATGTGGTATTTTGTGAATTGGGCTTTTCGAAAAATAAAATATTTGAAGTCGGATGATGAATTAAAAGTTGCGCGTGAAACATTTGCAAATTTGAAGGATGACGGCGTGTTTGATAATGTGCCGAATGAACGGTTCGAATTGCGGAATCAAATTTATGAATTTGTTGGGGAATGTTAGATGCGACCGAAAATATCGATAATTATTCCGATGTATAATGTCGAAAAATACCTGCGGCGGTGTTTGGATAGTGTGTTAAATCAGACGTTTTTGGATTTTGAGGCGATTTGTGTTGATGATGGTTCGCCCGATAATTCCGGAAAAATTGCCAAAGAATATGCGAAAAAAGATAATCGTTTTATCGTCGTGTACAAAGAAAACGGCGGGCAATCAGATGCGCGAAATTTTGGAACGAAAATTGCAAAAGGTGATTTTGTTTTATACCTTGATAGTGATGATTTTATTCATCCACAAACTTTAGAGATATTGTATAAATCGGCGGTTGATAATAATGCCGATATGGTTGTTTTTAAGTTTGATATGACCGCGCGAAAACAAATGGAAAAAATGTTGGCGGCGGGTGTGGATGTTTTAGATTTTGTGCCTAAATCGTACAGAAAAAAATATGATGTAAAAAAAATTCCACATGTTGTGACCGATAATATACTTGGATATGCGACCGAACGTGCACATGCGTTGGGGCGATTTACAGTTAAAAAATGTTATCCGGTGCTAAAAATGTTACGGCGCGATTTGGCGCAAAAATGTAAATTTATTACTGGGATAGTTATCGAAGATTTTCCATGGTGGGTTGACATAATGTTTGCACGGCCACGAACGGTCATATTGGATGCGCCACTGTATTTTTATGTGCCAAATGTTGGATCTATTTTACATACCGCAAAAGTAATGTTTATGCTTGAATGTATTTGCGTTGGGTTAAAACATGCGTATGGTGTGTGCGCGGGTGTTGCAACGCCGAAAGAGGCGCGGCGATTTAATGCGGAATTTTTGTGGCCTTTTATAATTACGATGAAACGTTTGGCGACGGTTATAGAAAATAAAAAAGATATTGCGCGAATAAAGCAGTTGTTTATGGAAATGCGCGATATGGGAATTCTTGAAAATCCGGTAAGGATGCGTGCAAAAAAATATAAACGGCGTATAGAAAAATTTATATCGCAGTAGTTTTGAATCTTTTTGGAATTTTTACAACCCACTTTAATCCCATCATTCCAGGTTTGCCGGGTGCGTATATTGGACGGAATATGCGTTGCATAACGCGGGCAAATTTTATGCATGTTTTGCCGTGTGCGGTTTTGGTTGTGACCGCGTTTATTGTTCCGTTTCCGCGGCGTCGCAGGTGATTTACCCAATCGGCACCGCGCTTTTCCGCTTTCTTAATCAACATATTCATATCAACCGCGCCAAAGTGAAGCAGGTATAAATTTTTATCAATGTGAAAATTTTTGCCTTTGATGTGGTGAAAACCACTGCCCCAACGGGCGGGACGGAATAAAACAACCGGCTTTGTGTATCGTGTGGAAAGCAGGGCATATTCGCGTTGTGATAACATTGGTTTTGATGTGTCGATTGGTTTTTCCGTTTTCATATTTTGCCCAATGTCGAATCCAAGTCCGGAAACGGTTGTTTTATATTTTGATTCGGATAGATACTCGCGAAGTGATTTTTTTGCGTTCGGGTCAACGATTAAAAATTCATCCGAATCGCAACCGATTACAATGTCGTAAGTTTTGAATAATTCATTTGCAAGTTCGTTTATTTTGCCGATACGATATTTATCGCCAGCCGCACGTGACATATCCGTGTGTGGCAGTTTTATTATGTTTGCGCCGTTAGCGTTTTTTGGCGCATCTTGGTCGGTTCCATCAAGAATTATATAAAGGTTTTCATTTCCCAATTCGTGACCGTAATATTCAACCCACCGCGATAGAAAAAATTCATCATTTCGCGCCATTGTGATGGCGGCAATTTTTTTTAGTTTTTGCACAGCAGCCTCGATATAACATATTTTGTTTTACGCAATAAGATTTTAACAGGATTTTTTGTTAAAAGCCAATTTATATATTTTATTCCGAACGTTTCGCGCGCGGCGGATAAAACATCATCACGCAATTTTTTTGGAACATGGTTTAGAACATATAAAATCTGTCGTCCGTATGCGCCGAAATGCCGCGTAAAGGAAAGTTTTTTGATAAACGGCATACGGATTTTATAAAGGTGTTTGACCCGATTATAAATTCCGCGATTGTATATGTCGTAAAGGCATTTCCATGCAATTTTATGTCCGTTTAATTTGCGTGTGAACCCGTTTTCGTAAAGTTCGGTGACGGCGGTTTTGCTTTCGACATTTTTTACAGATGTGATAAAATCGCTAAACCAATTTGATAGAAATACAGTTGGTCGCATACCGATAAACCAAGATTGAATGTGTTGGAATTTTCCACCTGTTTTTTTAACCATACCGAATGCATCGGTGCCGAAAGATTCCATCTTGTTTAGGTATTCACCGATATCAAACAATGGGCCATATACGCTGTCGTTCACCATATACATAAAATCATAGGTTGATAAATTTGTGTTTTCGGTCGCCCAAATATATGCTCGCTTGTATGAACCAAAATCATATTCGCCATGGCGTGCGCCGGCGACATATAGGCAATGCGGTTTTACCTTAGCAATTTCAGATTCATCGCAATCAGAATCCATAATCAAAACACAATCACCGTATTTCGCAAAGGATTTCACCAAATGAATTAGTGTGGAATTTATTTTTCCATCTTTGTCGTATCCGGCAATTAAAAAGATTCTATGTTTTTTCATAATGCATTATGATTAGAACAGTTTTTTTTATTGTTTGCAACAAGTAATAATTATTGCGCATATGCTAAAACTCGATTACTATAATGATGGATTTTTTAATAAAGGGATGTGTTATGAGCATAAAGTATGATAATAAACGTTCAGATATAACTTTTTGCACTATGTTGTTTAAGATGCCACAGCAAAATGATTTGAATTCTCTAAAACATATGCAGCGAAAGTTTGAAGAATTTTATTTGCCGTCATTAAAAACATTGATAAATACTTTTAAAAAAGTTGCATTGTGGTGCGATAAAGAAACCGCAGAATTTATTAAAAAAGAAAATTTAGAAAAATATGTTGATATGCGTGTGATGGATTTTTCCGCATTGCCTCATTATACAGAACGTGATGAAATGTTGAAAATTTTACATGGAATGCGTGGTAATGTTGGATATTTATTTCATCATAAAACACCAGAGCAATGGGTTGATTACTTAATACTTATTGGCGCGAAACCGTCTGTGTTTGATTGGGCGGCGCAAACAAATAAATTTAAGTCAAAGTATTTTATGTGGATAGATGCGGGCTCTTTCCATCCGATGTATGCCGGCTTTTGGGCACAGTGGGATGGAAAAATTTTGGCCAAACCTGAAAGGGTGCGCATAACTATATCACCAACACTTGGAAAGACACGACCACATTTTGTTCCAAACTTTATCTATCGCTTATATAAAAAATTGCAAGGTCCAATTTCGCCTGCAACATCCCAAACGTTGGTTAAACAAAATTTACTTGATATTGCAATGATAAATGCAGATTATGATGTGCCAGCATGTAGTTTTATGGCTGATACAGAATGGGTACATAAATTTTATGTGTGGTTTGAACAAGTAAGAAATATAATGAAAAAACACGGATTGGTGTCTACGGAACAAGCCGTATTTCAAGCAATGATGAAATTTGATACAATTAATATGTTTGAGGTTTCTTATATTCATGGGTATACCGGTGTTTATGCCGGTGTGGCCAAGGAATGCGCAGATTGCGTGATATAAAAGATAAAAATTGCGTATAAGTTAAAAACCGGCGTATAGCCGGTTTTTGTTTTTATAAACTTTCATCTTTGCCGCGGGCAAGTTTTTTGCGTTTGCCGCTGTCCAATTCTTTCTTACGCAGGCGAATTGTTGCGGGCGTGACTTCCACCAATTCATCGTCTTGGATATATGATAACGCTTCTTCCAACGACATTTTGCGCGGTGGCGCAAGGAACAATTTTTCATCGGCCGTCACACTGCGTACATTGGTCAGTTCTTTACCTTTTATCGGGTTGACTTCTAAGTCGTTTTCTTTGCTGTGTTCGCCGATAATCATACCGGAATAAACCTCGGTCTGGGGGCCAACAAACAAAACACCGCGTGGTTCAAGATTATGTAACGCGTATGTCGCCGTAACACCATTTTCCATCGAAACCAAAACACCTGGACGATATTGCACAATTGGACCACGATATGGTCCGTATTTATCAAACACGCGATTCATAATACCGGTACCACGCGTATCGGTGCGGAATTCCGAAAGGTATCCGATAAGTCCGCGTGATGGCGCAGAAAACACAATGCGCGTTTTGCCACCGCCGGATGCCTTCATTTCGGTAATTGTCGCCTTGCGCTTGGTCATTTTTTCGATAACAACGCCACTGAATTCATCATCGACATCAACAACGACTTCTTCGATTGGTTCCAACATTTCGCCGTTTTCGCCTGTGTGCATAACAACGCGCGGACGCGATACCGAAAGTTCAAAACCTTCACGGCGCATTGTTTCAATTAAAATCCCAAGTTGTAATTCGCCACGGCCGGAAACTTCGAAAGATTCTTTGTTTTCGCTTTGTGTGACTTTTAGTGCGATATTTGTTTCGGCCTCTTTGAAAAGGCGTTCGCCAATCATACGCGATGTAAGTTTTTTACCACTTTTCCCCGCAAGTGGTGATGTATTCACGAAAAATGTCATGGTAAGGGTTGGTGGGTCAATAGGCATTGCGGGAATCGGTTCGGTGACCGACGGGTCACAAAGTGTATCCGCCACGGTTGCCTTGCTGAATCCGGCAACGACGACGATGTCGCCGGCCGACGCACTGTCGCGGGAAATTTTTTCAATTCCGCGGTGTTCAATAATCTTTGTGATTTTGGCGTTTTCGATAAATTCGCCGTTCATATTTATTGCCTTGACACTTTGTCCAACGTGCACAGTACCCGATTCGATTTTCCCGGTAAGTATTCGGCCGACATATGGGTCTGATTCAAGGGTTGTCGCAAGCATGGTGAACGGTGCGTCCAATTGACAACGCGAACCATTGCAATCCGGTGCCGGCACATGGTCAACAATCAGTTGGAACAGTGGGGTTAAATCTTTGTGTTCGTCGTTCAGATTGCGCACCGCCCAACCGTCGCGTCCAACCGCATAAAGGTATGGAAAATCAAGTTGTGCATCGTCCGCCCCCAATTTATCGAACAGGTCAAAAGTTTCGGATAAAACTTCGTCCGGGCGGGCATCGCCACGGTCGACCTTGTTGATACAAACAATAGGGCGCAGCCCCAGTTTTAATGCCTTGGATAATACGAATTTCGTTTGGGGCAGGGGGCCTTCGGCACTATCGACCAATAACACCACGCCATCAACCATTGACAAAATACGTTCTACTTCGCCGCCAAAGTCCGCGTGGCCCGGCGTATCAACGATGTTTATTTTGTAATCGTGCCAAAGCACCGATGTCGGCTTTGCGGAAATGGTAATGCCGCGTTCGCGTTCGATGTCGCCACTGTCCATGACGCGGTCATCCACGCGTTCGTTTTCGCGGAAAGTTCCCGCCTGTTTCAACATGTTATCGACCAGGGTCGTTTTTCCGTGGTCAACATGTGCAATAATCGCGATATTTCTAATTTTCATATATTTGCCCTTTTTTAGCACAGAATTCTATCATGTATTTTTGCATTTTCAAATAAAATTTGATTTTATGCGGGGGCAATACAGAATAAAATCGTGGCGCGATTGGGCGGAACGGGCTATTAGTGTTTACCACCTATCTTCGTTCTGCCGCCCATTAGTGGTTGCAATTTTTTTGGAATGTTCACGGACCCATCGGCGTTTTGGTGGTTTTCGATTACCGGCACCAATGCGCGGGGCAGGGCGATTCCAGTGTTGTTTAATGTTGCAACAAATTTCACTTCGCCGGTTGCGTTTTCGCGATAGCGCGTGTTTGTGCGGCGGGCCTGAAATTGGCCAATTGATGAACAAGAACCCAATTCACGATACGCGTTTTCCGATGGAAACCATGCTTCGACATCGTTCATTTTTACTTTGTTGAAACCCATGTCGCCGGTGGAATTTGCAATTACGCGATACGGCAATTCCAAATCACCCACAACTTCGCACAAATTGTTTAACAAAAATTCATGCATTTCATCGCTTTCTTCGGGACGACAGAAAATATATTGTTCGACTTTGTCAAAGTGATGAAACCGCACCAGTCCGCGCGTGTCACGACCGGCGGCACCGGCCTCTTTACGGAAACATGTGGAAAATCCAGCATACTTTATCGGCAGTTCGTTTTCTGGTAAAATTTCATCAGCGTGCAGAGAATTCAAAATTATTTCTGCGGTGCCCGCCAAACAACGGTCTGTGTCGGCCAGCATAAAAACATCATCGTTCATAACCGATAAATCCGAACCCATAAAATGACCCGCATTGAATATAGTTTGTGGTTTTGTGACGGGCGGACATTCAATATATTTGAAGCCTTTACTAATCAATTTTTGAACAACGTATGTTTGAATCGCCAATGACAACTCCGCCAATTCACCACACAGGCAATATGTGCGTGTGCCGCAAATGCCCGCGATTTTTTCCGGCATCCACCAACCGTTCATATCAAGTAATTCCCACTGGGGGCGCGGTGTAAAATCAAATTCGCGCGGGGCGCCGACACGGCGAACCTCTATGTTTGCGGAATCGTCCGCGCCAACGGGGGCGGATGTATCCGGAATTTGTGGAACGCGGTGCAAAAGGTCGTTTAACTTTGCCTCCTTTTCTGCAAGTTCCGCCAAATCGTTTGCAATCTCTTCGCCAATTTGTTTGGATTTTGCGATAAGTGGTGCCTTGTCCGTGGCGGTTGGAATTTCGCGCGAAAGTTTATTTTTTTCGGCGGTTTTTGTTTGTGTGATTGTCTTTAATTCGCGAACGCGCACATCCAAAGATAAAATGTCATCGACAACATCCGGAAAGTTTTTTACCCGGCATGCGTTTTTTACGATTTCTGGGTTTTCACGAATAAATTTTATATCCAACATTTGTCATCCTTTTTTACTCATGCGTTTGCGTTAAGGTATGCAATCGCGTCCATCGCCGCGGTGCAGCCCGTGCCGACCGCCGTTGCAATTTGCATTTTTAGTCCCGAATGAACATCACCGGCAACAAACATTCCGCGTGGTAACGCGTCCGGTGCCAATCGCCCAAGGTCGTCGCGTTTGATGTCTTCGGTTAAATAATCGGTGTTTGCTTCGTGTCCAATCGCAACGAAAATTCCGTCACAAATTATTTGCTCGTCGTTAGTTGTGGTTGCAATCAGTTCGCCACTTTCGGAATTTGGCCGCGCCGATATAGATTTTAATTCTGTGTTAAATACACATTCGATGTTTGACTTTGCCGCAACGCGGTCACGGATAATCGCTTCGGCGCGGGTAAATGCAGATTTACGATAAATGATTTTTACCGTCTTGGCAATGTCCGCTAAATACAGCGCATCGTTTAGTGCGGAATTGCCACCACCGATAACAAGAACCGTTTTGCCGCCATAGAAAAATCCATCACATGTTGCACAATATGAAACGCCACGGCCAAAGAATTCACGCGCACCCGCGATTTCAAGTTTTCGCGGACTGGCCCCCGTTGCCAAAATAACACTGCGCGTGTCATATTTTTTCCCGTGCGTGTCGGTCAGTGTAAATGTATTGTTTTCACCGTTTTCAATATGCGCGATTGTATTCATTTCGATTTTTGCACCGAAAGATTCCGCTTGCCCTTTCATAAATTGAATAAGGTCAAAACCCGACCCACGAAATCCGGGGTAATTTTCAAGTGTCGCGATTCCCGCGGTTTGACCGCCAAGTGTGTCGCCACCAATAACAAGTGTGTTTTTGTTTGCACGTCCACAATACAGTGCCGCGGTCAATCCCGCCGGCCCAGAACCCAAAATAATAACATCGTACATGTAAAAAATCCTTTTTGTGGGTCATAACATAGCACAAATTCATTGGATGTGCCATAAAAAATTCTTATTTGCCGAAATGTTTTTTTAGTGTTTGATATGCGGCGGAAATTTTTGCAAATTCGGTACCCGACGAATCCGAACTTTTTGCCGTGTCCGGGTGATATTTTTTCGCAAGTGCGCGGTATTTTGCACCAATTTCACGCCACGATGCGGTGATTGGTAATTCAAGTGTTTTGAATGCCGAAACAATTGCCGACGGCAGTGATTTTTTGGGTGGCATTTTATCAAAACTTGCGTGGCCGGTAATAAAATCGTTTAAAAATTTTACGTAATCGGCGGTGTCTTGGGGACTGCGTTTGCCGACCGGTTCGCCGAACGTTTGGCGTTCCCAATCTTCTTCGATTTCATCGGCGGACATATTCGCATAGTAATTCCAATTTTTATTGTATTCGGCGGCGTGTTCCTTGCAAAAAGACCAGTATTCTTTCAGGTCGCGTGTCTTTGGCGCGCGGCAAGTGCCCGCCCGTGTGCAACCGGGAAAATCACATTTTTTAATCATTGTTTGTGTGTCCTTTTTTATCTGAAAGTGGGTGGTGTTCGGCGACAACCTGTTGCAATTTTTCAGGCAGAACATGCGTGTAAATTTGTGTTGTTGATATATCTTCGTGTCCAAGCATGGTTTGAATCGCGCGCAAATTTGCACCGTGCGACAGCAAGTGCGATGCAAACGAATGTCGCAAAACATGCGGACCAACGCGCGTAGGCGCAATTCCGGCAAGTGTTGCGCACTTTTTTAGTAATTTGAAAAAACCGTCGCGTGTTATGTGGCCCGATGCACCACGTGATGGAAAAACAAATTTCGATTCGTCCGCATCGCGCATACGCAACCATCGGGCAAGGGCGGTTTGTGCTTCGGCATGCATGGGGACAATGCGTTCCTTGGAACCCTTGCCGTGAATCAAAAGGCGGTCGCCAAGTATCGCCGTCATTGGTAATTCGCAAAGTTCGGATACGCGCAGGCCCGATGCGTAAATCAATTCTATCATTGCGCGCAGACGGGTCGCGTTGCGGACATCGCCCGCCGAAGATATTAGTAATTCGATTTCGTTGGTGCTTAGTAATTTTGGTAACGGTTTTGGCCGTTTGGGTAATTCGATATTCGTTGCCGGATTTTTTGTGATTATATGTTCCAACATTAAAAATTTATAAAATCCGCGCAAGGCGCTCGCCTT
>JAFOVN010000021.1 GCA_017392345.1 Alphaproteobacteria bacterium | reverse complement strand
TATCGTATCGTCGCCCATCGCGGTAATTAAATCATTGATAAAGTTCCGACACTTTGCGTTATCTAAATTCCCAACACCACAAACCGTGATTAAATCCGCAATCGAAACATTTCCCGACTTGTCCATCAATTCAACATACTTGTTCGCGACATCCAGTTGCAAATTTTGCGGAAAAGTGTTTTTGATAACATCAATCAAAACATTTGAATTGAAATAAAGGACTTTGTCATTTACACCGAACCCATCCGCATACGCGGGCGCGCATAATAACACCGATAAAAATGCGATTAATCTTTTCATTTATATCCTATCTGTCCCCTATCTTTGTATCCAAACTAAAAAATTATTTTTTAATTATCATATTCTTCATACTTCAGCCCAAACAGTGCACTTCGTGGTTCAAAGTAAACAGCAATATTATGAACACAATCTTCAGCGCAATTGTTTGCACAACTATAATACTCGGGATTATCATAATCTCGCAGAAAGACCCATACGGGGGTAAAATTGTACGGGGTGGATTCAGTCTCTGCTTTGCACCAGCAATATTCACCCTCACCACGCGGGGTGCCTTTTTGTAACCATTTTTTTCCAGCATTTGAGGCACATTTCGCAACACCGGTTATCATGGCCCCACAGGGGAAATTGATTTTCCAGCTTCCCGGGGACATACCAGAAAAATCCCCCCAAACACGACCAGTAAGATCATTCCACCAACCCCCTTTTGTTCCATCCAAATTTATATGACAGTGATTGTCTATCCACTCTCTCTTCCAACAAGGATCTGGTTGCTGTTCGTATTTTGGTTCGGGCGTTGGGGCCGGTTTTGGTTTTGGTGGTGGGGGTGGTGTTACGGTCGCGACTAAATCGTCGATGATGACTTTTTCATCACTTGTATTCGCATTTGAACCGTTTAGTTTTACAACACTAAACATCGCGGCGCGCATGGGTTCCGCACGCAACGCGGATAAACATTCCAACGCGCACGAACGTTCGCATCCGCCCGCCATTGTGTCGCCACCTTTGTTATATACCCATGGGCTTTCTTCGGGGCCCACCATTTTACACCAACAATGTTCGCCGGTATTTTCATTCAGAGCATAATTTTTGCTTGCGTCAACTTTGTATTGTGTTCCCGCATCCGCCGTGCATGCACTGTGCCCGCGAATGTATTTTGTTTGTGGGTATTGTTTTATGAATTTGGAATCTTTCATCCAACCAAACGTCATCGCCCATTCGCCGGGGCCAAGTCCCGGGTTTTTATGGTACCCATCGCCACTGCTGTATGTTTGTAATCGTATCGGTTCGGGATTCGCCGACACATAGTCCGCCCAATAAAATGGCCGTATCGTATCGTCGCCCATTGCGGTAATTAAATCATTGATAAAGTTCCGGCATTTTGCGTTATCTAAATTCCCAACACCACAAACCGTGATTAAATCCGCAATCGAAACATTTCCCGACTTGTCCATCAATTCAACATACTTGTTCGCGACATCCAGTTGCAGGTTTTGCGGAAAAGTGTTTTTTATAACATCAATCAAAACATTTGAATTGAAATAAAGGACTTTGTCATTTACACCGAACCCATCCGCATACGCGGGCGCGCATAATAACACCGATAAAAATGCAATCAATCGTTTCATCGCAGTGCGGCCTCACATTCATCGGCAATTTTTACAATCTTTTTCACCGCGGCGATTTGTGTCGCGTTAAATATGGTCGCAACGCCACTTGCCACCGCCGTCCCGCCCGCCAAGACATTTGACGCGGTGTTTAGTGTTTTTTCTTTGTCCGCATCACTGCGCGTTGCATCGGTATTCGCGGATGCCGAAGTTATCGTTCCAACCGTACCCGTTGTTGCGCCAACAATACTTGAAATCATCGCGCCACGCGCCCGGTTATTTATTATCGATAAATCGGCATATTTCCATTCGCCACACGCGGTCGCAATTTTGTTCGCCGTTCCAATATCCGCACCGTCAATTCGTGCCTGGGCCATTGCGGTTTTTAGTGAATCCACGGCCGCGATACATTCGTCTGTTCGCGATTGCAAATCCCCGTCAACCTGATTATTCGCGGCAATAACCGCGCCCGCAACATTCGTCGCCGCCCCAACCCCCAGCAATCCAGTTCGCCAATTCCCAAGTTTTTTTGATTTGTTATACAATTCACTTTTTTCAGTTTTGATATCCGTGGCATTTTTATCATAGACCGACATTACCTCGTT
>JAFOVN010000020.1 GCA_017392345.1 Alphaproteobacteria bacterium | reverse complement strand
GGTGGTGCGAATCCGGATGCAAACGGATGCTGTCCGGGTGAAACATATACCGACATGGGTGACCAAGGGTTTAATTGCTGTCCGAATACGGGTGGTGATCGTTTCCCGCCGATTGTGTTTTAGTGCACAGATTATAAAAACAACTAAACCGCCGCATGGCGGTTTTTTTAACCAAAGGATTTAACATGACATAGCAAACACATATATTATGCCATAAGCGAGAGAGGCGATGCGTATGCATCGCCTTTTATTAAAAAACAAATGTTTATCGATTCGCAGGAAATTTTTCATAAACACCGAACGAATCGCTAATTCACACTTTGTTTCAATTTATGGTTGTAGTTATTTACTGAACTCAATCGGGTCTTTATATATAAAAAGGAATTAGAAAAAAAGGAGAAATTATAATGAATAATTCACAAGTCAATATAACACCGGAAAAATTTCAAAGCGCAGAACAAATATGGTTTTGGTTTTTGTATTCTAAATCTGTGCGTAATGATATTGGGCAATATCGCGGTAATGCGGCAACACGGCGCGTGTGCGAATTGGTTGATGTTGAAACGATGATTACGAAACTTTATTTGGCGGGAAAATTAAATGATGAACAATTGTCGGTTATCAAAGAATTTGGCGATCGCCGGCGCGCACCACACCAATATATTTGGCGCGAAAATCATGCCGCCGCCGTGTGGGATTCGGCGATGCGCGTTATCGATGCGGCCGCCCGCGCCAAGGGTTGGATTGAATAAACGAAAAGGATTTTAATATGGTTATTATTGGGTTTGCACAAAAATCTTCAAAAATTTTACCAAATATATTTTGTAAAAAATTTCGGCACTGTGCGGTTATCGTGCGTGGGCGCGCGAAATTTACACTATATCAATTCATATCGCATGGACATATTGAAAAAATTGTTCTGCGGGCGCGGGATATGAAAATGCTTCGCAAATACGGTTGGTGCTTTGTTTATGTGCCGTGTGATTTGCCACGAAATTTCCCGCGAAAAAATTGGACCTGTGTCAATATGGCCAAAGATGCAATTAAAATGCGCGCACCGTTTATACAAACGCCCGATGCGCTTTATCGTGCATTATCGGAATGAAATTGCCCGTTATTATAACGGGCTTTTTTTATTGATCTATGATTGTTTTTGCATATTTTCTAATTGTGCACGTTTGATAGCTAATTGTTGTTCAAGTTCCCGTATTTCTGCTTTCAGTTTTTCCGTTGCCGTACTAAAATCATCGACAGTTGCCTTGGGCGTATTTACTTGCTCTGTTGTTGATAAATAAGGCAAAAGTTGTTTTAATGATTCGCCAATTTTTGCATCCATTTCATGCCTATCAAATAATCCGAATCGGGTATTTTGAACCCATTTTCGTGAATCATTGTGGGGATATGTATACAGATTTAATACATTTGTTTCAAGGATTTGTTTTAGCTTCTGTTCGAATTTGCTTTGGTTTGATATTTTAACATTCTTTGGGATAAAAACGCTTAGTGCAGCATAATTAGATCCCTCGCGGTCAGAAGTTTCCTGATATATTCCTGTCCGAACAAAAGTGTACGCAACATAACCACTGGGCAAAGTTTCTTTTATAAATTTTTCCCCAGGCTTAGATGGATGCTCAATATGCGTATCTTCAGCACCATGAAAATTTGCATATCTCACAAATTCCGCAGGATCGTCATTTGTGGCATTACTTTTAAATCCAACCGGCGTACCATGCAATATCCAAGATGTTATAAGTTGTTGTGCGGTTTCCGACATGACAATCTCCTTTCCTTATTTCGTATTCAATCTGCGTTTGATGATGTATGTTTGGACTATGCCGAAAATGTTTGATATCGTCCAATACAGAACCAATCCCGCCGGCATCCATGCGAACATTATCGTAAAGATTATCGGCAACCACTTCATCATGCGCCCCGTTTGTGCCGCAACATCGTTTGCATCCGCGGCCTTTGTGCGGCCGGTTTGCATGTATTGTTGCAACCACATTGTTAAACCCATAAGTATCGGCAAAATAAAGTATGGGTCCATCGCCGCCAAATCATTTATCCACAGGAAATGCGCGTTCCGCATATTTACCGACACAAGCAATGCTTTATACAACGCAAAGAAAATTGGAATCTGAATCAGCATCGGCAAACAACCCGACATAGGCGAAGTTTTATGCGTGCGATACAGGTTCATCATTTCCATTTGCAAACGCACTTTGTCGTTCGCGTAAAGTTTTTGTATGCGTTTTAATTCCGGCTGCATCTGTTGCATCTTTATTGACGACACATACGATTTACGCGTAAGTGGCCACATCAGCAATCGCAATAATATCGTTAGTAAAATTATCGCAACGCCGTAATTCATCACGAACGAATTCAAAATGTTTAACGCCCACAGTAATGGCCGCGCAAAGAACCAAAACCACCCGTAATCCAATGTTTCACCAATTCCAGGAATCGTTGTTTCCGCCGTATCCAAAACGCGTTGTTCCCGGGGGCCGGCAAAAACCGTCGTTGTGAAAACACCGGTATTGTTCGGTTTAACGACAATCGGCGCCGCGGTGGAATCCGCAACATATTTATCCGCAATTGATTTCACGCGCATCGTTTGGTCGGGCGATTTTATGTTTGCAATTGTTTGCCAGTATTGGTCTGCAAATCCGATAAAACCATTTGTCGTGGAATAGACATAAGATTTCTTGGCCATTTTGCCCCAATCAACATAGCGCACGCGCGAATTCGTATTCGTGACCGCGCCCGTTGCAACGCCCGCCGAAGAAGGCGCAGGCCCACGCACAATGCGCGCATACGGTGCAAACGAAATATCGCGCGTTGTTTTATTTTGGACACTGTCGGTAATCGTGACCAAATATCCATCAACGGTTATGTCGCGCGTGAACACCACACCATCGGAATTGGTCCATGTCATTTTACCCGCACTGTCTTGCCAAATCGTATTCACATCTGGCGCGGTTGTGCCGGTCGCGTTCAGACCGACCTCCAGAAAATCATTTTCCGCACCAAGCAACTTTACGCGGTCGGATTCCACATCCGATGTCGCCGCAAAGTCCGTCAATGCAACATTTGAAATGCGCAGTCCACGAACATTTGCAACAATCTTATCCGATGAAATTTCGCGCGCCGGCGTATCGGTGGTGGTTGCCGAAATAATCGCAACATCTGCATCGGTCGGTGCGGGCGCGTTCTTTGGCGATGTCCACATACTTATCAACCACCAAGAACCAATGAACAAAATGAACCACCACAAAAATCCGCCAAACTTGGATTTTGGTTTTGCAGTTGCATTACGATTTGCGTTCCATGCCGCAAACCCCGAATTATTGTTATCAAGAAATTTTACCATTTTTTATCCTTTTAAATTACGCATACAACGACGGCGCGCCAACCACCAATTCAAAATGTAAAGCAAAACACCAACGGTAATAAAGCTGTCCGCGACATTAAATGCCGGCCAATGCGCGCCACCAATATGAAAGTCCAAAAAATCGATTACCGCGCCAAAACGCAACCTGTCCACGAAATTACCAAGTGCGCCACCCGCAATCAGAACAAGCGGTATGCGTTCATAATTTTTCGCACGCGCAAACAGGTAATATAAAATCAATGCAATTATCGCACCCGTTGCAATTGTCATTATCATCGGTAAATTATCACCGAAATTCCGAAACAGCGAAAACGCCGTGCCCGGATTCCACGTGAACACAACATTAAAAAAGTTTGTCACGTGCCGCATTAAATATGGCACCGGCACAACGGTCCACGCCGCGCCCCAAACAAATGCCGAACCAGTTATTAAATACAGCAGTGTGCCCTTGGTAATTTGGTCAACCAGAACGATCGCGATTATCGCAACAATTGCCCACAGTGATTTTTTCATTTTTCTTTCCTTTGTAAAGGTTTTGCACAATATAGCAAGATAGATAAATAAAAGCAAACATAAAAACAACGTGCGCGTGGTGATTTTTTTAATTGTTTTTATCCGCGATTGCGTTATCAAGTTTCGAATAATTTTCACTGCGCATTTCTTGCAATGTGCGGGAAATTATTTCATCGGATACACCAAGTTTTTCCAAAACCCCGTGCGCCAACATCAACGAAGATTCCACCGTTTCTGGCCATGCTTCTTCGACGCCTTCGTTGGTCAGTGCGCGTGATTCACACAAATTGCGCGCACGTGCAAAAATTTTCACTTTTGGTGCGATGCCCCTTATTGTCAAAACCGCATTACGCGCGGTCGCCGCATTATCAAGTGCAACAACAACCGCACGCACGCGACGCGATGCCAAACCAAATTCACGCAAAACCGTGTGATTCGTGCTGTCGCCATAAAATACATTGTACCCATGTTCACGCCCAAGCATGACCGCGTTTACATCCAAATCAAGTGCGACGTATGGTATTTTTCGCGCACGCAAAACATGCGCAATTATTTGCCCCACACGACCGAAACCACATATTAAAACTTCGGGTTTTGTTTCATTGTCGGTTGCGTTTAATTGGCGCATACGCGAACGTGCAAACATTTTTTTCGAACGGAAAATTTTATCGTGCAAGGTTAGCAAGAACGGCGTTGACACCATAGATAAGATTATTATCGCGGTCAAAATTTCTTGGTCCGCGGCGGGCACGGCGGAAATGCCACTGGTTTTCATTGTCTGAAACATCAGCAACGCGAATTCGCCGCCCTGGCTTAACACCAATGCGATAAGGCGCGCATCAAAAACCGGAATGCCACGCACGCGCGACACCATAAACAGCGCAAAGAATTTTATAAAAACCAATCCAACCATACCGCCAATAACCAAATACCAATTCCGCATCAGCACTTCAAGATTCAATCCCATCCCAAGCGATATAAAGAACAACGACAAAAACAATAATGCATATGGGTCGATTTCTGCGCGGACCTGATGACTGTATATTGTTTCAGACATTAGCATACCCGCCAAAAATGCACCAAGTCCCGTCGGCAATCCCAAAAGGTTCATCAACACCGCCCAAAGTGCGATGTTTAACATGATGGCAAGTAAAAATGCCTCTTTGGATTTTAATTTTGCCACACGTTTTAACACCGGATTCAAAACAAACCGACCAATTATAACAACACCAAAAATCAATGTGACCGAAGTCACCACGACATCAATCAATGTTGCCCCAAGGTTGAAAGAACGCCCGGCAAACACCGGTAACATGGCAAGAAGCGGAATCGACAATAAATCTTGGAACAACAAAATAGAAAAAGTTTGATGTCCCATGGTCGTGTTTAACTGATTACGGTCGGTTAGTAATTGCAGGTCTTCGGACGTACTGGACATTGCGAACAAAAGTGAAATCGTGATTGTACCAATCACCGACCATGTTGTCATTCCAAACAGAATTGGAAACAACATCATTGCAACCATTAAAACCTGGGTCGCGCCAAAACCAAAAATTGTTCGCCGCATTTGCCAAAGGCGCTTTATGTTTATTTCCAAACCGATGGTGAACCACAAAAATAAAATCCCAAGGTCGCCAAGAAATGTCCATGTAGAATTCAGTTGAAACAAATCCAAAATATATGGTCCTGATATCATGCCTGCGACAAGGAACGCAACCAATGCCCCAACACGCAACGTGCGCAGCAAGAACACCAGCACAAAAATCATCGCAAAAAATATCAGGACCGATAAAGACAATTCTCTCTCCGTACGACTCGCGATTTATTATAGCAAAAATTTGCGGTGTTTATGCAACAAGTTTTTTTGAAAGTTCAAGAAAATTTTCCGCCGTTAAATCTTCGGCCCGTTCCGTTCCCGACAAACCAAAACTTTCCCAATCAACATCGCGCATAATTCCGCGAATCATTTTTCGCCGCATTCCAAAAAGTTTTGCGGTTAAATTTTCAAGTGCCGAAATGTTTTCAATTTTATTTATCTTTGCGGCATTCGGAATTATTTGCACAACCGCGCTTTCCACCCGTGGCCGTGGCACAAACGCGGTTGACGGCACACCGAACAAAATTTTCGCGTCCGAAACGGTCGACGTTAAAACCGCCAAACGGCCATACGCATTATCACCCATTTTTGCGACAATTCTTTCCGCAACTTCGCGTTGAAACATTAGTGTCATTGATTTTATTGGTACGCCGTTCGCAATATCTTGCAACCAATTTACCAATAATTCCGTGCCGACATTATAAGGCAAATTTGCACAAATAGAAAATTCACCGCCCGCAATTTTTTTCATATCAACGCGCAACGCATCATCATAGATAACACACAACCGGCCATTTGCGGCGGATTCTATTTGCGACAAAATTGGTTCAGTGGTTTTATCTTTTTCAATTGCAATTACGCGTCGCGCACCCGCGTGTAACAATGCCCGTGTAAGGCCGCCCGGTCCGGGGCCAATTTCGATAATTGTTGTGTGTTCTAAATCTGGCACGGCGCGTGCGATGCGACCGGTTAAATTTAGGTCAAACAAAAAATTCTGACCAAATTGCTTTTTCGGTTCCAACCCCGCATCGCGCATCATTTCCGACACCGGTGGCAAAGATGAAATTTTATCCGTCATATTGTGCGCCGCCCCCCAAACGCCAACGACAATGTGCCGTCATCGATATAATCCAGTTCGCCACCCAACGGCACGCCCGATGCAAGTTCAGAAAACTTTATATTTTCTTTATCAATTATCGACATAATATATTGCTGGGTCGTTTTGCCTTCGATAGTGTTTGGTAACGCAAAAATAATTTCCGTGATTTTTTCGTCCGCAATTCGCGCCGATAAATTCGCCAAATTCAAATCTTCGGGTGTAATTCCCGCCACACCCGAAAGCAACCCGCCAATTATATGATAACGTCCGCCAAACACGCCCGATTTTTCAAGTGTCCAAACATCCGATAAATCACGCACCACGCACAGCATATTATTCGCACGCCGCATATCGCGACAGTATTCGCATTTTTCCGCCCCCCTATCGGTCAGCACCCCACACACCGGGCATGCATGTATGTTTTCATTTGCATCAACCAATGCTTCGACCAATTTTTCAATGCGACCGGTTTTATCCTGCAACAGTGCCAATACAATTCGTTGCGCCGCCCGATTTCCAACACGTGGCAGTTTTGCAAATTGTTTAATAAGTTTTTCAATCTTTGGATTCATAACCGTATAATATCAATCAATGAAACACATAGCAATCAATTCCCGCGGACGATGCGCGATTTTTTAAGTTTTGGGCCGCGGATTC
>JAFOVN010000001.1 GCA_017392345.1 Alphaproteobacteria bacterium | reverse complement strand
TGCGAATCTTGTAAGACGGCGGAAAATGTACATTGGGTCCTGGCCCGCGGTCATCATGCGCGCAACCCAATAAAGCGCCGCGTCTGTATCACTTGCGCGCAATGATTTATGCACGGCGGAAATCATATTGTAATGTTCATCGCCGGTTTTGTCCGAAAGCGGTGCACGCTTTTGAATCACGTTATCAAGTTCGTCGGGGCCAAGGTTTTTTTTGAATTTTGCATTTACCAGGTATTCAACCGTGTTTAGCAAGAATCGCGCATCGCCATCGGAAATTTCCGCAAGGTGTTTTTTTGCATCCGCGCTTAGGGGCAATTTTTTGCCGATAAATTTTTCCGCGCGTTCGATGAGTGTCGCCAAATCCGCCGTATTCAGTGGTTCCAGAACGCCAATATGGCAACGCGATAACAACGCGTTATTCAAATTGAAACTTGGGTTTTCGGTGGTTGCGCCAATAAAGACAACTGTGCCGTCTTCCAAATACGGCAGTAATGTATCCTGTTGCGTTTTGTTGAATCGATGAATTTCGTCGATGAACAAAAGTGTCCCGCGCCCCATGGCCGCATTGGTGCGTGCAACCTCCATCGTTTTCTTTATGTCCGCCGTGCCGGAAAAAACCGCAGACATGGGAACAAAATCCATATCAACCGAATTTGCCAGTGCGCGCGCAATTGTTGTTTTACCACATCCCGGTGGCCCCCACAGCAACAGGTTCGAAAGTTTATGCGCCGCAACCATGCGGCGGACAATGCCGTTTTCACCAAGCAGTGCCGTTTGACCCACGACATTGTCAATCGTGTTCGGACGCATTAAATCGGCAAGTGGACGTGAATTATTCTGCATTTTATTCTTCTTTATTTTATGGTATAATCATAGAAAATAAACATTTGATTGGCAATATATAAAATATAGGGGAAATATTATGCGCGTTTTTGTAAATGTTGATGATAAACGGTGGAAAAAATATGATATCGATTTTGAAAAAATCGCCAATGCTGCGGTGACCGCTGTATACAAGAATTCAGAAGTGTCGATTACATTGGTAAATGATGCGGAAATAAAGAAAATAAATAAAAAATATCGCGGAATAAACAAACCGACAAATGTGCTATCTTTTGAACTGGACGATGATGTGTTGTTGGGCGATATTTTTATATCGTTGGATACCGTTCGACGTGAAGCAAAATCAGAAAATATATCGGTGGCAGAACATACGGCGCATATGATTGTGCATGGTGTTTTGCATCTTTTGGGATATGATCATTTGAACGACAAAGATGCGGAAAAAATGGAAAAAAAGGAAACGGCCATACTAAAAAAATTGGGATATAAAAATCCCTATACGGCGGAATCCGGCGTATGCAACGATGAATCGTGTTGCCCCGGTGGAAAATTTGTTGTTGGGTTAAAAAAGTTCTTTCGTGGTGCGTTTGGTCGAACAATAGTTTGTTCGTTGTGTGCGGTGGTGGCAAGTTTTGGCTTCGCACCATTTAATTTTTGGTGGGCAACGGTGATTGGTATTGGTGGCGCGTATTTATTGTCGTTGAAAAATTTAGTTGGTGTTTCGGCGTGGCGAAAGTTTTGGCGAATTTTCCCGTTTGGTTTTGTATATGCAATCGCTATGTTTTGGTGGGTTTTGAACAGTATTTATGTTGTGCCGGAATTGGCAAATCAATTCGCAATTTGGACGTTGCCGGGGATTATTGGAATTGGTATTGTTGGTGGAATTATTTTTACATCGCCATTTTTGGCAATTTCTTCTATACGGCTAAATCCGGCGTGTAGACCGTTTTTGTTTGCGTCTGTTTGGACATTGGTGTTGTGGTTGCGCGAATGGTTGTTCACAGGTTTTCCGTGGAATCCGATTGCGAATATTTCATTGCAAAATTTATATGTTGCAAATTCAATGTCGCTTTATGGTGCGTTGGGGCTTACCTTTGTGATTGTTGGAATAATCGCGGCGGTTTGTGAAATTATAAAAAATCATCGTATCGGATTAAATTGGTTTGTGTTGTTGTGCTTTTTGATGTTTGGTGCGGTTGGCGTTTTATATGGAAATAGAAATATACATTTGATTAGAAATACTTGCGATGCTTTGCCGCGGCCGATTATAAGGATTGTGCAACCGGCGCAGAGCGCAATTCAAAAAGCAACATATTCGCGTGCGGCGGCGTTGCAAAATGCGAATCATAATATAAATGTAATGACCGAAATTGCGTCGTCCGAAGGCGAATATGATTTGGTTGTTTTCCCGGAAACGGCGTATCCTTTTGTTATGATGCCGGGTGATATTATTTCAATGGCGCGGGTTTTAGATAAACCGATGATTATTGGCGCAAATTATTTTGATGATGGGAAATTATATAATTCAATGTTGATGGCAAATCCGGATGCCACGGTTTCCGGCGTATACAGCAAATCGCACCTTGTGCCGTTTGGGGAATATCGTCCGTTTGGTGATTTAATTCCCACACCGGGACAATTGACGGCGGGTGATGGACCGGAATTGATAAAAATGAATCTTGGGGGCAAGAATTTTGTTTTTGCACCCGCGATTTGTTATGAAGTTATTTTTTCTGATTCACTTATTCCGCGCGGAAAAATACCAAATGCAATTGTAAATATCACAAATGATAATTGGTTTGGAAAAACCCCGGGAACGTATCAACACCTTGGCATGGTGCGGCGGTATGCAATTGAATCAGGTGTGCCGATTGTGCGCGCAAATTATTCGGGTATAAGCGCATTTGTTGCCGCCGACGGTAATGTCGAAGCGATGATTCCAATTGGTATTGCGGGGCATATTGATGGTACGGTTTGCGGCGCGCATAGAACGGCGTACAGGAGGTTTGGTCGTGATATGTGGATGATAATTATATTGGTCGTGTCGTGTTTGGGAACAATATGGATTGCGGGCGTGACACGGAAAAAATAAAAAGTCATTTACGATAGTATTTCAAAATATAAATACGCACCGCGGACGACAGGTTCGTTCCGATGGTGCGCTTTTCATCGATTTCGTCAATGATTTTTGCAACGGGCTGTTTGCGTGCCATGGCAATTTCGTGCAAGGCATCGACAAATTCTGATTCCAAAGAAAGGCTTGTTTGATGGCCCGATAAAGATATGGATATTTTTTTCATTTTCTAAATTTTTCCCCCGGCAAGGCATTCATAAATTGCGCGATAGATATCTTCATACCTGCGCAATGTTTGTAGTCCAATGTTGTCCAGCATCATACACTTTCCCGATGTATCAAATGCGAACCAAAATAAATCGTTTCGGCCGAATACAGTTTTGCCACGCATTGCGGGGATATTGGTTAAATCTTGATTGATTTCTAATACGCTTGGGATTGGGTGGGTGCGTCCAGTTTTGTATTCGTTCGGGCCAAAGATATATCCGTTGCCAAGTTTAATCCCGCCACAAATTTGATAAAACTTTATAAATTCATTTGGCAACATCGCGGCACGAATCTTTTGCAGATTCATATTCAGAATCGTGATTTGGCCGGTCGGCGTGGCCGGTGCAAAAAATGCGCCATGCTGTTTCAAAGATTCAAGTAGTTGGTTCATGATTGATTGCGTCCCGTGTTCATTGTTGCGGCAAATTGACTAAGCCGGTCGGCCGTGGCGTTTCCGCCGTTACCACTTATTGTTGAATGTATCGGCAGGTAAATTTTCTTTTCAGGATTTGGCAGCCATATTGTTTCATTTCCATATTGTTCGATGATAAATCGGTCAAGGTTTTGTGAATGTGGAAATGTGGCGCACATAAACATATTTTCAATATCTAATTTGCCGCCCCAAACAAGTGGGATGCGAAAACGAAATGATAGATTGTCCGGAATCGCACGTCCCATCAATAAATCCATAAATTCATCACGACTAAGGTTCATTAGTGCCAATTCTTGGACACAGTCCGACAACGAACGCATAAATTCATGACAAAGTTTTTTGTATTGCGCAAACCAATCAGATGGCACCGCGGAAATTTTTGGCTGTATCGGGGTGACCGGCATATCCGGCATTTTCATGTCAGATAATCTTTTTTCCGCGATTGATTGGTTCCATTGCATTATGATTTTCCGATGTATCCTGTTACGGTGCCGATGTATGTAGAAAACGCTTCGAATAATTCGGCATCATAATCGTCAGGTTTTATGTTTTTGTGTTCACTTACATATTTCACAAAATCCGCCGTATTGTCAAATGTTATAATTAAATCGTCACCCCGTTGCACGGGTTCGGTCGGTTCGATTATAAATCCGCGCAGTTTAATGTCGTTTGCCGTTTCGCCCAGTGTATCATCAAATATCGTGACCAGTGTTTGAATTGCATCGACCATTGTGTTTGGTGATGCCTTGGTCGCGATAATCCACATAGATTGGTCGTATGCGATGGTCACAGTCGGATTTTGCAACTTTCCAATTCGGTCGCATTTTTTAATGATGTATTCACCGTTTTCAAGTGCAGTTCGAATTTCAGGCGAATTTGTGTTTTGGACCGGTTGTGGTGTTGCCACAGGTTTGGGCGTTTGTTGCAGTGGTGGGGTTGGAATTGTTGCAGTCTGCCTTTGGGTTGGCGGGCGCAATCCCATCGGTGACATTGGTCGCGGGGTCAAAGATATTGCGGGCGCGGGGCGGGGGGTGAAGGTTTCCGTGCTTTTATCTTGCACTTTTGGTTTTTCTGGGGTTTGGGTTGATTGAATCACGGGTTGTTGTGGCACAATTACAATATTTGATTTTTGTGGGGCCGTGGTCGTGTCTTTTATGCGTTTTGTGCGTGGGCGGACAATCAAGTACAATCCGATTAGGCCGATAAAAAGTGCCGCGATTAGTGAAATATAAAAGTCCGGTTTAATTTCTGAACGGTTCGCCTGAAGCGTGCCAAGGTATTCCCAATGTGCCGCCGACAGCATATCGAAACCGTAATTTGTATTCATCCAAAGGGTTGTTATAAGCGTAATCGACAACAACCATAAAATGCCCAATAAAAATTTTTCAAAAAATCTTTTCATAGCGTTTAAATTATATCACAATTGTGATAAAGTAGAAAGTGTTATGATGAATTTGAATTATCTTTTTGATGATATCCATGAAATGCAGGCATGTTGGGTTGAAGATTGTGCAACCGATGCGGCGGATTTGGCGGCGGCGGCGGACACCGTGTTGGAAAGTGGTGTGTCATTGATATCGGTACCTTGTGGGGCGACCGGTGAAATTTGGCCGTGGGTTGAAAAAAATAATATCAAAATTGTAAATCGTTTTAATTTTGTTATTGATAAAGATGTTATTGATGCGGTATCGGAATTGTCGCGGTCTGTGACCGGGGCATTCAGGTTCGGTGCGGTCGGTGCCCAGGTTTTTGTTCATGTGTCGGATTTGTCGCAATTTTGCGATGCGATGAAACCCGTGCGAAATGATTTGTTTTTTGACAAGACTTTTTCGGTTGCGATTGATATCGATGAAATGCGCGGTCAAAATTGGTTGGCGGTGTTTGATGCACTGCGCGAAATTGCGCCCGATGCGATTTTGATAACGGCACATGGCGATTCGTTTGATGCAAATTCTGATTTCGTTGGAATTGTTTTTGATATGCTAAATAATTGGAATTTGAGGTCAGATTTGCATTTGTGGTTTGGAAAAAATATGTTCCACGTAAGTCAGGTTTTACGCCTTTGTGAAAAAATTCAACCGGACTTGGTTCAAAATATGCGTGTGTTTACCGGCGTGTAAGGATGATATATTTGGGTTCGGCGGTGCCGGCCATATTCTTTTTTTGATAACGCGTTTGGATAATGTCATGCGATAAATTTGTTTCGCAAAGGTTCGTATTTTTTACCTGATTCAAAATCCAATCATAGTATTCCCAATGGTCTGTGCCGATTATAATTTTACCGTCCGTCGCCAAATTTTTTGATAATAAATTTAGGAAATCCGCGTTTAGCAGTCGGCGTTTTTCGTGTCGTGCCTTGGGCCAGGGGTCGGGGTGCAAAATCCAGATTTCATCGAAACCGTAATTGCCGTCGTTCAAAACGATTCGCACATCGTCTGGGAAAATTCGTATGTTTTTATATTCGTCCAAAACCGCGCCATTTTCATCGCAAATGCCAGAGAGCAGGGCGGCAACACCGTTCATAAACGGTTCCGCGCCAAGTATGATACGGTTCGGGTTTGCAATGGCCAATTCACGCACGTGTTCGCCCGAACCGAAACCGATTTCAAGTATATCGATTTTTTCGTCCGCGCGCGGGCAAAGCGCCGGCAAGGTGTCACGAACCAGTGATTCTTTGCGGGCGGATAATTTTTTGCCGTGGCGGCGACCAAATGTTCTTATTTCTTGTTTTTCCATATATTTAGTATAAAATGCAAATGTTAAAAACACAAGGATTTGATTATGAGAACGGGTTTATCGGAAGATTTAATCGCACGCGTTTTGGGCGCGGCACCGAAATATACAATTGCGGAGTTAGAGGAAAAATTCCCGCCACGCAATTTGCCAGATGGCGCGATGGTGACGCGTTTCGCCCCCAGTCCCACGGGTTTTATGCATATCGGGAATTTGTATGGGGCATTGATTGACTATAAATTGGCGTCGCAATCGGGTGGGGTATTTATGTTGCGTATCGAAGATACAGATACAAAACGTGAAGTGTCCGGTGCCGTTGATGTTGTTAAAAGGGCGATGGATGATTTTGGTTTGAAATATAATAATGATGAAAAATATGGTCCATATTACCAATCGCAGCGACGTGATATTTATCATTCGGTTGCGGCGGAATTGTTAAGACGTGGGTTGGCATATCCGTGCTTTTTGACGGCGGATGATTTGGAACGCATCCGTGGCCAACAATCGGCGGCGGGCTTTGCCACCGGCGTATACGGCGAATTTGCACGCGACCGGGATATTACACCCGACGAAATCAAAAAACATTTGGATAATGGTGCGGTTCCGACGATTCGGTTGTATTCAACCGGTGACCCGGCGAAAAGAATTTTCTGTAAAGATGCGGTGCGTGGGTCAATTGGTTTCCCGGAAAGTAATGAAGATTTGGTTCTGATTAAATCGAACGATGGTTTGCCGACATATCATTTTGCGCATTTGGTTGATGACCATTTTATGCGAACGACGCATGTTGTTCGTGGTGAAGAATGGTTGCCGTCGTTGCCGTTGCACTATCAATTGTTTCGCATGATGGAATGGACGCCACCGGTTTATATCCATACGGCAACATTGGATAAAATCGACAGTGAAACGGGAAAGCAACGCAAGATGTCCAAACGCAAAGACCCGGAATGTAATGTTGCGTTCTTTTTACAAGAAGGTTGGCCGGTGGAATCTGTGTTGGAATACCTTGGCAACATTTTAGCATCGGGTTATGAAGAGGCAAAGTTAAAAGGTGCGGTGAAAAATTTCTGGGAATACGAAATGAAACCGAAAAAGATTCCAATGTCGGGCGCGCTGTTCGATATGAAGAAATTGGAATGGTGGGCCAAAGAGTATATCGGCGCGATGACGGTTTCCGATTTGGTAAAATCTGTGGTGACATGGGCAAATGAATACGGTGATGAAAAACAAAAGAAACAGGTTGCCAACCAAGATTATTTGACGGCGGTGCTGGCCATTGAACGCGATAATCCACGGCGTATACGTAAAGATTTTATTACTTGGAAACAAACACTTGAAATCGAAGAATTTTTCTGGGACAAATTATTCGTGCCGAATACGGAATACAAATATAATGCGGACGTGTTGCGCGCGTTTTTAGAAACGTTCGATATTGCCGATGACAAAGACGCGTGGTGGAATAAAATTGTCGAAATTGCCCAGAAATTTGGCGTAAAGAACGGTGATGTTGCGATGGATTTGCGTGTTGCACTTTCGGGGCGCACGAACACGCCGGACCTTTATTCAATTATGCAGGTAATGGGTGGCGACCGCGTTGTAAAAAGGATAAAGGCATTATTATGACGGTGGTTAAAAATCGTAAAAATGTTCGAACGAAATTAAAAAGTGTACGGCGTGATAAACATGCGTCGCGGTTGTTGCGGTGTCTGCGTGCGACGGGGCTTTTTCGATGGGAGCGCCGGTCAACGCATGGCGAAGAAGTGTTGAATATCCTAACGCATGGAATTGGTATTGGGCTTGCGATTGCGGGTTTAACATTGCTTGTGGTGTTCGCGGCAATTTACGGAAACGCTTGGTCGGTTGTGTCTTGTGCGATTTTCGGCGCAACGATGTTCACACTTTATTTTGGGTCAACGATGTGCCATGCACTTATTGGGCGGCGTGGCGAATGTTTTTTCGAAGTGTGGGACAGTGTTGCCATCTATGCGTTGATTGCCGGTACCTACACGCCGTTTTTGTTGGTAAATTTGCGCGGCGGTTTGGGTTGGACGGTGTTCGGAATTTTGTGGGCGATTGTAATTTTTGGCGCAATAGTCAAAATTCGTAATCCCCGGCAACAGCCCAAATGGGTTGTCGCGCTTTATTTGTTGATGGGGTGGACATTGATATTTATTTTACCGATTATGTTGGCACGTGTGCCGGCGCGGGGATTGTGGTTTATCCTTGCCGGTGGACTTTCGTATTCGATTGGGGTGGTATTTTACCTTTGGCGGAAATTAAAGTTTTCGCATGCGATTTGGCATTTATTTGTAATCGCCGGAACGGTGTGTTTTTTCTTTGCGGTTCTGTATGGTGCGATATTGGATGTATAGTCCCCTTTCACTCGGAAAGGGGAGGGCCACCAGCGGTGGCGGGGTATGTGTATATTGGCGCGTTGCGCCACCACTACCCCACCGCGTTCCGCGGTCCCCACCCTTCGCCTGCGAAGGGGAATTGGTTGACTTTTCGATTCGGTTGTAATATAATGCATTCGTTATGAAGCAATTTTTGTTCTTTTTCACAACCACGACCACAACGACCCCCGCGGGGGTACGGTAATTTCTATTTGCGTTTTTTATGGCGCACGAATATAATCAAACAGTTTGAAAATCTTACAATAAAAAAAGGAATTTATTATGTCATATCCAATTGAAATGATTAGGCACTCGTTGGCGCACGTGATGGCGGCGGCGGTGCAAAAACTGCACCCGGATGTAAAGTTCGCGGGTGGTCCGGCGATTGAAAATGGATTTTATTACGACTTTGATACCGAATACCGTTTTTCCGAAGAAGATTTTGAAAAGATTGAACGGGAAATGCGCGAATTGATTAAATCAAATGGTCGTTTTGAACAGAAAATCGTTGATTTGGACGAAGCGAAAAAAATCTTTGCGAATCAGCCATATAAAATGGAATGGTTGAATGAATATGATGCGGCGGGCGAAAAACTGTCGATTTATACTTTCCGCGATTTTACCGACCTGTGTCGCGGGCCGCATGTGGAAAGTTCCAAAGATTTGCCACGTGATGGTTTCAAGATTCGCAGTGTCGCCGGTGCGTATTGGAAGGGGGATTCGAAAAATAAAATGTTGCAACGTATCTATGTTGACGCGTTTGCAAGTAAAGAAGAATTAGACAACTTCCTTAAAATGCAAGAAGAAGCCGCAAAACGCGACCATAGAAAAATCGGAAAAGAAATGGACCTGTTCCATTTTGAACCGGAATATGCGCCGGGCGCGGTGTTTTGGCACGATAAAGGTTTTAAGATGTATCGTAAACTTATCGAATACATTCGTGCGCGCCAGGAAAAGGCGGGGTATATGGAAATTTCGACACCGTCGGTTATGGACCGGTCTTTGTGGGAACGGTCGGGCCATTGGGCAAAATATGGTGCGCATAATTATTCGGGAACAACCCAAGATGGTAAAACTTTCTGTGTAAAACCGATGTCTTGTCCGGGCGGAATGTTGGTATTTGGTCAGGGGATAAAATCTTATAAAGATTTGCCGATGTATTTGGCAGAATTTGGCAAGGTCAATCGGTACGAGGCCGCAGGCGGGCTTTCCGGAATTTTGCGTGTTCGCGAATTTACCCAGGATGATGCGCATATTTTCTGTACCGAAGAACAACTTGAAGCAGAGGTTGTGAAAATCTTGCGCTTTATCAAGGATATTTATGGCAAGTTTGGGTTTGATAAAATTACAATGAAGTTGGCAACACGTCCATTGTCGGAATTTCGTATCGGGTCTGATGAAGTATGGGACCGCGCCGAAGGTGCGTTAAAGCACGCGTTGGATGCAAATGGTATCGAATATGAAATTGCAGAAAATGATGCCGCATTCTATGGACCAAAAATCGATAATTATTTGCGTGATTCAATGGGGCGCGTTTGGCAGTGCGGAACCGTGCAATTGGATATGAATTTGCCAGAGCGATTCGATTTGTCATATATTGGTGAAGATGGCGAACGTCATCGTCCGGTTATGTTGCACCGCGCGATGCTTGGGTCAATTGAAAGATTTATGGGAATTTTGATTGAATCAACGGGGGGTAATTTGCCGTTGTGGTTGTCGCCGGAACCGGTGGTTGTTGTGCCGATTTCTGAAAAATATCGCGAATATGCCGAAAGTGTCGTTGCGGATTTGCGTGCGGCGGGTGTGTATGCGCGGGGCGACTATCGCGATGAAAAAGTCAATTACAAGGTTCGTGAATTGTCTGTGGCGAAGACCCCGATTGTCGCCGTCGTTGGTGAAAAAGAGGCGAACGATAAAACCGTGACACTGCGTCGTTTGGGTGTTGAAAAGCAAGATGTTGTTCCGCTTGCGGATTTCATAGCCCAGATGCAAGATGCGGTTAAATTGCCGTTATAGTGTATTGAACGTCATCCCGGCGAAAGCCGGGATCTTGGCGTTATGGTTGAAATTTAAAAGATTCCGCGTTTCCGCGGAATGACGAAAAGGGAAAGGATATGAAAAAAATAATTTTAGTTTTTGTTATGTTGATGCCGGTTGTGTTGGGCGCGTGCACGCGGTCTTGCGAAACCGAACCGATTGTCGAACAAAATCATAAACTGATTGTGCCACCAAATTTTGGTGCGCGTCCCACAAAATAACTTGTTGATGTGTAACCCCGCCACCGCATCGTGCGGCCCGGTGCTTGCACTTTGCGGCACCGCCGCAAGGGTGGGGTTTGTGTAGTTTGGGATTTATGTCCCAATTTTAATTTATATGTATTAACCCAATTGTTCTACAGATTGGATTATACCTGAATAACGCGAATTTTTGTAACTGTAAAGTCCTTACAAGTCAGGGACTTTCTGGGTATGATTCTTGACTTTACTAAAAATTGTGATACTTTATGCTTGAAATAATAAGTTTCATGGAGCAGAGAGTGTTATAAAATATAAAAAGGATACTCAATGACATTGTTCCAAAGACTATTTCCATATTGGGCATATAAGATTCTGGATTTAGAAAAACGTTTGCCTGATTCTGATAAACTACAAAAATTGATTGGTAAGTCACTGGATACTATCAGTGATGTTGCAAAAAACACTGGTGGAAATAATGGTATGATGACCCCTGGTGTAAATAATGCCGCAAAAGATATCGAAATGTCTGCACGTGTGGCACATGTTCCAAATGACCCGAACATCTTGAAACACAAACATCAAAAATTTGATGAAGTTTTAACAGATATTAAATGTGGCAATTCGCCAATGCTGGTTGGACCTGCGGGGTCTGGTAAATCAACCCTGTTGGAACAGGTTGCATGCGAATTATCATTACCGTATTACGCGATGAGTGTTAATGAACAGACATCTGAATACAATATCATCGGTTATAACAATGCCAGTGGACAATATGTCGGAACATCTTTTCGTGATGCGTTTGAATTTGGTGGTATATTCTCTTTTGAAGAAATTGATGCTGCGAATCCAAACGTGTTTACTGTTATAAATAATGCTATGTCCCAGGGTAATTATTTATTTCCAGACAGAAAGTTTATCAAAAAACATCCTGATTTTCATATGGTTGCATCTGCAAATACTTTTGGTGCGGGTGCTTCGTTGCAATATATTGGACGTAATCGTATGGACGGTGCCACAATCGACAGGTTTTCATTTGTTTATATTGATTATGATGAAAATTTGGAAAAACAATTGTGTGAAATCAAAGAATGGTGCGATTATGTTCAACAAATACGCAAATCATCACGTGAATTTAATATGCCGATAGTGGTCAGTACTCGTGCAATTATCAGTGGTGCAAAATTGTTAAAATCAGGAATGTCTGTTGATAATGCATGTAAAAAATTGATATGGCGCGGTTTGCCACCATCTGACATTGAAAAAATCAAGGGCAGTATAGAAAGTGAATATATGTCTGCTTTGACACAATACACAAAATAAAAAGTATGAATTGGCTGGATTTGCACCTTGGTTCATTTGGATTTGCGGCTGATGTTTATATGCCGATGGGTAATAGTGTTTGTCCAGATAATCAGCAAGACAATTTACAAAACGATATCCAAGATACCCCCCAAAAAAAAGAACAACCAAAACCAGTGCGGCCACAACAACCAAAAAAAGATCATAAGGAAACCAAAAAACTGGGGTCTATTTCATATGATGCGCTTGGGAATATTGAAAGATATTTTACATATTCTGAATTTTTAGATTATGTCGATGTTCCGCCGGTCAAAGATGCCCCCAGTCATAAACTGGCAGATTCTAGATATGAAGATGTGTTGGACTTTTTTCTGAAAGAAACACAAGACATCGCGCCTTTTGATAATATCGATATGGACGATGATGAATATATCGCAAATGAATTGGCAGACCACATAAAAAGGCGACATTTGTTTAATAGTAAAGATGCCGAATATATTACAGACAAATGGACTTGGAACAATAAAGACGAAGAAACAAAAGATTGGTTAAATATTCTTTGTTCGTCACTTGGATATGTAATGTTTTCTTTTCAGTTGATTGATTGGGCATATTGGCGATCAGACGCAGGTCTTTTTGGCCCAAAATTTAATGAAAAAGATAAACAGGCAATGAATAGCTTAAAAAATCTTCGCAAGGAATGGCGTGGTTATCGTAATTCTGGGACAAGTTTTCGTTTCTATGGCACAGAAAATTTTGACCAAGCAATGAATATGGCACGATATGGCTGGACTGAAAAAATGGATAAAATCAGAAAACTGGAAACAGAAATACCGCAAATTTATAAAACTGTGCCAATTCCAGAAACTAAATTTTCTGTAGCTGGGAATTCTGTTGATGTTGGTCGGTATTTAATGGGGGTGCCTGATTGTATGCGACAAACACGTCGCAGGATTTCTGAATATGCCGATATAACACATAAATATGTACAAATTGTTGTAAATGTTACGGTGTCTTGGACATTGGGCGAAGACGATATTTTTAATCGTGGTAAAAATATTGCGACTGTTATAAATGCGCTGGAATCAAATAATATTCATACTAAATTGATTTTGATGAATCAGGTATATAAAAACGAAACAGAAGAACAAAAAAAGTCCAAAGTTCAATCATCGGATGCACCACGATATACAACTTTTATCATATTAAAAGATTACAAGGATAATTTTTATCTGGAAAAATTGATGTTTCCATTGGCACATCGTTCTTTCTTACGCAGATTGGTTTTTGCATCCAAAGAACGCGAAAGCGAAGACATACGTCAAAAATTTGGTTTTCACGAAGGTGGCGGATACGGGATCCCAGGGGACATATTTGATGATTCTGATGAAAACACGTTATATTTTAATGCCGGTCAATATGAACAAGATAAAATAAATGAAAAACTGGTCAAGATATTAAAATCACACGACGCACAATTTATGCAAAGATTAAATACAAACAAATTGGAACGATAAAGAATTTATAATGTGTTTTTTGTACGGGACTTAGAAAAAATACATTCCGAGAACAAGGCTTTTCCTTTTTTCAGATAAATAGTAATTCGGAGTAAAACTTTTGTCGTCGTTAACGGTTCTGTAAAATAATTTTTGTGATATCGTTTTTTTATGATATAATATCCCATATCAAAGGGAGAAAAATATCATGAGTGATAAAGAAGAATTAGAACTTTTAGATTTAAATGACGCCGATGATACGGTTGACGAAGGTTTGCCGGATGCGGTGCCTTTTGTCACGCCGCGGCCACATCGGCCTTGGTTACTGTTGGCGATTGGCGTTGCGATTATTGTTTTGGCGGTTGTTATTATCGTCCGCGTGGTTAGCAATAATTCTTCGTCTTCGATAGAGGTTGATTTGGGTGCGCCCGTTATGGTCGAAGATCGCGAACCGGAAATGATTATGCCCGCGCCGCGTCCAATGCCCGTGCCACAACCGGTACAGGTTCAACCGATGCCTGTGCAACAAATGCCGGTGGGGGATATACGGCCCGCGCCAGTGCCACAGCCCGTCCAGGTTGCACCGCAACCGGTTCAGGTTGTTCAGCCCGCCCCACAACCGGTGGAGGTTGCGCCACAACCGAATCAAAATGTTCGTGTTATCGAAGATAGGAAAGATGTGACGTTTAATCCGGAACGTGCAACGGCCAGCCCAAAACCAATTCCGGCACCGGCACCAAAGGAAGTGAAAACGCCGACAAAGCCGAAACCCGCGCCAAAGCCCGCCGCGCAAAAGGTTGCGAATGGTGGTTGGTATGTGCAATTTGGTTCATATGGCACACGCGCCGCCGCCGAAGCCGCCGAGAAAAAAATTCGCAACGGTCACCAGAATTTGTTTGCGGGCAAACAGTTCGTGATATTGGCCGCGGTATTGCCGAACGGAACAACGACATATCGTTTGCGTATTGCGTTCGCGTCTTCGGGTGATGCAAATGGGTTCTGTCGCAATGCAAAGTCCGATGGGCTTGATTGTTATGTCGCGAAATAGTGGTTAGTGTAAGTGTTAGTGGTTAGTGAAGGAGTTTGATATGTTTGGAAGATTGGGTTGGATGGAAATACTAGTTATTGTTTTGCTGTTGGTCATATTGTTTGGCCATGCAAAGATTCCAGGAATGATGCGGAACCTTGCCAATGGGTTAAAGGTTTTCAAGAAAGAAATGAAAACTGATGATAAAAAGGCGACAGTAAAAGAATCCAAAGAAACCAAGGGCGCAAAGAAACCGGTGCGACGCAAGGTGCAAAAAAAGAAATAAAAAACGGGCGACATAATCGCCCGTTTTGTTTTTCGTATTTTTACTTTCTTTTTTCGTGTTCTTCTTGTTCTTCGATTGTCATGGTGGCAAGTGGTCGCGCCAGCATTCGTGAAAGGCCGATTTCATCGCCGGATATAACACTGTATCCAAATGTGCCGTTTTCGATTCGGTCAAGTGCGTTGTTTATTTTGGCAAGCAAGTTATTATCGCGTTCCGCCATACGCAGTGTCATAGATGTTTCCTGTTCCGCGGTCGCGTTATCAAATTCGTCGCCCGTAATCGAAGAATTTGCAACCGTTGTCGCGGTCACAGAATTTAGTGCCGCCGTATTTTGGCGTGTGATTTCTTCCTTTTGTGCGGTCAGCAAATGATAAAAATACGCCAAATGTTCCGGACACATATATGGTTCAGATTTTTTCGGTGTGTATTTTGGTGGAAGTTCAATTGTTTTGTAATTTGCCTTTGCCATGTTTTTATCCTTTTAATTCCGCAATCCATGCCGCCAATGTTTCTTCGTCCATAAGGCCACTGCGTGCCTCTACTAATTCGCCGTTTTTGAATGCCAGCACACTTGGAATCCCGCGGATGCCAAATTTTGCCGGTGTGCGACGGTTTTCTTCGTTGACTTCGAATTTAACAAAATTCACGTCCGATACTTTGTCTGATGCGCCTTCAAATATTGGGCCAAACATACGGCACGGTCCGCACCATGGGGCCCAAAAGTCAACAAGTGTTAATGCACCGTCAATTAATTCAGTGAAATTTTCATCAGTGGCATGTTTTACCGACATATTTTTTCTCCTTTGCTGGTTGATATTTTGCACAAGTGTATTATAATTCGAACAAAATGCAAGGGAAAACGCAAAATGAATAAAATCATATACTTAGATGCCGCGGCGACCGCACAAAAACCGGATTGTGTCATTGATGCCGAAGTGGATTTTTTGCGAAATTCGTATGCCAATGCGGGGCGTGGAATTTGTGCGCGGGCGGTCGCGGTTGATGATATGGTTGGGGCCACGCGGCGGCGCGTTGCGGAATTTATAAATGCGGATGCGAATCAGGTTGTCTTTACGTCGGGGGCGACGGATGGGCTAAATCGTGTTGTGAATATATTGACGCGGCAACCGGGATACGCGGAAATGTCAACATTTGCAGTGTCGGACCTTGACCATCATTCGGCGCGTTTGCCGTGGCAGGAGTTAATGTGTCTTGGTAAAATTCGCAAGATGTTTAAATGTGAATTGGACGAAAATTTTGATATAAATCCAAATTCAATTCCAAAAACGGACTTTCTAATCATAACTGCAATGTCAAATGTTTTGGGGCGGGCGCAAGATGTGCGTGCGATTATTGCCGCCGCGCGACGGAAAAATCCGAATGTTGTGACGATTGTTGATGCATCGCAATATGTTGTTCATGAAAAGATAGATGTAAAGGAATGGGACTGTGATTTCTTGGTGTTTTCGGGACATAAAATTGGTGCGGATAC
>JAFOVN010000019.1 GCA_017392345.1 Alphaproteobacteria bacterium | reverse complement strand
TTCATACCGCGGTGTACGTCCACCAAAGTCCAAATATCGATTATCCATTTCGGTTATGAATCGCGCCGGCGAATAGTATTGACGCGCCCCGAAAATAACACGCGACATAGTATTGGTAATAATCGCACGCCGCCGCGCCCGTGTCAGGGCTACATAGGCCAGGCGGCGTTCTTCCTCCATCCCGCCTTCTTTGATTGATTTGTCATTTGGGAAAATTCCATCTTCCCATGCGGGCAAAAATACAGTGTCAAATTCCAATCCTTTGGCCGCGTGAATCGTCATTATATTTACCGCCTGGGTATTATCGGCGATTTCATTATCATTATCATCGGTTGTCATCAATGCCGCGTGTTCCAAAAAGTCCGGCAAACTGTCGTATGTTGAAATAACATTTGTAATTAAATCACGAATGTTTGAAATTCTTTCTTCGGCATCGGGGTCTTTGGATTCGCGCCAGTATTGCATATATTTTGCATCTTCAAGTAATTTTTTCACCGCGTCCGCCGGGCGCATAGATTGCCAGTCAAAATCAAACACCGATAAAAATTCATTTGCGGCGATTCCTTGCTTGCCCCCAAAGTTTGCCGCACGCAGCCCGTGCATCAGTGAACCGCCCATCGCACGCATTTTTGTAATTGCGGTTGGGCCGAACCCGCGCCGCGGCCGCGTAATAACACGCGCAAACGAAACATCATCTTCCGGATGAACCAGCAACCGCACATACGCAATAACATCGCGAATTTCCATGCGGTCATAGAACTTGGTTGTTCCAATCAACCGATACGGAATACGCGCATTTGCGAATTCTTCTTCGAATCCGCGCGAAAGCGAACCCGTGCGAATCAAAACCGCAAAATTCGAATAATTGCCATTTGCATATCGCAAAATCGTGTCGGCAATCAGTTTTGCCTCGTCATAATTTGATGGCACCGTTAGGACATAGACCGGTTCACCAACACTTTTTTCATCCGCCGGGCGCAGGTCTTTGCCCAATCGCCCGTTGTTATGCCGTATCAATGAATTCGCCGCGCCAAGTATGTTTCCGGTACTGCGGTAATTTGTTTCAAGGCGTATGATTTGCGCGCCCGGAAAATTTTTTTCAAATTCCAAAATGTTTTTTATTTCCGCCCCGCGCCAAGAATAAATCGATTGGTCGTCATCGCCCACGCAACACACATTAGGTTTTTCCACATCACGCGTTAGCAATTTTATAAACTGCATTTGCGCATTATTTGTATCTTGGAATTCATCGACCATAATGTATTTGAATTGCCGCGCGTATTTTTCGCGCACATCCGGCGCAGATTCAAACAATTTCAGAACAAGCAAAATAATATCGCCAAAATCAACCGCACCCAATCGCCGCAATTCCGCATTGTAATCACTTAGGATTTTTTTCGTGCGCGCACCGATGTCGGGGCTTTCGATATTTCCGCGGTCTTTGATATTTGAAATTTTTTCGACCCAATCGCCGGCATCGTATTCCTTGGCGTCCGCACCCATCGCGGCAAAGACATTTTTCAAAACCGCCTTTTGGTCATCTTCGCCAAAGATTATAAAATCCGACTTTAACCCCGCGCGCGCGGCGTTCGCCCGCAAAATCCGCAGGCATATAGAATGAAATGTTCCGCACCATAAATCGCGCGCATAAAAACTGCCGCCGCCCGCGTTCAAAATTTCCGCGATGCGATTTTTCATTTCATTTGCGGCCTTGTTCGTAAAGGTCAGTGCCAAAATTTGCCACGGCAACGCCAAATTCATATTTAATATGTGTGCAACCCGCATAACCAGCACGCGCGTTTTCCCCGTTCCCGCACCCGACAGCACCAAAACCGGCCCCGCGGTTGTTTCAACCGCTTTCTTTTGTTCAGGGTTAAGATTTTCTAGATTTACATTCATTGTTTTATTATAATTGGCCTATGGATAATAAAACTATGGTGGAATTATGGCAAGGGTAATTTGTTTTGATATTGAAACGACCGGGTTCGAATACTTGCGCGGCGACCGTTGCATCGAAATCGGCGCGGTGGAAATCGTAGACGGAAAAATCACCGACAAAACTTTTCACGAATACATAAATCCCGAAGGTAAAATTATTCCGCCGGAAACATATATGGTTCATAAAATTTCAAACGCGTTTTTGGATGACAAACCGAAAATGTCCGTTGTTGCACCAAAGTTCTTGGAATTTGTTGGTGATTCGACGATTGTTGCACATAACGGATTGGACTTTGACTTTCCGTTTGTGAATCACGAATTGGAAATGTTGCACTTGCCGCCGATTCCGCGTTCGCAAATGGCGGACACATTGGTCATCGCGCGCAATCGTGTGTTTGGGCCAAAAAGTTATACACTGGACGCGCTTGCGAAATGGTTTGGAATATCACTGACCGCGCGTGCCGATGCGCACGGGGCGTTGATTGACTCTGAAATTTTGGCCAAGGTTTATTTGGAACTTGAAAACACCGCGCCCGCGCCGGAAATTTCGGAAATTGTCGCCAAACAGCACGAGGCATTTTTGAAACACCCAAAAATTGGTGCGAATTTTCCATACCGTCAATTCCCAGTGTCAGATGCCGAACAAAAAATCCACGACGAATTCATGGCAAAATTGGGTGAATAAAGGAATTAAAGTGTTTTAACGGGCTTTGATGCTAAATTGACCAGTTAACATATTGATACACACATAATCGCCTTTTTTTATTTTTTCAAACTCAGCACGGCGACCCCAAGTTTCCAAAACTGTAAAATCAAGATTTTCACGCAACATATTACCATGATGCCCATATAGGCCATCGAATGGGGAATTTGACCAATCAAAATCAAACTTGAATTGCACCCCAACAGAATTTTTGGTAAAAACATATACAGATTCACCAGATTTCCAAATATTTATATCATTATATTCTTGTGTTGGTACGGGCCTTATACTATCTATGAAACCGACATAACCTTCTATAATTGGTTTGTCCAATGAAAATACGGATTTAGTGTTTGCATCTATCTGTAATGTATAAAATTCAGGCAAACAATATGGACGCTGTTGCACTATATTTATTTTGTTATCTTTTGACACAACAAATTCCATATCCACAGGATAACCTAAATCTGGTTCCAATTCTGAACACAAAGCAGAAATTAAAAAATGATTTCGGTATGTTTCACGGTCCTGTGCGGAAACCCTTTGTGGTGAACCAGTAAAAGAGTTAGGATAAAACATCATATTATATTCTAAATTATCGATACTGGACAAATTAAACCTGATCATCTTGTGGTTTTTATCAGAAATGGGTTTGGCTGTGGCAAATCTATGAAAATTAGAAAAATTTTTATCAGATAACAATTTATCTGCAAAATCATTTTGAACATAATTCATTACGATAAAAGGTGCACCCAAAAATGTTTCAGAATACACAACGCCGGCCATTTGCGACGTTGGAACCATTGATTGTAATATAACACCCATTTTGGCATTTGGCACATTTGCCGCAGATGCATAAACAGTATTTAGTGCCTTGGCCATATGTTCGCGTGTTCTTACATTTAAAACACTTTCAAATTGACCTGAAAAAGTTTTCCCTTTTTTATCTTCTATATCCGCAGAAGAACGCACAGCGATATTGCCACCCAATCTGTCCATATAAAGCATCGCCGAATCTATTAAATCTTCTTGGATATACCCTTGTTTTTTATAATCATCAAACCTTTGTACCGGAATCACAAATGTGTCTGGGACAATGAAACCCGTTTTGTATTGCGCGTTATACTTTTCAATCAGTGTTTTTAATTGATAAAGCCCTGCAAATTTGCCGCCACCAATACTACTTGCGGTATGGGCGTTTACATTTTCTAACGAAATGATTGTGTTATCTGTCATTTTATATTTTCGGCACAAAACTTATTAAACGCCGCCCGAATGGGCGGTGGATTATAATTGTGCTTTTATTTCTTGGACTTCGTAACATTCAACGCGGTCGCCTTCTTTGATATCGTTATACTTATCAAAACTCATACCGAATTCGACACCACCGGAAACCTCTTTAACCTCGTTCTTTTCGCGGCGCAGTTCGCCGATTTTTCCGTCGTACACCACAACATTGTCGCGCAGCAATCGCACAAACGCGTCCTTTTTAATCACGCCTTCACTCATACGGCAACCCGCAACACGAATACCCTTGCCGACCGTGAACAGTGCGATAACATCGGCATAGCCAATAAAGTTTTCTTTCTTTTCCGGCGCAAGTTTTCCGGACAAAATTTCTTTGATTTCATCGGTAATGCGATACACGACACTGTGATAACGAATATCAACATTTGCCGCACGCGCCATATCACGCACCGCCGCATCCGCACGAACATTAAATGCGATTATGACCGCGCCCGACGCGGACGCAAGGCGCACATCGCCTTCGGTAATTTGGCCAACCCCGGACGACAGAATTTCCACCGATGCCTTGTCCGTTTTAATGTCGCGCAACATGTCGTTTATCGCCTCTACACTGCCCTGGACATCGGCACGCAAGACAATTGGCAAAGTCAATTTTTTATCGCCCGTTTGTTTCGCAAAAAGTTCTTCGAGTGACGAACGTTTCATCGCGTTTGCACGGTCACGCGCGCGCTGTATGCGCCATGCCGCAACTTCACGTGTTTGCGCTTCGGTTTCCATAACGTTCAACATATCGCCCGCCAATGGCACCGCGTCAAGCCCCAATACCATAACGGGCTGGGCCGGTTTGACCATTTTCACGCGTTCGCCATTTGACATAACCAGGCCCCGCACGCGACCAAATGTTTCGCCGACAACGAAAACATCGCCAATCTTTAATGTCCCTTCACGAATTATAACCGTTGCAACCGCGCCCAAGCCGCGTTCCATTTTCGCCTCTACCACCGTGGCGACCGCCGGCATATCCGGGTCCGCGCGCAGGTCCATCATTTCGGCTTGCAATAAAATTGCATCTTCCAATTTATCAAGCCCGATTTTTTGTTTTGCGGAAATTTCAACGCATTGAACGTCGCCGCCCATTTCTTCGACCTGGACTTCCTGTTGCAGCAAATCCGTTTTAACCTTTTGCGGATTGGCTTCGGGTAAATCGATTTTATTTATCGCGACAATAAACGGAACCTTGGCCGCGCGAATATGATTTATGGCCTCTATCGTTTGGGGCATAATCGAATCATTTGCCGCAACAACCAAGACCACAATATCCGCCATTTGCGCACCACGCGCACGCATCGCGGTAAATGTTTCATGTCCCGGCGTATCAAGGAAAGTTATGACCGCGCCGGATTTTGTTTTAACCTCGTACGAAGAAATGTGTTGGGTTATGCCGCCCGCTTCGCCCGCGACAACGTTTGCATTGCGGAACGCGTCAAGCAACGATGTTTTACCATGGTCAACGTGTCCAACAACCGTCACAATCGGCGCGCGGGGTTTCAGGTTTTCCGGATTCGGCGCACGTTCCAATAAATCGGCGTATGGTTTAACCTCTACACGTTTTACGGTTGCGCCAAATTCGCCGGCGATAATTTCCGCCGTGTCCGCATCAATAGATTGATTTTGGGAAACCATCATTCCCATTTCCATCAATTTTTTGATAACATTGCCGACCTTTTCCGCCATCGCCGCCGCCAAATCTTTGACGACAATTGTGTCACCGATAACGACTTCGTGTGCGACCTTTTGCGGGGCATTGAACATCGCACGCGCCTTTTCGCGGAAACGTTTAAGTGACGCTTCGGACCGGCGGCGATTTGCCCCACGCAAACCGATTTCATCGTCATCATCGTCATTACCAATAACAATATCACGCAGCGATATTTTCCCAGACCGCGCAAAATCGCGTCGCCCCGCCCCAGATTTTTGATTACGGCGTGCGGGCATATCGTCATCATCTTTGCCATTATTTTGCCGATGCGCGGGATTTTTCTGGCCAAAATTGCGTGGGACGGCGACCGGTTCCGGTTCTTCTTCGGTATTTTGCATCGCATTTTCGCGCGCGGCAAGTTGCTCTTTGACCTGTTCATATTCGCGGGTTTCGCGGGCAATTTCCGCTTCGCGCGCGGCACGGGCTGCGGCTTCTTCTGCTTCGCGCTGTTTGCGTTCTTCTTCGCGGGCACGTGCGGCCTCTAAGACCGCGCGCAATTTTTCATCCGCCGGATTATTCTTTGTTGCGGTTGGCGCGACCGGTTCTTCGCGCAATTCATTACTGCCCGGGGCAACAACACGGCGACGGCGTTCCACGAAAACGGAATCGCCCTTTTTGCTTTGCACCGCCCCCAAAGTCACAGATTTTCCAAGTGTCAGTGTCGCCATATTTTGCCCTTTGCTTTTTTATTTTACCGATTTTCTTCTTCGTTTTCCGCCACCGTTATACCGAATGCGATTTCGCGTGCCTTCATAATCACGCGACCGGCAAGGCGATGACTCATTGTTTCTTCACCAAGGATTTCGACCAATTCGTCCGATGCCAAATCCGCCAAATCAGAAAGCGTTTTGATTCCCGCTGCACCCAACTTCATAATTATCGGGCGTTTGATGAAATCAAAGTTTAACAAATCGTCGGACATACCAAGGTTGTGACCCTGTTCGAAATAATCTTTTTCAATTTTTTCAAGATATGCCTTGGCGCGGTTTTGCAATTCCGTGGCCAATTCAGTATTGAAACCTTCGATTGATTCAAGTTCTTTTAATTCAACGAACGCAACTTCTTCGATTGTGCGGAAACCTTCGGATACCAACAATTGCGCAATCATTTCATCAACGTCCAGGCCCGTCATAAAGAGTTCGGTTTTTTCTTTGACTTCCTTAGCCCTACGTTCTTGTTCTTCGGATTCGTTCAAAACATCGATGTTCCACCCCGTCAATTGTGATGCAAGGCGAACATTTTGACCACGACGACCAATGGCCAATGATTGTTGATCTTCGTTCACAACAACGACCGCGCCCCGCGTGTCTTCGTCAACGATGATTTTCGCGACCTTGGCCGGTTGCATGGCGTTCACAATGAACACCGCCGGGTCTTCGGAATACAAAATAACATCGATTTTTTCACCATGGCATTCATTGATAACCGGTTGAATACGCGTTCCCTTGATACCAACGGTCATACCAACCGCGTCGATGGATGGGTCCTGGGTTTCGACGGCGATTTTCGCATGTGAACCCGGCGCGCGTGCCACAGATTTAATTTTGATGATGCCTTCATAAATTTCCGGCACTTCTTGGGTGAACAGTTTTTCCATAAACAACGGATGTGTGCGGGTTAAAAAGATTTGCGGTCCCGAATTTGAACGCGCAACATCCATAATTAGCGCGCGCACGCGGTCGCCAACCCCCAAACGTTCACCTGGAATAAGTTCGGTATTTTTAATGTAACCTTCGGCCTTGCCATTTATATCAACATAGACATTTCCGAATTCGATACGTTTTACAACACCATTTATAATGTCGCCGATATTGTCTTTGAATTCTTCGTATTGACGACCCTTTTCCGCGTCACGCACGCGTGCGGTCATAATTTGACGCGCGGTTTGGAAAGCCATACGGCCGAATTCCGGTTCCGGCAACGAATCTTCAACGACATCACCAACCGATGGATTCTTGCTGTATTTCTTGGCTTCGGCCACGGTCAACATTGTAAACGGGTTATACTCTTCGCCCATAGATTCCGGCGATTCAATAACATCAAACAAACGCTTTACATGAATAGACCCGTTTTTGCGGTCAATGTTGGCGACAATGTTAAATTCTTCGCCATATTTATGCTTTGCAATTTTCGCGATTGCAATTTCCAATGATTCAAAAACGGTTTCACGATCAATCTGCTTTTCAGATGCCAAAGAATCAATGGACAAAAGCAAATCTTGACGCGGCATAGAAACAAACGACATTTATTTTCTCCCTTGGTTGGTGTGTATCGTTTATCTTTAAGGGCGGGGTTTTTCGCCCCGCCCTTAAAATTTAATCTTTTAAGAACACGTTGATTATAACACCGAATCGCACAATTGCAAATGTTTTTTACTTTTTCGTAATATAATTTGACAGACCGGTTTTTTGACATTATTATCGCCAGTGATAAAAAACATAGTCGGTAATTACAACAGGAGTTTTGTTATGAGTCAGGGTATGAACAAAGAGCAAATGTTTGCAATAGTGCAACGCATAGTACAACAGAAGCCATTTCAATGGGTGGTCAGTAAATCACATAGTCATTGCTGTGAT
>JAFOVN010000018.1 GCA_017392345.1 Alphaproteobacteria bacterium | reverse complement strand
GGCGCGTCATGAAAATGCACGCAAGGCGGCGGAATCCAAGGTTGATGCGGTCAAAAATGCCAAGATGTACATGATACGCCAGGCAGGCGATACCGGTCAATTGTATGGTTCGGTGTCAAGTCGTGATATCGCGCGAACACTTAAAGAAGTTGCGAATGTTGAAATTTCTTCGGCCCAGGTTATGTTGGGTGCGCCGATTAAATCGATTGGTGCGTTTGATACGAAAATCGCACTGCATCCGGATGTGATTGTTCCGATTAAGGTTTATGTCGCACGTACAAACGATGAAATCGAAGCGTTGGTCGCCGGCAAGGTCTTGACCTTTGGAACCAAAAAGGTTGAAGAAGAATCTGAAACCAAAGAAGAACCAAAAGACGAAGCGGAAGTTAAAGAAACAGAAGTATCCGCGGAATCTGAAAAATCAGAACTGGCGGAAGAAAAATAATTCCGGTTTTGGTTATATGAACACCCCACGTAATATTCACGGGGTGTTTTTTGTTTGGTATTTAAGGATGGGGGTAGGGGTTGGCGACACCTCCCGGCGTTTCACGCCGTACTCCTCTGGCCAGAGGAGAATTTTGCTCTCGTCACATCGCGGTCCAAGTTCCCCTCTGGCTAGAGGGGGGGGACGCGTGTCAGGCCCCGCAAAATTTGAAAAATTTTGTGGGGGATGACCGCGGACGGGGTGTCGCAAAATAATGCACGCGCGGTGTGACGCGAGTCTGGAATTTTCGTGCCCCGGTTTAGTTGTGCGTTTCCGCGGGGTGTTTTATTTTGAATTTGGAAACACCTGTTTTGATAGTGTTTTTAATAGTTCACTGCGTGGAACAGAATATTTTGCAACCGTTTCTTTTGCATCCATTGGTATCCCGTTTTTGCGCGAGCAATGGAAAACGGTCATCACCTTGGATTTTGTTATGTCCAGGACGTTTCCGTTTTTATCAATTGCACCGTTTTGGATGTCATGAATATATCCCCAAAATAACTCGGAAACAAGATAAGGATTTACATCGCCAAAACTTAAGCCGTATCTGCTGTGCGCTTCTTCATATTTATCTTTTGGAATAGAAACAAGTTTCTTAAGTGGTAGTGTCCTTATAAGATATGCAGCCGCTAAACTTGATAAAATCAGTTCAGGCGAGTTCGCAAATTTTTTGGGGTTCACTTCTTTAAGTGCCTCTATACGGATTTGAAAAATTCGTGGCAATTGGTGAATTTCTGTTTGATATTTGGATAATGAATCTCTTAATTCTGTTTGCCGTGCCTCAACCATTTTGTCTAATACTTGTTCAAATTCGTCTGCCTGACGTTTTGTTAGTTGAACACCGTTTAGGTAAATACCAGTTAATTCATCTGGGTTGTTTGTTTGTTTGTTCCGCGGTCATTTTTTTACCTCTTGGTATTGTTGATTTATTTACTTTGTAAGTATACTATAGTTGATTTTTGTCAAATGTCAAGTGTGTAGTTGTGTTTTTGTAAAAAGTAAAAAAAATCCCCACGAATTTCGTGGGAATTTTTGTGTATCGGAATTATTATTTATCCAATGCCTTGATAATCTGATCGTATGGTATCGCGCCCGGAAATGCTTCTTCGCCGATAACCAAATACGGTGTGCCGCTGATTTCAAAACGTTGTGCCAAATCACGAACATTTTTCAATTCACGTGCGACAACTTCGCCATTCATGTCTTTTTCCAATTGTGCGGTGTCCAGACCAGCTTCGGCCGCCAATTTCATGACATTCTTTTTGATTTTGTCACCAAGTTTTGAACGATCTTTCATATCATCTTGGGTGTAATATTCTTTGTCCATCAACAATTTATCCAATGCGGCGGCTTTGTCGTTGCCCTGTAATTTTGCGGCAATAACAGCCTTGGCCGGTGCGTCAGACAATTCGCCATGGATAGAAAAGTTTTTCAAGACAACGCGAACATCGTCACGGCTTTCCATCACACGGGCCAATTCGCCATGAACACGACGGCAATATGGGCAAGAATAATCAGACCACAAGAAAATAGTTTTCTTGGCATCTTCATTACCCCAAATTGGTGCATCGCCAATCATGTCCTTTAAATTCGAACGGACATATTTGCGAATCGCCTTGTTCTTTTCGGCGTTCTGTTGTTCCTGCATTGCGGATACCATTTCTTGCAAGATCATTGGGTTTGTATGTGTCAGGTAGTACGGTGTGTACAAACGGCAGACACAGCCAGCGATCAAAAGGATAGATACCAATTTGATCAGTTTTTTGATTATCATAGGACTGGATTCAGATTTTTTGCCATCCTGCTTGGCGAACATGCCGCCGAACAAAAACAGCGCAATTCCGATAACCAGAACGAGGATTGTCCAAAACATAGTTTTCTCCTTTGCTTGTTGAACGGTTGTATCTTAGAAATTTTTTCCGTGGCATGCAAGGAAAATTTAAGATTTTTTTTCGTGTGTCAAAGTCAACCGCGTGTTCGGAATTTTTGTTCCCAATTCCGCGCATATTTTTTCAAGAAATTGAAGCGTTGTGTCAAGTGTCAAAGGTAATTGAAAAAGCCGGTTTTTATATGGCGCGGCGCATTCGGCGCATACCGCACGGCCGGTCTTTGGCGAAAGGTGTGTCAAATTTTCAGTTCGTCCGCAACCAGAACATTTTGTCAAATCAAGCGCAAACCCAAGTTCGCGCAGCAGTGTTGTTTCCCAATCTAAATAATCATCGGTCGGGGAATTTGTGTTTGGCAAATTTGTTAAAAACAGTATCGTCGAATCGTAAAGTGCGCAGTATGATTCGCGTTCGGGCAATAAAGTTTTTATCAAATCAAAAACACAATTCACAAATTTAATTCGTTCGAAATTTATCATAATTGGGGCGGTTAAATTTTTTTCGCTTTCCCAATGAAACACGCCCAGTGCGGAATCAAGTCGCGCACCCCATGTGGCGTTGCCGATTTGGCCAACCAGTGGTTTGTTAGTTTTGGCAACCACCGCACCGCGCAACATTCCGGCGACGACACCATGTTCGCGCGTAAATATATGTGCGACCGCATCACGTTCGTTAAACGGGCGCAGTGATATTAAAAGACCGGTGGATTCAAGTTTCATTTGTTTTATTTGATATCGTTTTCAACTTTTTCAAATCTTGGTTTGCCATTGACGGTTTCTTGCCACATTTTAAGTGGTCGGCACCATATTTGCCCGTATGGAAATTCGTCAGAGTTATATAAGGCTTTATAAATTACAAGGTCTTCCAGAGTTTCTGAATGTTTGCCTATTGCGATTACTTGGTAACACTGTTGGTTTTTATAATGTCTGTAAATACTTCCTATTTCTGGCATGTCATAGCATCCTTTCGTGTGTTTTGGTGTTTATTTCAATTTTTCCGCCGCGCCGCGTGCAAGTTCGTCACAGCGTTCATTTAATTCTTCGCCGTTATGTCCGCGCACCCAAACCCAATTAACTTTTACGGCGGATACCAATTCGTCCAACTGTTGCCACAGGTCTTGATTTTTTACGGGCTTTTTGTCGGCGGTGCGCCAATTATTTTTTTTCCAATTTTTCATCCAAACCATCGTGCCGTTTTTTACATATTGGCTGTCGGTGTGAATTTCAATTTCGTTGTGTTTGCGCGCGGCGGATATTGCGCGTATGACTGCGGTCAGTTCCATGCGATTATTTGTTGTGCCCTTTTCGCCACCACTGCGTTCTGCGCGATTTTTCCCGTCGGTTGCAACAAATGCCCATCCGCCGGGACCGGGGTTACCCAAACAACTGCCGTCTGTCCAAATTTTTAGCATTTTATTTCATCCTTTGTTTGTGATATAATATCATAAAATGAAAATAGATTCCAAGAATTTACACGAAATGTCAAATGCTCTGCGCGCGGATGCGTTGCGGGCGATTGCCGCGGCCAAAAGTGGGCATGTTGGAATTGTGCTTGGCGCGGCGGACATTGTCACAATGATTTACGCGGTGTTCCTAAATCCCGCGCGCGACAGGTTTGTTTTATCGGCGGGGCATGGGTCGGCGATGCTGTATGCGGTGTTGAAACTTGCGGGGTATAACATTGGCGATTTGAAATCTTTTCGGCAAATTGGTGGACCCCCCGGGCATCCGGAATTTGGAATCGATGGGGTTAGCGCAACAACGGGGCCGCTGGGCCAAGGTGTTGCGAACGCGGTCGGTATGGCGATTGCCGCAAAGCACAATAAAACCGGCGGGCGCGTGTATTGCCTTTGTTCCGATGGCGATTTGATGGAGGGCGTGGCCCAGGAGGCAATCGGCTTTGCCGGGCGGTATGGGTTAGATAACTTGGTGCTGCTTTGGGATAATAATGGACTAAGTATCGATGGTGTGGCGCAGGTGGATAAGAATGTGTCGATGCGGATGCGGGCGGCGGGATGGACAGTGCGCGCGGCGGACGGTACAGATATGAACGAACTTTATGATGCGATAAGCGCGCCAGCGGTGGGGCCGCTGTTTGTGCGTTGCGATACGACACTGGGGCAGGGCGCAAGTGTTTCGGGAACGGCGCGTGCGCATGGGTTCGCAATTGATGAAGCCGAAATCACAAATTTGATAAAACATTTGGATTCGGCGACTGGGCGCGATTTGTGGCGTAAATTTGCGCGCGGACATAAAAAATCTGAAAGCATAAAATACGCAAATGTGCCGCGGGTTTCGGTACCGCAAAAAAAAGTCGCAATGTCAACGCGCGAGATGTCCGGGGAATACTTGGCGGCGGTTATGCGGACGGGCGCAGATATTATCATCGGCAGTGCGGATTTGGGACAAAGTACGAATGTGCGTGTGCCGGGCGTGCGCGAAATTACTACGGACAATTTTTCAGGGCGATATATAAACTATGGCGTGCGCGAACATGCGATGGCGGCAATTATGAACGGTATGGCATATGCGGGTGTGCGCGCGGCGGGTTCAACGTTTTTAGTATTCAGTGACTATATGCGTGGTGCGATGCGTATTTCCGCGTTGGCGGGGTTGCCGGTAATCTATGTTTTAACGCATGATAGTGTCGCGGTTGGGCCGGATGGGCCGACGCATCAACCGGTTGAGCAATTGGCGGGTCTGCGTTTAATTCCGAATATGAATGTTTTTCGGCCATGTAATATGGCAGAGGTTGCATGGGCATGGCAAACGGCGTTATCGGAAACGAACCGTCCGTCGTGCATTGTCCTTTCGCGCCAGGCGATTGCGCCGGTGGGCGATGCAATCCTTGGGGAAATAAAGTGCGGGGGCTATGTCGTTTATGAATCGGGCGCGGCGCGGGTAAAGATGACGATTGTTGCAACGGGGGCGGAGGTTCCGCTTGCCATAAATGTTGCGCGGATTTTGGGCGGTGCGGTTCGGGTGGTAAGTATGCCGTCGGTTGCGCATTTCCGGGCGATGGATGAAAAATATAGGGATAAAATCTTGGTCGGCACCGTTGTTGCCATAGAGGCATCCGCCACCGCGCCTTGGTTTGAATTTGCAGATATTGTTGTTGGAATTGACGATTTTGGCTTGTCAGGGGCGGCGGACATGGTGTATCGTGCGTGTGGGTTTGATGCGGAAAAAATCGCGCGGGCGATTCGCATAAAAATAAAGCATGTCTGAATTTGAATTTATAACTTCATCTGGGGAAAAGATACCGGTTGTCATAACCGTGCGTGCGGGCGTGCGGAATATTACACTGCGGCCGCGCGGCGGGGATATGCGGCGTATTGATGCAACGCGGCCGTTGATATCCGCCAATTCAACTGTGATGAAATTTGTGGAGCAAAAGCGACGGTGGCTGGAGCGCTTTTTCGCGAACGCCCCGCGCAAAGAACATTTGAAGTCGGGCGATATGTTTGTCTTTTTGGATATGCGGGTGCGGGTCATTTATGATTGCGCCATGCGCGGGAATAAGTTTGTTTTGAATGATGATGGAACGCGGACACTGTTTGTTGGTGGCGATGAAAAACTAATTGAAAATCGCGTTCGGTTGTTCATTAAGTCGGAACTTTTGAAACATATCAAAGAATTGATTCATCAAACGCCGCGTGAATTTTGGCCAAAGAAAATTTGTCTGCGTGATACGTCGTCGCGTTGGGGTTCGCGGTCAACAACGGGAACGATTTCCTTTTCGTGGCGGTTGGCGTTTGCGCCGTTTGATGTTATGCGATATGTTGTGATGCATGAATTGGCGCATACAATGCATATGGATCATTCGGCGGCTTTTTGGGCCCAGGTTCGTGTGCTTTACGGTTTCGGGGTTGAACGTGCGCGGCGGTGGCTGAATGTGCACGGGGGCGATTTGCATAAATTCCTTTGAAACCATTCCTGAATATTTCTTTGCCTTTTTACGGTATAATTTCGGTGTGTTAAAAGCACATAACAAAAACCAAACAAAGGAAAGAAAAAATGAAAAAGAAAAGCAAGGAATGTAAAAAGTTATCCGTTGTGGCGGTATTGGGTGTTGTCGCATCCACGGCTGCATTTGCGGGTTCTGGAAATATGGCGCATAATAATGCAAATAACAATACGATGACCGAAGTTATGACCATTGAACAGGTTCGCGGGCTTTCCGACAATTCGCCGGTTATTGTTCGCGGATACTTGTTGCGGCAAAATGGGGAAAATTCGTATGTTTTCCAAGATAACACCGGAACAATCAATGTTGAAATAGACGAAATGGATTGGAACGGCATGAACGTCGCGCCGTCTGATTATGTTGAACTTTGGGGCGAAGTTGACAAGAACGGCGCATCCATGGTTGAAATCGATGTTTCGGCAATGAAGAAGTTATAATAGTGTAAGTGTTAGTGTTAGTGATTAGTGTAAGTGTAAGTGGAAATGCGCGGGGCAAATGCCCCGCGTTTTTTAGAAAATTCCAGAGAGCCGTCATCCCGCGGAAGCGCGGGATCCAGTTTTTGCGAATGCAAAAACTTGCGTCGCAGACATCAAATAAATTGTCATTCTGAACTTGTTTCAGAATCCCCTGCGGGGCAAGTCCTCGCTACGCTCGGCCTGGGCACCGCTCTTCAGCGGTGTGACGCGTCTCTGGAATAACTTCATGTCAATATCTACAAAGATAACGGGTTTGGTGCACGGCATGACGGAACACAAAACACGGGCGCAATCGCGCCCGTTTTGTTATGGTGATATTCGAATTTATGTAAATAACCACCAGAGATCGTTGATATTATCATCTAACTTCTATTATTAATTCTGAGTCGTCACACACTGCGGACCCATTTTCTGTCCTTCTCCAACAGTCGCAGAGTGTGGTCGGTTCGCCGCTTGGCGTTGCGCCACTCGTGCATATAATAAAACATCCCGGATTTGAGCATCTCATTACAACCCCGCCTTGTCCCATTGCTCTCTCTATTGTTTCAATCAGGGTAAATGTTTTTTCGGCGCAGGCGCCCATTGGGGTTCTTGCGTATTCAGATATTGAACATTCGTCACTTTGTGCATCGCTACAAAAATGGCTATTTATTTGCGTTTCATTAAGATCTTCGAACGTTGTATATTGGATATTTACCATATTGTCTTTGATGGAAGCGTCGGTTCCGTGCATTCCTTTGAAACAACTGATTGTGTTGAATTCGGTCATTGTGGTGTTTTGACCGTTTGCGTTATAAAAACCGCATGCAACCAGGTCCGGATTGGAACGTTCCGTTGCGCAAATATCCGACACCCAATTACGTGTGTAATCTTGGGCCAAGCTGACGAAAGACGATGTTTTGAAATCGTGTGGCGCCGTCAATTTATATGTTTGGGTACTGGCAAGGTCGTTGTATTTATGTGTGGAATATAGATTATATGGCAAAAGTTGTGCAATCGTTATGCCATTTGAATCAGTAAAGTTAAGATTTCCATTGGCATCAACGGTGGGTAATTTTTCAGCCAATAATCTATCCACTTCCGCTTTGCTGTAGGTTTCTTTTGTGTCGGTTGATGTGCCAAGTTGGGAAAGTTTTTCATCAATTTTGGCTTCGACTTGTTCTTTGGTATAAACATCTGTCAATTTTGCTGTTTGATCGGCCGCAGCCTCTGCCTGGTCAAGTTTTGATTGTAATTCTTCGATACGCGAATCAATTGTATTTAATTCATTGGTTGCGGCGGTGGTATCTTTGATTTTACCGGGATTAAAACCTTTGATACCTTTTAACAGTGCAATACGTGCATCCGTTGTTTCGGTTGAAACCGGTGTCGCGACGGATTGCGTTGTTGTGACCGATGGCGCGGAAACGGACGATGTTTTCATCGTTTGTGTGCGCATTGTTCCCGCACGTGCGGTATTTGTTGCCGTGGGCGTTGTGACCGTTGCGGTGCCGCCCATTTGCGGCGCGCGCAGTGACGCCGCACCAAATGCCGCGGTTGTTGCGATACCAAGCACGGTTGTGATTAAAAGTGTTTTGGGGTTCATTTTTGCTCTCCTTTGTTTTATTGTTTTTTCGGTTATTCCTGTGACGCGACACTAAAAAACCGTTACCAAATGGAACAGTCGGGGTGTTCGAAAATCGGTACTCTATTGATTCCGTTGGGCTTTGGTTTTTATCCCTGTTTTATACCCCAACAGCATCCCGAACCACGCGGTCGGGGAAAATATCAAGACGGTGCAAAACATGAAAATCACAACCAATGTATTAAACAAAGTCGGATTACGATGCAATGCACCGAGAGTACCAAGGCTTTCGACAGCCCCGAACCAGATTCCCATCTGATTCAATTTGAATTTTATCATAATTATCGTGTAATCGCAAATTAAAAAAATCCCCGCGGGGCGGGGAAAAATTATTTTACAAAACGATTGTATATCTTTTCATTTATCTTGGCGGGGTATTTCCGTTCAAGGTATGCGTTATAATCCGCGTCCAAGTGCCGCATCGACATATTTGCAATTTCCGGTTTTAATTCATCAAGTTTTTTGTCGTTTGTTTCCGGTAATTTTTCGTCCGCGATATTTACAACATAAAACGCATCAGTGTCGGACACAATTGAATTGTTACCAATTTTGTTTTTAAACGCTTCAACCAAAACCGGCATTGGTGCGCCGTCCGTGCGTGACACGGTCAGTTTTTTTGCACCCTGCAATTTTCCGTTTTCGTTCAGTTCAACCAACAATTCATTTGCGCGAACGTATGCCATTTTTTCCTGTTCAGATTTTGTCCATTCGGCGACGATTTCCTTTTTCACCGAATCGAATTCCGCGGTGTGTTCTGGAATAATTTTATCCACGCGAACGATTATAAAACCAGTTTTGGTTTCGATAAGTTCGCTTTCGGTTTCGGGTGCAAGTTCAAATATATTTGCCACAACCGATTCGGTTAAATTTTTATCATCTGGCAATTTTTCGGTTGAAACACCGGCGTGTTGTACGAATTTTGCATTATATGTTTTTGCCGCCGCGGACAATTTTTCGCCACCGATTATATCGTCCTCCATTTTTTGTGCGGTTTTAAGTGCAATTTCATATTCGTCCGGTTTATCCATCGCCGCCGGAACAATTACGTATGATATGTCGCGTGATTCCGCCACATGATGCGGATGCGCGGCGTAAAAATCACGCAATTCTTCGTCAGTTGGTTTTTGCGTTTTGAATGTAGAAAACTTTACAGTCGCCATATTTATTTCGCGTTTTGTATTGCGTGCGTTATATGCCGCAACGGTTGCAAACCGTGGCGTTTCGATTTGTGTTGTGGTCGGCACATTTACCATTTCGTGCATTGCCTTTATACGCAAATCGTTTGCAACATCCGATTCGGTAAGACCCGAATTTTGCAGAACGACATCAAACGCCGCCGTTGAAAATTTGCCGTTTTCTTGGAATTGCGGAATCGCGCGAATATCATTTGCGATTCGGTGGTCGGACACGACATAGCCCAAATCATCCGCGTGTTTGCTAATTCTTTGGACCGATGCGATTTTTTTAATCACGCCGTTTTGAAAGTCCGACATTTTTACCGGATTTGAATAAAGTTCGCGTTGTGCGTCACGCGACATTGCCGCCAATTCGTTAGAGCGCATATTATTATATTGCTGAATCGAAATCTTTTCCCCGCCGACGCGAACCAGTGTCGTATCGGACGATGTAAGACCAAATACCCATTCGGCAACGCCCCATCCGACGAACGAAAAGATTAGAATTCCCATTAAAACCTTGGCCAACGGTTTATCGGCCGCATTACGTAAATATTCTAGCATTTTTTCACCTTTTGCGGTAACATAGCAAAATGTAACCAAGAAAATCAACGGAAAAAAGGAAGAAAAATGAAAATTATTGCAGGAAACTGGAAAATGAACGGGTCGCGTGCGGCTTTGGACGAAATGATTGGCGCAATTACGCCGGTAAAGACCGAAAATCGCGTGATTTTGTGTGTGCCTTTTACTATGGTGCGCGCGGGAACGGATAAAGTCGCGATTGGTGCCCAGGATATCAGTACGCATGAAAAAGGCGCATATACCGGCGAAGTATCGGGTGCAATGCTGAGTGAGGTTGGTGCGAAATACGTAATTGTCGGGCACAGTGAACGCCGCATGTATCACGATGAAACGAATGATATCGTTCGGCAAAAGGCGCAGATGGCGTTGGAAAACGGCCTGACGCCGATTATCTGTGTCGGCGAAACGATGGAGGAAAAGCGTGCCGGCAAGACCTTTGATATCATAGAGGCGGGTGTCCGTGAGTCCGTGCCAAATGACGCACATGATGATATTATTATTGCGTATGAACCGCGCTGGGCCATTGGGGCGGGAATAACCCCGACCGCACAGGAAATCGCCGATGCGCACAAGGTTATTGCGGATACTTTGTCATATATGGGGCTTGGCGGAACGCCGATTTTGTATGGCGCAAGTGTGAACGGCGGAAATGTTGCCGATATTGTCGCGATAAGAAATGTTGATGGGGTGCTGGTTGGCGGCGCGTCCTTGAAACCGCAAGAATTTGTCACTATAATAGAAAATGCAAGGTAACAAAAATAGAGAAAATATTCATGGAAGATAAAAAAGAAGTAAAGGTCGAAACCGTGTCGGTAAAGGATGCAAAGACCCCCGAAAAACCGGTTGAAAAAACCGAAAAGAAAGATGAAGCCGCGGAATTGGTCGCGCAAATTGCGGAACTGAATGATAAATACCTGCGCACGGCGGCGGAGTTGGAAAACACCCGTCGTCGCGCCGCCATTGATGCGGATGCGCGCGCAAGGTCGCGGGCGATGTCGGTTGCGGAAAAAATCTTGCCGGTTATGGATGCAATCCACGCGGCGTTGAAACATTCGCCCAATGATGCGGGTATTCAATCGATGTCGCGGGCGATGGAATCTGCGTTTGAACAGATTGGAATCACAAAAATAAAATCGGTTGGCGAAACATTGAACCCCGCGTTGCATAACGCGATTCAGGTTGTGGCCGCGGCCGATGGTGTCGCGTCGAACACCGTGGTTGAAGAAATGCAGGCCGGATATATGTTCGGCGATAACGTTTTACGCACCGCGATGGTGGTCGTTGCAAAATAATTGGCCGCCACGTTTGCGAACCGCGTTTTTGTGTGATATAATCAAAAATAATCAGAAATAAAAGGTGTGTGTTATGTCTTTGATACCAATGGTTATAGAAGAATCCCCACGTGGCGAACGGTCGTTTGACATTTATTCGCGTTTGCTGCGGGATAGAATTGTTATGATAAATGGTGACATAGAATTGCAAATGGCTAATACGGTTGTGGCACAGTTGCTGTTTTTGGAATCAGAAAATCCAAATGCGGATATTTCGCTTTATATCAACAGTCCAGGGGGAATTATATCCGCCGGATGGGCGATTATGGATACAATGCAATACATCAAATCGCCGGTCACAACGATTGGTATGGGATTGGTTGCATCTATGGCATCGGTGATTTTGGCGGCGGGTGAAAAGGGTAAAAGATTTGCCTTGCCGAATACAGAGATCATGATTCATCAACCACTTGGTGGCTTGCAGGGGCAGGCGACCGATATGGAAATTGGTATGCGTAAGATGCAAAAGGTCAAAGAAACGATTACCAAGCAAATGTCAGAATTTACCGGCCGTAAGGTCAAGGAATTACACGATGCAATGGAACGTGATAATTGGATGACCGCGGAGCAGGCAAAAGATTTTGGAATAATTGACGGTATTTTGACAAGGAAAAAATAGGGCGGAATATGACGGACGAAAAGAAAACAACGGAAAAAAAACAACAGTTTTGCAGTTTCTGTGGCAAGGCGGTTTACGAAGTAAAAAAATTGGTCAGTGGTCGTAATGTCTGCATTTGCGACGAATGTATTGCGCTGTGCAACGATATTATGGCGGATGACATGCGGACCGAAGTTGCCAAGGACGCCGCAAAATTGCCAACGCCGTCACAAATCTATGATTTCCTTAATGAATATATCATCGGCCAAGATACGGCGAAACGGACGTTGGCGGTTGCGGTGTATAATCATTATAAACGGCATAATGTCACGCTTTCGTCCAATGTTGAAATACAAAAATCTAATGTTTTGCTGATTGGGCTAACGGGGACGGGAAAGACGCTTTTTGCGCAAACACTTGCGCGCATTTTGGATGTGCCGTTTGCGATTGCCGATGCCACAACACTGACCGAGGCCGGCTATGTTGGCGAAGATGTGGAAAACGTTCTGACGCAACTGTTGCACAATGCGAATTTCGATGTGGACAAGGCGCAACGCGGAATTGTCTATATCGATGAAATTGATAAAATTGCCCGGAAATCCGAAAATCCGTCACTAACGCGGGATGTTTCGGGCGAAGGCGTGCAACAGGCGCTACTGAAACTGGTCGAAGGCACGATTGCGAATGTTCCCGCAAGTGGCGCGGGGCGCAAGCATCCGGGCGAAGCGACCGTGCGTTTGGATACAAGCAAGATATTGTTTATCTGTGGTGGGGCATTCGATGGGTTGAATCGCGTGATTGCAAATCGCAAGTGTGAACGCGCCGGAATCGGATTTGGGGCGGACGTTTCGTCAAAGAAAGAACGCGATGCGAAAAATTATTTGCCCGATGTGCAACCCGAAGATTTGGTAAAGTTTGGAATTATTCCGGAATTGGTTGGGCGGTTGCCGGTTGTGTCCACGCTTACGGAATTGGACGAAGACGCGCTTGTGAAAATTTTGACCGAACCGAAAAATGCGATTGTAAAGCAATATACCGCGATGCTTGCCATGGACGATGTGAAATTGACGATAAAGGATGACGGATTGCGGGAAATTGCAAAACTGGCGCTTGCGCGGAAAACGGGGGCGCGGGGTCTGCGCAGTATTTTGGAAAAGATTTTGTTGGAACCAATGTTCTATGCGCCGGATAAGAAAGATTTAGCGGAAATTGTTATCGATAAAGATGTGGTTATCGGTAAAAAGGCACCAATTGAAATTATGCGCACCGCCAAAAAGGCCGCATAGAAACGGCGGTATTTTCGAAAAAAATTCAATAATTACTGATTTTGTTGTTCGGTCGCAGCCGCGCGTTTGCGTTCGACGAAAGTAATGCGACCCTTGGCCAAATCATAAGGCGTCATTTCAACACGAACATGTTCGCCAACATTGACCCAGATGCGCGCCTTGCGCATTTTGCCACATACAGTCGCCAAAATTTCATGGTCATTTTCAAGCCGCACACGAAACATTGTGTTTGGTAATTTTTCAATCACGGTGCCTTCGAAAACGACGACGTCATCTTTTGCCATATTTATCCCTTTGATAAAACGGTATCAATTCTATGCCACGGCGTTTCAAAAATCAAGAATTTTTTATTTGCGAATGGGGCGATGTTCTGATAAAATTATATATAAGTATTGTAGGAAGGGAAAATCATGAAAGTCAGAATACTGTCCGTTATTTTGGCGGTTTTGCCGTGTGTTGGCATGGCCGCAACGCGTGATAATGGTGTGGCCGGTGCGGGGCGGTTTGGAATTCGTGCGCCGTCGCTTTCCATTGGGCCGGCGGTAAAATCAAAGAATATAAATGCGGTGGTCAAGCCCGTGGCGAATACGACAAATACGGCGAATGTGGCAAATGAAACGCCGGCGGAAAGTGCGACGGACGCGGAACACGAACCGGTTGCAAGTGAATCCGCCGAGGCAATAGTTGCCGCAAATGTTGGACCCGATGAGTGTCGTGCGGCGTATCGTGAGTGTATGGATGATTTTTGCTTGCTGGATGAATCCGAAGGTGGGCGTTGTTCATGTTCCGATAATATAAAACAATCGAAAAGTTTAATTCAAGAAATTCAGGAAATCGAACTTGCCGCGGAAAAACAATTTACCGAAGGTGTTGAACGCGAACGCCTGGGCGCCAAGGCAAAATTTGTGCGGTTCGGTGAAAGTGAGCAGGCGCAAAAATCTTCGCGGCGCACCGGAATTGATTTGGTTGCGTGGATAAACGGTGGTTCTTCGGCGGCAAGTTTGGATGCGGACGATGATATTGGCGATAACCTTTACGATATGGCGGCGGATTCGTGCAGTTTCATTTTGGATATGTGTGAAAAGCCACGTGCGGAAATGGAAGAAAAACTTTATCAACGCGAAGTTGTCAAAGATTGCAAGAATTTTAGCACATACCTTGCGGAACAAAAACGTGCGGCGGAATCAAACCGGCGGACGGCGGATGCCGCGGTGCGGTCGGCAACACTGGATATGCTGTCCACCACGAATAAATACAATCGCGGTGAATGTTTGTTGGCGTATCGTGCGTGCATTGCGGACAAGGGTGGTTGCGGTGTGAATTTTGAAAATTGTTTGGATGCAAAGTTGCTTGAACGCCGCGCAAACGCGTGTGAAAACGTTTTGGACCAATGTATGGCGGTGAAAACATTTGTGTTGGATGATTGGCGGGACGAAGCGAAAATGTTGCTTGCCGATGCGGCGGTGTATACGGATAAAAATATGCGCCTTACGTGTAATGCGAAGATTCGTGCGTGTTTGGAAGATGGGTGTTCAATCAATACGGATTCCGGGTGTTTGACCAATGTAAATGTTGCGGCGGGCGTGTGTCCGATTATTGATGAATGCAATGAAAAAATTCCGGGAATCAAACAAAGTTGGAACGATAAACTTGCGGAATTGCGGACGGATTTTTGCCAAAATGATGTCGATAGATGCCTGCGTGACAAGTGTGGTGAAAATTTCACGGGCCCACAATGTGTTGGCAAAAGTTCGGCGGAAATTGTTGAACTGTGCCCAAAGAAAATGTTTAATTCGTGCAAGAACGAAAAGTTTTACGATGTAATCGTAAGTTCTGTTTTGTTGCAGATGAATTATCAAATGGTGCAGGGTTGTATCAATTACTATGATGATATGTTGGGGCGCGTGTGCGGAACAGATATGAATTGCCTGCCGAAAAGTGATATTGTTGAAACGTTGAAAAATGTTCCGGCAGACGAGGCTGAATTACGTGCTCAAGTTAGGGCGGAAAGTAAAGCGGCCGTCACGGAGTTCTTTAAGCAGTTTGAGAAAGAGGCAACCGTTGCAGCATGCAAAAGTGCACAACAGCCAGCGGGTCGGTCAAGTTTGAAAGATAGCGTGTTTACAACGGCAAAAATGGTCGCAGAAAATGGCGCGGAAAATCGTTATTTGGCGGATTTGGAATCAAAACTTATGCAGATTAAACGGGCTAAGGGTGTTGGGGCATCGCGTGATTGGTGTCTTTCCACGTATCAGGTTGAGAAAAAACCGAAAGGTACAAATAATCAAGATATGTCGTATTCATATATCAAGAGTGTTTCGTTTGAACCGTCATTGTGTAATTGTCATGTATGTCGTATGCAACGCGTATGTGCGGTTGGTGGGCAAAGTGAATGGGAATCAGCGTTGATGGCGGGCGCGGGCGGTGTTGCCGAGGGGGCATCCATGGGGACAATGGTGAACGTCGGATGGGGAACTGCAATTGGAGGCGCACTTTTCGGGCTTGCAAAAGGTTTTGCCGGTTACCAATCCGGTGGCAAGGATACATTCTGCCAGGAAATAGAATCCTGTGAAGATATTGAGGCAAGCGGTGTTGATGGTGGTTGCCATGGAGAGAATTTATAATGAAAAAATTTACCGTTCTATCATTGTTGTTTATTGTGCCTATTGTCGCGTTTGCGGCGACGGCGAAAAAGCAATCGGCAATTCAAAACGGGACAAATGTTCGCGCACGTGTTGCGGCGACCGGTGTTTATTCGCAACAATGCTATGACGAATACTATGGTTGCATGGATCAATTTTGCATATCCGAAAACATAAATGGTGGCAGTTGTTTATGCAGTAACAATAATGAAAAATACGAATCCGAATTAGAAGAAATAAACGAAATCTTGGCCGAAGCCGACCGAATAAAAACCGTAGAGGTTGAAAGAATAAAACTGGGGGCGGATGCGGATATTGTCTTTACCGGCGAACGCAAATATGATGCGAACGGAAATGTGATACAATATTCGTCTGTGCAGAAAAAAGATACCACGCCAAAGGTAAATAAAAAGCAAGAAGCATTAAAACTGTTTGAAGTCAATTTGTTCGAAGATGACGAAGACGATGATGATGTGATGCATAAAACCGGTGCCGCGCTGTTTGCCGCCGCGGATGAAACGTGTCGCGCGCAGTTGGGAAATTCGTGTGCCAAAGATATAAAATTATTAAAACAAATTTATCAACGGCAAATTGAATCTGACTGTCGTGGGTTTGCAAACGCAATTGCGCAACAGCGCACGGCGGCGGTCGCCGCGATGAATTCGGCGGAATCCGATGTGCGCAATGCGTTAAAAGAAAGTTTTGATTCCGCCAATAAATTTAACCAGGGCGAATGCATGGTTGAACTTAAAAAATGTATGTTGGGTGCGGATGCGTGCGGTGATGATTGGGCGAATTGTGTTTCGATAATTGCAAATGAAAATATGCAAAATAAATCCGCGACCAGTACCGCAAACACAAAAGTGAAAACCACTATTAAATATAACATAACACCGTCGGTGTTGGAACGGTTGGAATCTAAACGGACAATTTGCGAACGCGTGCTGGATCAATGTATGGCGGTGCGAGATAATGTTTGGACGGCGTTTTTACGTGAGGTTGCGCCGAACCTTAAACTTGCGGAATTGCGGGCGGAATCGAATTTTCGGCAATCGTGTTTGTCGGAAATCACGAACTGTATTCATACCGCATGCAAAGATGACATTGCGGGCAAGGGGACGGCGACAATGGATTCCTGCTTGTCGCGGCCCGATATGGCGCGGTCTTTTTGCAAGGTGCAAATTGACCCGTGTGAACGTATGGAACCTTTGATTTGGGGATATGTGGTTGATAAACTTGCGGCGATGCGGGTTGATGCATGTACGGCGGAAGTTAAAGATTGCATTTATTCGCCCGACCGGTGTGGCCCGGACTTTATGAATTGTATCGGTATGGATTGGGAATTTGTGCGTGGGTTGTGTCCAGCGGAAATATTTGTTGGGTGCCAGAAAAACGGACAAAAGGTATCACAAGGTGATATTGATTCAATGATAATGGGGCTTTACCTGAATATGGATAACAAGTCATTGGATAACTGTCAAAAATTGGTCGAAGATAAAATGATGGAAATTTGTGGTTCAACAACCGATTGCAATCGATTCACAACCGACGAAACGATTGGAACCGGGTCGTTGCGTGGCGGTAACAAAGATGGTAATATCTATCGCATTACTGGTATGATTTCGTTTGGTGCGATAAAGGTTGGAAATGGCGCAACAACGGACGGTGGCGAAAAACTTGATTTGGGTAAAATTGGTGTTGCTGATTACATGACGAATGCCGGGACAGCAAATGGAAATGTTCCCAATAAAGAAGAAATTTTGGAAACGATTAAAATGGAATTGACCGATATTTCTGAAAATGTGAATCGTGTGATTGATATGATTGCATCCGATCCAAAGATTCAATTTTGTGTGACGGGACGTGATTTAAGTCAAATAGACCCAAATTCGAAACGCGATAATAATATGACCGTGGCGCGTTTCCCAAATTTGCTGAATCAGGTTAAGATGCAAATTGCACTTGCAGCCCTGCGCCAGGCACAGACGAATTACCAGGCAAAGTATAATGAATACCTTGCCAAGGCAACCAAAGACGCATCGGCGGATATTGCACAGTATATGTGTCAAATGTTGCCGATGACGGATGGTGCGCCGGTTGGTGGAACGGCAACGGAAAATGTATCACTTGCGCCACCGTACGCGATAAGTTATGAAGTTGCCGCGGGGTTGAATGATGCTTTGCTGACCCAGGGGGGAAAATCTGAATCAGCGACTTCCGCGGGTGGGCGAATTGTTCGTGGCAAAAAAACGATTGATATACCGGGCGGGACCCGTGAAATGTGGGCGACATTTAATCGCGATACGCGCATGTGCAGGCTTTGTTCTTCGACGATTACGAAAGATTGCAAATCGTTTATTAGAACTGGTTTTTGGGGAATCGGTGCAAAAAGTGAAACAGATTGCACTGAATCTGAACCGATTGAAAAGTGCGAAGATATTCAAATGTAACAAAAGGAAAAAATATGGAACCGGTGGAAAATGTAGAAGTTATTGATGGTGTTTTTGGTAATGCGGTTGGTGCGATACAAACCGTGCCGGAAAAAGTACAGGCCAGTGCCGAAGAATTAAAAAGTTTGATTTCATCATTGACCGGGATGGCGGTGGATTTTGGTTTGAAATTGCTGGCGGCGTTGCTGGTTTTAATGGGTGGTATGTGGATTGCAAAACGTATTGCACGCGGGTTCAAACGGATGCTGGAACGGCGTAATGCGGATCCATCGTTGGTGTCGTTTTTGGGTTCGTTTATGAATATACTTTTGCGGATATTTGTAATCATTATATCGCTTGCGACCGTAGGGGTTCAAATGACATCGATTGTTGCGGTTTTGGGTGCCGCGTCGTTGGCAATTGGTATGGCGTTATCCGGGACAATGCAGAATTTTGCCGGCGGAATTATTATTATGTTCCTTAAACCGTTCAAGGTTGGGGATATTATTTCAACGTCCGATGGCAAAACCGGCACGGTTAAAAAGATTATGATTTTCACAACCGAAATTCATACATTTGATAACCAGGTTGTATTATTGCCCAACGGTGTGTTATCCAACAGTCAGATAACAAACCTTTCGGGCAATGAAACACGGCGCGCGGAAATCACGGTTGCAATTTCGTACGGCGACAGTGTCGATGTGGCGCGCAAAGAAATTTTGGCGATAATCAAGGCGGATAAACGTGTTTTGAAAGACCCCGCGCCGGTTGTGTTTGTTTCTGATTTGGGCGATAGTGCGGTAATTTTGACCGTTCGTTATTGGACACCCGCCGCCGATATGGTCCCAAGTCGTGGCGATATGTTGGAATTGATTTATAACAAATTGCCGAAAAAGAAAATACACTTCCCGTTTCCGCAAATGGACGTGCATGTGAAGAAGTGATTAGTGTAAGTGTTAGTGATTAGTGGAACCGGTTGCGATTGCAACCGGTTTTTGTATGCAATTGTATTTTGTCCGCCTTCGCGGCCTTTTTATGCAAAATTTTCAACAAAGTGCGAACTGTGCTACGGCGGGACACTGAATTTTCTTAAACAAAAAATCGCCTGTGGCGATTTTTTATTAATGAAAATTCGTGGCGTGCCCAGCAGGATTGTTCGCGTTGCTCACCACACGTAAGATTCGAACTTCGTTTACACTCGTTCTCATCAACTATCGGGTCGCTTGGTCGGCTTTGCCGACACTGCGCGTAAACCGTGACGATTTTGCTGCATTACATTTGCAAAATCTACTTGTTTTCGAACCTGGGTTCTCGTCCTTTGGGCACACATCAAAAATTAAAATCGGCACAAGGCCGATTTAAATTTTTGGCGTGCCCAGCAGGACTCGAACCTGCAACCTATTGCTTAGAAGGCAATTGCTCTATCCAATTGAGCCATGGGCACACGACATGGGACATTATAACTGTTTTTTTCCAAAAAACAAGGGCGCAATTATGCTTGCCACTAACCACTTACACTAATCACTGACACTCTCGTGTTTTTCTTCCTATATCGCCGGGGGCGTGAATGTGGTAAAATCAAATCAACCAAACAAGGGGGAAAATATGAAACGGTTGATTCAATTTTGTGTTGCGATGGTAATTTCTTTTTTGCCGGGAATTTTCGGTGTGTTCTTTACACCGCACGGTGATTCAGATATATGGTATATGGCACTTAACAAATCGAACCTTACCCCGCCGGGTGTGGTGTTTGGTGCCGCGTGGACGATTTTATACGCACTGCTGGGGGTTGCGCTGTATTTGGTTATTAAAAGTGCGCGTGGAAAGTCGGAAAAAATGATGGCCTATGTTTTGTTTGCGGCGCAAATGTTATTGAATGCGGGTTGGTCATATTTGTTCTTTGGGTTGCATATGACGGGATTGGCACTTGTTGTGTTGTTGGGCCTGTTTATAATTTCAATATGGATGGCGCGCGTGTTTAATGGCATCGATAGAAAAGCGATGTTGTTGGTCATACCGTATTTGTTATGGATGATGTTTGCATTCTATCTGAACGCGTATATTACATTGATGAATTAAATCTTAAGGATTTTGAATTCAGAATCGCCAACATTAAGGTAGTGCAGCCCCAGTTCTTCGACGTAATCGGGGCTGTAACTTTTAAGCAATTTAATGTGATGGTTGATGGTTTGGAGTTTTTTCTGCTCCGTCGCCAATTCCGCGTGTTCTGTGTCAAGACGCCATATGTTCGTCACGAATCGACCAACATTGACTTCGCCGAAAAAGATTCGGATGAACGCAAGCAATGCGAACGCCGCAAAGAATACGCCGAATTTGCCACGGACACCACCACGCCACGCGCGACCGATAAAGCCAAATAAATTTTTGATTTTGTCTTTCATCCGTGGCATTATATCACAAATGATAACCAATAATCAAATTTTTGCTGCACCGATGGCGGGAATTTCTGATTACCCGTTTCGGCGAATGATACGCGAATTTGCGCCGGGTGTTCCCGTTGTTACGGAAATGATATCTTGTCATTCGTTGGTGGAACAACATAAAAATTGTCTGCGGAATTTTGATAACTATGGCACAGAGGGTAATGTTGGAACCCAGATTTTTGGTGCCGTACCGGATTTGATGGCGGATGCCGCGCGGATTTTAGGAGATGCGGGTGCGACATGGATTGATATAAATATGGGGTGCCCGGTGCCAAAGGTTGCAACGCGTGCGAATGCGGGGGCCTTTTTAATGCGCGACCACCGCTTGGCGGGGCGGATTATTTCGGCGGTGGTGCGCGCGGTCAAAATTCCGGTGTCGGTTAAGACGCGACTTGGGTGGGATAACGAAAATATGGATTGGACCGATTTGGTGCATGTGGCGGCGGATGCGGGGGCGAAGTTTTTGACATTACATGGGCGGACGCGGGCCCAGGGATACACCGGCATGGCGGTGCATCCGAAAATTAAAGATATGCCGATTCCGATTATTGCAAATGGGGACATTGTGGATATGGCGGGCGTACAAAGCGCGATTGATAACGGATATGCCGGCGCGATGATAGGGCGTGCAATGATGGGCCGGCCATGGGTTTTTGGTGAAATTTTGGGAACGGGTCAAAAACCCGAAAATATTGGGGAATTGGTGATGCGACACCTTGATTTAGTATTGGAATACTATGGTGCGCGTGCCGGTGTGCCAATGTTTAGAAAACACCTTGCGTGGTATTCGGCCGGTATGCCAAATTCAAGTGATTTTCGGGTAAAAATCAATCAGATAACCGACGAAAATGAAATGAAACAAGAAATTTTGCAATTTTGGGGTTGCGTTGCGAAAAGATAGGTCTATGATAGGTATAACGATAACAAAAAGGTTTACGCCATGGCAGAAGATTTTACAGATTTACAAATGAATCCAGAAATGACGGCGGGTGAAATGTTGCGAACGGCACGGACAACCGGGCGGCGTAAACGTGAAATTCAAACAATTTCAAAGCAACTTTGTATACGCGAAGAGTTCTTGCAGGCGTTAGAGGACGGCGATTATACCGTTTTGCCAGAGGTGGTTTATATCCTTGGGTTTGCACGGAATTATGCAATGGAACTGGGGTTGGACCCCGATTTGATTGTGGCCAAGATTAAAAGGGAATTGGGAATAATGAAATTGGCCGAAGCGATGGTTGCGCAAAAGACGGAACAGCCAAAGGCCGTAAATGTTGAAAAAACAGAGAAAATTGAAAAAGTAGAGAAAGTCGAAAGAGCCGAAAAGAAAAGTGTTGTCGGTGAAAAAAAATCTAAAACTTGGTCTTATGTGAAAAAACATTGGATGTGGTTTGTCGGTGGCGTGGTGACGTTGGTTGGTGTGTTGGTTGCATTGGTTTTGATTTTGCCGTCCGCCGATGAAGGGGTTGCACCGGTTCGCCAAATTGTTCAGGTTTCTGCACCACAGCAAGTTATTGTGACGGAACCGAAATATACATTAGATGTGCGTGAAAAGTTTGGGAGCGAAAACGCGGATAGTGCGGATATCGTGATTCAGGCGGTCAAAGAATCTTGGGTAAAAATTGAAGATGCGCGTGGAAAAACCGTGTTTAGTCGCGTACTGGTTCCAGGTGATATTTACTATGTGCCGGCGGGGAACAAGCATAAGGGAACATTTGGCAATGCGGGCGCGATAGAGGTTTGGGTCAATAAAGAACTGGTTGGAAAAATCGGTGATGATAATGTCCGTAAAACTGGCGTTGCATTGGATGCGGAAAAATTGGCCAAGAAAAAATCGGATAAATAGTTTTTCGTTGGTTATTGAAAACAAATAAAAAAGTTCTATATTTAGTGCCATGAGTGGCGTTATAAAAATTCGCGGTGCACGCGAAAATAATCTTAAAAATATCGATTTAGACATACCAAAGAATAAATTGGTGGTCGTGACCGGTGTATCCGGGTCGGGAAAATCGTCACTTGCGTTTAATACAATTTATGCCGAAGGTCAGCGGCGGTATGTCGAATCGCTGTCCAGTTATGCGCGGCAATTTTTGGATATGCAGAAAAAGCCCGATGTTGATTTGATTGAAGGTTTGGCACCGGCGATATCGATTGAACAAAAAACTACGTCAAAAAATCCGCGTTCGACCGTTGGAACGGTGACGGAAATATACGATTACCTGCGACTTTTATGGGCGCGAATCGGTGTGCCATATTCGCCGGTGACTGGACTTCCCATAAAATCACAAACGATTGCGGAAATGGTTGATATGACAATGGATATCCCCGCCGGGACGCGCGCGTTTATTATGGCACCACTGGTTCGGTCGCGCAAGGGCGAATATAAAAAAGAAATTGCGTTTTTGGTAAAGCAGGGGTATCAGCGTGTAATTATTGACGGTGAACTTTATGATTTGACGGCGGTGCCGCCACTTGATAAGAATAAAAAGCATGACATTTTTGTTATTGTTGATCGGATTCAAATGCCGGCGGCGGATGCGACGGATTCTGAACGCGAAGAATTTCGTTCGCGGATTTATTCTTCGTTCGAAGGGTCGTTGCGCCTGGTGCCGGGGTCGGTGATTTTGCGGCGGTTGGATACGAACGAAGATGTTCTTTATTCACAAAATTATGCGTGCCCAGTTAGTGGTTTTGCCGTACCGAAAATTGAACCGCGGTTGTTTTCTTTTAATGCGCCGATTGGTGCGTGCAGTGCGTGCGATGGTTTGGGTGTGCAGTTAAATATGTCGCCTGATTTGGTTATTCCCGACCCGTCAAAGTCGATTTTGGACGGGGCGATTGCGCCGTGGTCGCGGGGTGGAATGTTGTCGCAATTTGAACACTTGATAAATGCGTTGCACCGACAATATAAAATTCCACTTGGGAAACCGTGGCATATGCTTAGTGCGGAACACAAAAACATTATTTTATACGGTACGGGTGATACACCGATAAAGATAAATTGGAACGGGTTCGTTTATGAAAAACCGTTCGAAGGGGTGATACCAAACATTGAACGGCGGTGGCGTGAATCTGAATCCGATGTAATGCGGGCGGAATTGGCAAAGTATCAATCGGAAAAACCGTGCCCGGTGTGTCATGGAAAACGTCTTAATGTTCAGGCACTTTGCATAAAAATAAATGGCGCGGATATTATTGATGTTTGTGATATGTCAATTGATGATTCTTATGTGTGGTTTATGGATTTGCCGAATCATCTAAGCAAACAAGAAAACGATATCGCAAAAATGGTTCTGCGTGAAATAACAAGTCGTTTGTTTTTCCTTAAAAATGTTGGACTTGGGTATTTAACAATGTCGCGGATGGCGGGAACACTTTCCGGGGGCGAAGCGCAACGTATCCGCCTTGCGTCACAGATTGGCAGTGGCCTGTCGGGCGTTCTGTATGTTTTGGATGAACCGTCGATCGGGTTGCATCAAAGTGATAATGACAAATTGCTTGAAACACTAAAAATGCTGCGCGATAAAGACAACAGTGTGATTGTCGTTGAACATGACGAAGATGCAATGCGGGCGGCGGATTACCTTATTGATATTGGTCGTGGCGCGGGTGTGAACGGTGGAAATGTTATTGCCGCCGGCACACCAGGGCAGGTTATAAAAAATAAAAATTCCCTTACGGGTCAGTATTTGTCGGGTGCAAAAAAAATTCCTGTGCCGAAAAAACGGCGTGCCGGCAATGGACAAAAAATTACCATATGTGGTGCGCGGGAAAATAATTTGAAAAATATCGATGTTGAATTTCCGCTTGGCAAATTTATTGCGTTGACGGGTGTGTCGGGTTCGGGAAAGTCCACATTGTTGTTGAATACGTTGTATCCGGCATTGATGCGCGCGCTGTATGGGTCAAAAATTGAATCCGGGGCGCATGATATTATTCGCGGTATGGAAAATATAGACAAGGTTGTGGATATTGATCAATCACCCATCGGGCGCAGCCCGCGCAGCAACCCCGCAACATATACCGGTGTGTTTTCGAATATCCGTGATTTCTTTGCCGAATTGCCAGAGGCCAAGGCACGTGGATACGGCCCAGGGCGGTTTTCGTTTAATGTAAAAGGTGGCCGGTGCGAGGCATGTCAGGGTGACGGCCAGATAAAAATTGAAATGAATTTCTTGGCGGATGTTTATGTCGAATGCGACAAATGCCACGGCACGCGATATAACGAAGAAACATTGGCGGTAAAATACAAGGGAAAATCAATTGCGGACGTGTTGGATATGACCGTGGACGAAGCATATCGGTTCTTTATCAATCATCCACAGATTAGTCGCAAGTTGGAATTGTTAAAACGCGTTGGTTTGGATTATATAAAATTGGGACAAAGTTCACTTGACCTTTCGGGGGGCGAAGCCCAGCGTATAAAACTATCCAAAGAATTATCGGCGCGTGGCACGGGCCAGACGCTTTATATCTTGGACGAACCGACAACGGGACTGCATTTTGAAGATATTAAACAGTTGCTTGGCGTTCTGCATGAATTTGTAGAGCAGGGCAACACCGTAATTGTTATTGAACATAATTTGGAAGTTATTAAAACCGCGGATTGGATTATCGACCTGGGGCCGGTGGGGGGCGCGGGTGGTGGTCGCGTGATCGCAACGGGGACACCCGAAGATGTGGCGCGTAATCCGGAATCACTCACAGGAAAATATTTGGCAAAGTATCTGGACAAATAGGGTTTTGTAAAATAAAATCTAGTAAAAAAAGGAGAACAAAATGTTTGGATTTGGCAAAAAGAAAAAAGAAGAAAATGTAAATTTGGAAGAACCACATGTGCCAAAGGGCATGAAGGAAACCGCCGAACGTATGATGGCGGGCGTGTTCGATATGAACGATATGTTGGCGCAATTGAAACAGATTAAGAAAATGAGTAATTTTAGTGGATTGCTTAAAATGGTGCCTGGTATGTCGAATGCGGTGTCGGCAATCAAAGAAAAAATTAAGGACGGCAGTGTTGATTCGCAAATTAAGATATTAGAGGCGATGACCGCCGCCGAACGTGCGGATCCGGAAAAAATCTTTGCCAATGCCAAGGCGCGTATTGCGGAAACCGCGGGCGTGACGGTGCGCGATGTGGAACATATTATAAAACAATATACAAAAATGAAACAGCAAATGGCCATGATTCAGCGCATGGGCGGTATGGAGGCCGTTATGGAACGCATGAAACAGGGCGGCGGCGAACCAGGCGCGAAGTAAAAGGTGGTGGCGATGGGAAAGATTTATGTTATTGGTCAACCAAGAAGTAAACCGATATATGATAATAAAGGTCGATTTTTGTATTGGCGTCTTGCATATAATGTTAATGAGAATCAAACAGAATTGCGTTATTTTAAGAATACTCTTCTTTCACGCGGGTATCAAAAATTATGCAGATTCCAACAACGGTTGGTATTAAAACAAAATGAAAATAACAAATAATAAAATTGCGAAACATAAATCTTCGGTGGCGTGGTTAACGCGCCAGGCCGCCGACCCCTATGTTGCACGGGCGCGGCGTGATGGTTATCGGGCGCGGGCGGCGTATAAACTTATCGAAATAAATGAAAAATATAAATTTTTGAAAAACGGACAAACGGTTGTGGATTTGGGTGCGGCACCGGGATCATGGTCGCAATTTATTGCGCGGACTTTTCCAAAGACAAAAATCTTTGCGATGGATTTGCTGGAAATAACACCAATCAACAATGTTGAATTTTATCAGGGTGATTTTACAACAGATGCGGCGCTGCGGTGGTTAGAAGAAAAATTAAAATTGGATGATAATGCAAACGGTGTTGTTGATGTTGTTGTGTCGGACATGGCACCGAATACCGTTGGACATCAAAAGACTGATCACCTGCGTCAAATGGTGTTGTTGGAATATGCGTTCGATTTTGCGTGCCGTGCGTTGCGGCCCGGTGGGACATTTGTTGCAAAATCTTTTACGGGTGGAACAACGAATGAGTTATTGAAACAAATAAAACAGAAATTCGAATCGGTGCATCATGTGAAACCGGCGGCATCGCGCAAGGATTCTGTTGAAATGTTTATTGTTGGACTTGGGTTCAAAAATAATGTATAATGTGTTCATAAAACAAAGGAGAGAATATGCCAGTTGCAAAAAAGAAAACATCAGCAAAGAAAACAACAACAGCGAAAAAATCCGTGAAACGTGCGCCGGTGCGTCGTGCTGTCGTGCGTGAAGTTCCGGTTCAAACACCGCGGCGTCGCATGGTCGGACCGCTTTCGGCGATTGCAAGTTTTTGGCGTCGATATTTTGATTTCATTGGGCGTTCAACGCGTGCGGAATTTTGGTTTGGATATTTGTTTGCATACATTGTGAATTTCTGTTTCGCGTATTTTATCGGTGGAACGGTATCTTTGGTGGTTAGTGCGATTTTGTTCATCCCGGTGCTTGCGCTTTCGGTTCGTCGTTTCCGTGATGCGGGAATTTCGGTGTGGCTTTATCTTGTGCCGGTGTTGTTGGTTTATTTGATACCGGTGATTCGCGGTTCGGCATGGTACACGATGATATCATTTGGGTATGTGTCGTCGGGTATGGCATTGTACGCGTTGTTCTTTATCATCGATACGATATTCAATATCGTGGTTGCATGCTTGCCAAGTAAGAGATAAGTGTTAGTGGTTAGTGTAAGTGATTAGTAAACCGGTGCGTTGCGCCGGTTTTTTGTTTTTGCACTAACCACTATTTCGGGAAATGGATCGAACGCTGGGTCGCGGCGGATGTTTGCATCGCACTGAAACGTTGATTGGCCATAAATGTTGTTATATAATTTTTTAATAATATTGTTGTCAGAAGCGGCCTTATGGAGTATAATCATAATGTTGAAAAGGGGTTAGAAATGAGAAAAATATGGGTGTTTAGTTTAGTTTTTTTATGTGGATGTGCTGCAACAAAAAATGTAATTTACACGAAAAATCCGAATTGCACAGGCATAAAGGAACTAAAAGTTTTTCAAGTGTTTAAAGGTGGGGCATTGGCTACAACAACTTCCGCTGATTCGATAGTTGTGTTTTTACCAGAATCTGACGAATATAAGTTATATGATGGTGCAAAAATACGGCGAAAAGATAATGAATGTATAGTGTATGATGGGACTTATAAGTACATTACTTCTGGTGAAGATAATGGTGTTATAAAATATCTTGTTTCAGGTAAAGGAAAAAGCCAAATAGAATATACAACAAAACAAAGAGAAAAAACGGTACCTATCGCCAAATTTGAAAAAAGATGGATTGATATGGATTAAAGCACAAAACCTTGAACGTAAGCTCGAGATAAATTCATTTGTCTTACACTAATCACTAACACTTACACTAACCACTATTTCGGGAAATGGATCGAACGCTGGGTTGCGGCGGATGTTTGCATCGCGCCAAATCGCGCATTCAACACAAATGGTGTAATAAAGTTGTTTATATCCGGATTATACTGCGCACCATTAAGGACAATGATTACCGGATTTTCGCCGTCGCAATCGATACTATATTTTGATGGGTCATATCTTTTTCCATAACAATTACCGTTTAGTGTCGCGACATAGTTCATTTCGGCCAATTCGCGACATGTTGGCGCAAGACCAATTTCGCCATTTGCGACCGTTTCCGTTGGATTCGATAAAATTCCATTACACCAAACACGCACGTATTCGCCGTTTATTAAAACCATTGCGCCGTTTTGCGATGTTTTGCGTGCGCCATAGCAATCTTCGGCGGCGACATAAACATTTGTGTCAAAATCAGAACTTATTCCGTTGCCACGTGCAATGTCGTCACGGTTCATCGCAATTGCGTCCGCGCCACCCGAACTAAGTGCGGCCGCACATATAATTTTCCGTCCGCGACAATTGCCGGACGTGTCCCAACTGGTGTCCGAATCTGTATCGATGCCGGGTGTGTTCCGTGTATAGCAAAGTGCATCATTGATGGTGCAGATTGTGTCGTGCATCCACCAAAAATCAGTTGTTGCGCCAAACGCGGCACCATATGCGGTGCAACCGATGAATAAAATTGCAAATTGCTTTTTCATTTTTCCTTTCCCCCATATTATATCAGTTTTTTTTGCCCGGTGCAAGTTATCTATGGTTCGCGACAAATGCCCCATTTTTCATTTGCATTTGTTTGGTTATAGAAATCCATATACTTTGGTGCGGATGTATCGTTTGTCCATGTGCCGCCCATGTCGGTGCATTCGCGCGCAAGCACCGTTGCCATGTCGGCGCGCACCGAATCCATAACTGCGTTTACATCGGCCAAGACCGATATTGGCAATACGGCGTTGGGTTGTGCATAGTCGGATGGACGCATACAATACTGCATCGCATAGTTCACCATTTTTTGATATAAACTGCCCGCGTAATCGTCGCAATCAACACCAACACGGTGCGGACCGTTTGCGTCGCATACCCATTCATCGTCGTTTGGACAGACCATACATTTATGTTTGCCGTTATATAGGTCAAGATAAAATCCAGATTTGCAACTTGTATATTCGCGGTTTTCCCAACACATATAACCACTGGTGTCGCCTAATGAATCTAAACCGGGTATTATCGGTGTGCCGGTGTATGAACCCGGTTGAATATAATTGCAATCGGGGTTGTTTGCGTAACTGATATCGCCGGGGGTATAAACACGGCAACCGTATGGATATTCATGCGTTGCGTCATTGTTTGAAACGCGGCACAGTTTTTTTGCGTAATCTTTTAGTGTCCCCAGGCAATTTTGCGAAATCTTTTGGCTTACGATATTGCGCATTTCCGTCACCAATCGTTGAAGTCCGTTCGGACCGCCACCGTAAAGATTGCTGCATGTTTCCAATTTTTCCGAACATTGTTCTTCGGACAATTCAAGACGCGCACCAAGCAACATTTGTTCTTCGATATTACTATAATCACGAAGTTGCGATGTTTTCGTGTCATAGCATGTATTCACAACATCCATACATTCGTTTTTAACCTGTTGAATGCGCGACTGTTGACCTTGGTATATTTCGGTTATTGCCTGGCGCAGGTATTCGTCCCAAACCGTATCCGCGATGTCGCGGCATGTTTCAAGTGTGTGTTCGGCGAATTTCCGCTTTGTATTTAATTCGGTCACAAGTTTTGCGTTTATGCTGTTGGTTAAAATGTTGCCCGACAGTGAAATCTGGTCATTCAATTTATAGAAATTTTTTGAATATATTGGGTTGCCGGTTGCGCGTTCAATGTAAAGGCCGGTTAAATCCAAACAATGAATATAGTTTGCACCGCATGCCGTGTCCGCGGTTATGTCCGCGCGCACGCCGGCGATGCATTCATTTATCGCGGTTGAATTATGTGAATCATAATTTTGAAGTCGCGCCGCATTCATTTCCCGATTCGTTTCACGGATTGCGGCGTTTGCACTTATCGATTGTTTTTCAAGCGCGGTTAGTAATATCGAACAATCGTTTTCAATATACATTCCATACGCCGATGCGACCATATTTAGTGTTGTCATCGATGAACATGTTGGCATTACCAATTCGGCGCACTGGGCATGAACGGCGTTGTATAATGGTTCCCCCGTAAGGTTCGCAATGTTTGCGCCGGATACAATATCGGTTGTGTTCCATATTTGGTTTATGTTGCCGGCAATATCCAATGTGCCCGCGGTCGATAGTGAATTTGTTTTCGTCTTTTTTAATACATCGCCGATGGCGGTCAATTTTTTATTCGATGCAGAATTATCGTGTGTGCCGGCAAGTTTTTTTTCGCCGTCACTTGCCGATAGCATTGCTTTGACTTCTTCGGGCGTTTTTAGAATTGCATCGATATTAAGGTCTTTGAAATCTTGCAATTGTGTGGACGTTTGGCTAAGCGCGTTTTCGCGCGATTGCACCGTGTTTAATTTTGATGAACATATACAGCGACGATAATGGTCGTCAACAGTTGCACAAAATTGATCCATGCATGAAAAATACGCCGCATAGCAATTATGATATTTTTCGTCAAATGTATTTGTTGGAATTGTTTGCGTTGCCGTCGCGCGTGCGGTTGCCCCGCGGTTCGTTGTGGCGCGCGATGTGATGCGCGCAACCGCCGCGGTTGTTATTGCGCCCCGTGGGTTTGTTGCGGTGCGCCCCACGCGTGCCACCCCGGTTCGGGCATTCGTTGCGCGGTTTGAAACGGCGCGTGTAATGGTTGCGGTGCGCGATGCGACATTTTGACCACCCCGGGTGGTTTCATTTGTTTGCACGCGTGATGGTGAATTTTGGGTGCGAACCGCCGCCAACGCCGACATGGCGCATAACGCGCATATTACAAAAGAAAGTATTTTTCCTTTCATCCCTTTACTAAAATAATGCTAGCAAAAAAATAAAAAATCCCGCAAGTGGTTTTTGAGGATAGCGGTTAGTGGTTCGTACATATTTTCGTTGCAGAATTCTTTGGTTATGATACAATCGTTCGGTAATGAAAAAGGGGTTAAAATGTATGATTCAAATAATGTCTTTGCAAAAATTATTCGTGGGGAAATACCATCGAAGAAAGTTGTCGAAAACGAATATGCGATGTCTTTTTATGATGTGAACCCGATGTGTGAAAAGCATGTGTTGGTCGTGCCAAAGGGCGAATATGAAAATATCCTTGATTTTGCACGGCGTGCACCCGCGGTGGAACAGGCGGGATTTTGGGATTGCTTTGTCAAAACCGCGGATGCGATTGGGGTAAGTGGGGCGTTTAATGTCTTTGCAAATGCGGGATTGGATGCGCCGCTCTTTAACCAAAGCGTGTTTCATTTTCATTTACACTTGCTTGCGGGTGAAAAAACGGATGCATGTTTGGACATTATGAAGTGTATGTTATGCAAAAAGTAAAACTGCGTGTGATTCCGCGTGCGCGACAGAATAAAATTACCACCGATGCAGATGGGACGATTCGTGTGCATATAACCGCCGCGCCGGTTGATGGTGCGGCGAATGACGCGGTTATTCGCGCACTGGCCGATTTTTTTGATGTACCGAAATCACAAATTAAAATTGTTCGTGGCGCCACATCGCGGGACAAGGTGGTGGAGTTGGCAGATTAGGTTGTTTTAACCCGTGGTCCGAAAAGTGAATAATGGACAACTTGATAAGTATGTATATTTATGATACGATTTATACATGCGTAAAGTTAAAGAGATATTGATATTGGAATGTTTAGAGCAGCGGTTTTTATCGGTTGCGCCTGAAAATGGTTTTTGTGTGAATAAATTGCCAAATCTTCCATCTGATATGGAAAAAACTATCTCGCAAGATATGGCGTGGGCGGATGTTGCCATGCTAGCACAACTTTTGATTCAAGCGTATGGCGGGTGGCCTTTTTATCCGAAATTGTTGCGACGTAAAATATTGACCGTATTATTGCGCATATACGATTCCATATCTGGACCGGTAAAGATATGTGAATTATATGACCGATTAAAACCGATTGTGGCCATGATGCCTGACCGGCATATAATGATTGTTGCAGATAAAAATCCGATGATAAACATAGAAACCCCCATAAATGTTGGTGATAATCTGGTAACAGCCAGACATATAAAAGAACCATATCTTATAGAAAAACAGGGGCGCATAGGTATTATCGCGTTATCACGATTTTTTGAACCGAAAGATTTGGAAGATATTCGGCAACGGGTTTTGGATATAATGACCAAAACAGACGCAATTATTGTTGACTTGCGTAATAATGGCGGTGGTAGCATGCATATTGCTTCGATGTTGGGAAAAACATTGTCGGGCTATGATTTGATACCGCGTTCACGACGAATGTTCGCGCGTAATACACCATTGGCACGAAAATTGCAACAGTATATTACGGATTTTCCGGCAATAAAAACTATTGCTAATAATGCACCAGACCCGGTCATGATTGTCGATAATTCTAAATTCAAAATGTCAAAAAATCATAAATGGGCATTTGGTGGTAAAATATACATACTGGTCAACAACCGTTCCGCATCAAGTTCGGAAACGGTTATAGAATATCTAAAATATAATCCGAATACAAAATTGATTGGCACACATACCAGTGGTTGTAATCAATATATTCACTATCGCTTTATTGAGCTAGCCAGGTCTGGTATTCATGTGCGTTTGCCGTTGGTTTATAAAGAGATAGCACATGTAAAATCCCAAAAATTCGAAATGCATGGTTATGCGCCAGATATAGAATGTACCCCGGGAACCGATGCGTTTAAGGTTGCCATGGATATGATAAAAGGGAAATTACTTTGAATCCTTGTAATTCAAAACCGCGTCCATAAGTTCGTTGGGCGTGCCACAGATATTGACCTTGTAATCATCCAATGTTTCAATAAATTTATTGTTTAACATATCGACAATCAAATTATGGAACGATGCCCAAAATCGGCAAGTATTCAAAAAGAATATCGGTTTGGATGTTTCGCCAATTTGTTGCATGGTTAAAATATCCGTCACTTCGTTCAATGTTCCAATGCCGCCGGGCAGTATGATAAATGCATCGGCCAATTCAAACATTTTTTGTTTCCGTTCGTTCACGCCACCGACAATTTCGACCTTTATGTGTTTATGGACGGGTTCTTGGAGTGCGATAACATGTTCGGTTGAAATGCCGGTCACGTGTGCGCCGTTTTTAAGTGCGGCACTGGCCACCGTGCCCATCAATCCGACATTTCCGCCACCAAATACCATGTTAAGACCGTTTTTTGCAATAAGTTCACCCACCAAATCGGCGTCGTGCATAAATTCAGGGTATAATCCAAATGTATGACTGCAATAAACCGCAACAGTTTTGATTTTATGTTCCATATCTTTTTTTCCTTTATTTTTCGGGATTATAGCATAGAATATAACGGTTATGAACAAAAATTTTGTAAATTTTATGAGAAAATATGCCGGCCATAAAATCGCCGTCGCCGTTAGTGGCGGGGTCGATTCGGTTGCGTTGCTGCATTGGATGGCGGAAATCGCGCGTGGGGATATTGTGTGTTTGCATGTGAATCACGGCCTGCGTGCCGCCGCGGAAACCGAAACACAATACGTTAGGGATTTGTGCAAAGGTTTAAATGTGCCGTGTCATGTTTTTTATTGGGACGGGGAAAAGCCGGAAACCGGGGTCGAAGATGCAGCGCGACTTGCACGGTATAAAATGATGACTGATTTTTGCCACGAAAATGGAATTGAATTTATCGCCACCGCGCACCAGGCGGACGACCAAATCGAAACTTTTTTGATGAACCTTGGGCGGGGCAGTGGGGTTTACGGCCTGGCGGCGATGCGGGGCGAAGGTTTAATGAACGGGATTAAAATTATTCGGCCGCTTTTGTCGGTGTTTCGGCGGGAACTGCGTGCGTTTTGCGATTCACGTGGCATTAGGTATTTTTCTGATGAAATGAACGATGATCCGCACTATACGCGCGTGCGCATTCGGCAAAATCGGCATTTGTTGGATGAAAAACTTGGGATTTCTGATGAACGCATTTTGACCGCAATAGAAAACCTTGGGCGTGTGCGGGGCGAACGCGAATTAAACCTTGGCGCACTGGTGCGGCGTGTGGTGCGTGGAAACCGTGCCGTGTTTGATGAAACTTTTCTATTTGACCTGGGCGATGATATTAGGTTAAAGTTTATCGGAACAATCATTCGCCGAATTGGGGGGGACAGGTATTTACCACGGTTGGATTCGTTGCTGCGTGCCACGGAAATGTTGCGTGCGGATTGTAAATTCACACTGGGGCATTGTACGGTGCGACGATTGCACGGTCAAATCTTGGTCGTTCCCGAAGGCGAAAAAACAAGCTTTAGGAAAAAACATGGAAAAAAATATATTCAAAAATTCAAATAGGTCCCGCTTTGGAATTTCAACGATTTTCTTTGGCGTTTTTGTCGCATTATTCTTGGCGGTGGTTGTAAATTCGTTTGTTGCGGAAAATAATTCGAACGGTGTGGTGCGGTCCGAACCGGTGGAACTGTCTTTTTCCGATGTGTTGCGGCGCGCGGATGAAATTCAGACGATGAATGTTCGTGGTGATATGGCAACGGGGAAAATGCGCGATGGAACGGAATATCGTGCGACCATTGCGTATAGCCCTGAAATGCTTGAAAAATTTGCGGACCGTGGCACGGCCATTTCGATTGACACGTCCAAGGGTTGGGTTGATTACCTTGGGGTGTGGGTGCCGATTATTATGGGGGTGCTGTTTATATGGTGGATTTTCCGCGGGCTTCGTGGTGGTGG
>JAFOVN010000017.1 GCA_017392345.1 Alphaproteobacteria bacterium | reverse complement strand
GTCTTCTTTGATGCCGTCGATTTTTAATTGCAATTGCCCTATTCCGGTTTCCAGGATTGTTGTGCGGTTTTCAAGTGTCGTTATTCGTGTCGTCAATCGGTCAAGTTCGACCAGTGCATTATCTTGGCGCGCAACCCAATATATCATGCCCGCAATAAACGCGATAAGGAACCAACCACTGCGTAATGTGTCGATGATGTTTGCGAATCCATTAGATTTTGGCATTGTCGCGCCCCCGTTCAATTAAAGTTTCAATTTGATGCACGATTGCGCGCGCACCTTCCAGTGCGCGCAATTCGCCGTCCGTTGCATGTGGCCCCAGCACCCTTTCGATTGTTATCCGGCGCAGGTGTTCAATTACCGCCCGCCCCGATGCGCCCGCAAATGTGCGGGCGTATTCATGTGCAATTTTTTCCATACGCGCCCCCTATATCAATGTTCCGTTTTCCGCGACCATTTGTGCAATCGGGGCGATGTATTTTAATTCCGCGTCACTGTGCAGTGATATTTTGTCGATTACCCCGCGCCGCGCAAGGATTTGCAATCCGCGGTCGCAAAGCGGCCGGATAAATTCGTGCAGCAATCGTCCGTATGTCGCGCCCAATATACGCAACATGTCCGCGTTCCGCGCAAGTATTTCCGTCGCGGTCATTTCTTTGTCCGAAAGCGTGCCGATTCTGTCCGCAAGCATTGTGTGGCGGATGCGTTCGCGCAGGTCTTTTAGAATTATTTGCGACACATCAAAATTTGCACCCGTTGCAAGTGGTGTAAGGCCGGTACTGCCCACCGCTTTGGGGATTATCGCACCGGGGGTAAGATTTATGTTGCCAAGGTTTATGACGCCGTCATCGTCGGCCTGCCATATGCCACTGACCGCGATGGTTGCGTTTTTCAGGACAAGTTCGACGACCTTGTTCGCGGTTTTGATATCAGGTAGCGCCCGCAACACCGGCCCGCGGCCATACAATTCGCCACTAGACACGGCCCAGCGGAATATGATGTATGGGTTCGTTTCAAATGTGCCACGCGACACAATGTTGTTTTCAAGATTGCCACCGACATCTATCCATGCGGTAAATTCCGTGTCAACCAATGCCTGGACAAGGCGCAATTGATATTCCGGATTTTGCTTCATCGCGTCAAGGATTGCGTGTGGTGGTGTCCATTCGGGATAACGGCGCGCAACTTCTTGGGCGGTCATGGTTGCCGTGTGAAACACCGCGTTCGGCAAAATCGCAATATCCGTCATCGGAATCGCGGTAAAGTTAAACGCACTTGCCGCGCCAATTGGCGATTCAGACATAAACAGACACGCCGTTCCAACCGTCACCAAATCAAGATAACATTGGTGCACCGTTGTATAAAAATTTGATTCGTTTAGGTTCGAACGTAATGCCATTGTCGCCGTTGCCGCATCTGGGGAATCTTCGGATTCCGGAATAAGGTTCAACCACAATGATTCCGGCGGGGTTAGTAATGAATACATACACGCCGCCAAATTATCCGCCGCGTCCGCCGCCGTTCCATCGAACAGTGTTGCAATTTCTTCGTCGGTTGTCGGCATTGTGTAACGGCGCGCGTCGGCCCAGCGTTTAATCCATGGTTCGCGCAGTGAAAGCGCACGTGAATACATTTGTTGTAAGTCATATTTCATTTTTCTTCCTTTTGGTTAAAGTTTGAATTCTGTGTTCGCGATAAATGGGCGAACGTTTGTTCCAATGGGGCGCACGGGGCTGGGCGAACATAAAATTGCCCCCGCAACCGCGTCCAATCCGTCGTCATGTTCGCCGCCACCAATCGGTGTCCATGCCAACATTTCTGAGATAAACGGGGTTTTCGTTATGCGCCGATGCGCGTAAAGTCGCCCGGTCGTAAGCAACGGTTCGATTGCGTCCAAGATTCGGTCTTCTTTGCGGCGGCTGTTGCTTATCGGGCGGATTTGTATTTCATAGCCCGCGCGTGCAATTGTTTCACGCATAATTTCCGGCAACGCCGCACCAATTCCGTTTGTTTCAAGTGCAAGTGTCCTTTGCCGGTGTGCGCGCACGAACGACAGAACCTTTTCACATTGATATGCAAGTGGGTATTCAACTTCGTCTGGGACAACCAAATAAATCATATCGTGAATAAACGCGCGATGCGTTTTATCATCACGATAAATAATCACGCAAACACTGTTATCCGAATTTCGTCGCCCACCCGACGGATCCCAATATATTGTCGCACCGGTTATTGGCGTTTCATCAATTCGGCACCCGTGCGGATCAAATTCTGCGTCATATAATTTTATTCCCCCCGGGTCAAGGCGGATTTTATCGGGCGCGATATATTGCAACATCATTTGTGCCGAAAAATGTCGTTCGCCCACGGTTTTGCGGATTTTATCGATTTTTTCAATTGGGAAAACCGCCGGCCACGCCGGGTTTCCGTCACTGTCAATTATTGGAATTTTCAATTCCGAATAACCCGATAAAAAAGGCGTTGAAAAAACATTTTTTTCGTATACTATGTTTGACATGGACTTTACTCCCAAAACTTTGCCAACGAATTTAGAGGCCGAACAGGCCGTTCTTGCCGCGGTTTTAATGAAGAATCGCGCACTTGAAAAAATTTCCGAATTTTTGCGACCGGAAGATTTTTCGCACCCCGCGCACCAAGAAATTTATAAACTTGCCCTGCGCCAATTTGCCGCCGGAATTCCGTTTGATATAATCACCGCAAAAAACTATTTGGACCAGCAAGGGACATTGGAATCGGTTGGTGGCGTTGAATATTTGACCCAGTTGGCAAGTGCCGGCGCAACCGTTGTAAATGTCGAACAATACGGTCGAATCGTTCATGAAAATGCGGTGCGACGTGAACTTATTGATTTTGGGCAATCGGTCACCGATGCCGCGTTTGTCGAAGACCTTGATAACCCGGTGTCGTCACAGATTGAATCCGCCGAACAAAAATTGTTCAATTTGGCAATGACCGGCGATGCGTCACGCGATGTCGTGCCGATTGCAAACGCGTTAAAAGACGCCCTGAGTGAGGCGGAAATCGCATACAAGGCGGACGGAAAACTTTCGGGACTTACCACGGGACTTACCGATTTGGACCGCGCAATAAGTGGTTTGCATAAATCAAATTTGCTTATTATCGCGGGTCGTCCGGGTATGGGTAAAACCACACTTGCCATGAATATTGCGTTCAATGCCGCAAATGCGATTTATTCTGGTCGTGCGAACGAACAATATAAGGGCGCGGTCGCGTTTTTTAGTCTTGAAATGGGCGCGTCTGAATTGGCGGCGCGCGTTTTGGCTTCTCAGGCACGAATTCCGTCATCCGCAATGCGTGAAGGTTCACTAACGGATGAAGATTTCCTTAAAATGGCCCAGTTTTCAGATGCAATCGGGCGGATTCCGTTGTTCATTGATGATACGCCTGGTATGTCTTTGCCGATGATTCGCACGCGGGTGCGGCGGCTTGCGCGGAAATATAACGGTATCGCACTTATTGTTATCGATTATTTGCAATTGCTGACTTTGCCGGGCGGAAAACGCAGTGACAATCGTGTGCAAGAATTGTCTGAAATCACGCGTGGCCTTAAAATGATGGCCAAGGAATTTAATGTCCCGGTTATCGCCCTGTCGCAATTGTCGCGCAGTGTGGAAAATCGCGACGACAAACGGCCACAACTTGCCGATTTACGTGAATCGGGTTCAATTGAACAAGATGCCGACATTGTTATGTTCACATATCGTGAAGAATACTATCTGCAAAATCGTGACCCATCGCGCCGGCTTTCGAATACGCCAAGTGAAAAATCCGTCGATTCATGGCAAAACCGACTTGAAAAGGCCAAGGGCAAAGCGGACATTATCATTGGCAAGAATCGTCATGGCCGAACGGATACAATCACCGTTGCATTCTTTGCGGAATACAGTTTGTTCGATAACCTTGGTGAAATGGCGGGACGCGGTGTGGAATTTGCATCCGACACACCGTCCGTTGCCGAACCTGTCGATGCACCAATGGCAATTGATATCGATGAAATCCCAGATGAATTCGAATGATAGTGGTTAGTGTTAGTGATTAGTGGTTAGTGAAAAACACCGGCAAATCGCCGGTGTTTTTTGCTTTTTTTTATTTGCGCCCACGGGATTCTTGCAACATTCTTCGAGCTTGCGTTTTGTTCTCCATGTGTTGAAGTATTAGGATTCTACCATTGATTTTTCCTTTTAACTGATCAATGCCATATTTAGATTTAATATTTCCAATTTGCTCAAAATTACCAGTTTTAGGATTTATAAAGAACACGTTAGCCTCAATATTATCCACAAACCTATAAAGGAAAACAATATAATCTTCACCACATTTTTTTCCATTCAATCTTACAATTTCGCCATATCTGTTCACCAAGTTGTTTGTAATCGCACTAGAATCTCTTTCATCGTCCACATCCAAAACCTCGATTGCTTTTGCTTCATTGATTACGTTGAAAAAAGCCACCAATTCTTGCAATTCTGGTTCTGCCATGAGTTCATCGATTCTGGCGGCTGAGTCAAGTTCCTTTTGTTTGCGAATTTCTTGTGCACTTCTTTCCATAGCTTCTTTTTCATTTTGAAATCTCTCTTCTTCCCATTCCTTGTTTGCGGCAATTTCTGCTTTTTTTGCTTTCATGTCGTCATAGACTTTTTTAATCTGTAATGCCGCCCTTATAGGAGACACTGCAATAGCACCCGCAAGTGCGATAGGTATTCCTTCAGGTTCTAAATTTGGCTCATCCCCGGGCATAGAAATTAATTTATCTTCAAATTTTTTCAGTTTCCCCATTCGTTCTCTTGCTCTTTCCGTCCGAGTCAGTTGTTTATAATAATCAAGTTCAGAAATACCAAGTTCTTTTGCAATCTGTTCACGTTTGTCATAAGCGGCACGAACTTGGTCTTCTAATTTTTTGCGATTCTTAGGCTTGTTTGGATTGGGTCTGGCTGCAAGTTCATTAAGAAGTTTCTCATGAAGGTCATAGGCATCTGCGTATTCTTTATACTTTGACAATTTTCTTTCTTGAATCATCTTGTTCAACGCAAGCACACCGTGTGCAATAAGTGTCATTTCACAATCCTTTTGTTATTGAATTTATAGGTTGGAGCTTAAGAACAATCTGCATGAAATTGCGTGTCTTATTCAATGTATTCGACACACTCCAACCCGGGATTGTGGAGTGTATTTTCGCCCCGCGGGACGCATGCAGATGGGGTTCTTATGCCCCAGTACGAATGACCATCACCCATACCGCCATGATTATACCATACAATTTGGACAAATGCAAGATTTTGAAAAATGAACCCAAAAAACGGGCGCATCCGCGTCCGCACCCATCGCGGCACGCCGCGCCGCGGTCGTGACGGACTAACCACTTACACTAGCCACTAACACTTCTTCAATTTTTCCTGTTAATACCCAATTAAAACGGGACAGTGGTTATTATTCCAGAATATCGTCATCCCGCGGAAGCGCGGGATCCAGGCCGAGCAACGCCGAGGCCCTGCGTCGCAGACAGTTTGTCGTCGCAATGCAACGACAAATCCCCTGCGGGGCAAGTTTTTGCATTCGCAAAAACT
>JAFOVN010000016.1 GCA_017392345.1 Alphaproteobacteria bacterium | reverse complement strand
TCCCGGGCATTGTTTTGTTCGTTGGCATTATTTAACCGATGCAGATACTTTTGTAGAAAGAAAAACACTGAATCAAATTTTGCTGGTTAAAACAGGTACACCGCCGATTATGCTATTTTTGCCGATTAAGACGGGTAAACCGCCGGTCGGGTTGGTTGAATTATTCAATAAAAAAATAGAAAAGGTATATTAAATGAACCATGAACAAAAAATCACATTAAAACGTGGGGAGTCCAAATTTCCTTTCGTTAATGTTGAATCCATAGATGATGTTACAAGATATGTATCAAAACAAACATTTTATAAAGCAGAATCGCAACTTATGGATTGGGACAAAAACTATTTTACCATACAATTGCAAAAGAAAAACGAAATATTTTATTTTTATGTTATGGATAAATTAGTGTATGCCAAGGATATAAAAAAATACTTATATGATAATTACGGTGAAACCTTTGAATTGTATGGTGTATCCGAAAATACGCCTATTACATTTGGCGGATGGGTAAAAGAAACATATCAACCGCTTTCTAGACCCGAACCGGTTATTTCCAAAAAGTATGTGTATAATTATATTCGGCCCAACAATACTGTTGTTGATAGAAAATTAAAACAACTGTACCCATTGGATGAAAACATTGGGAAAATTCCGCTTGGGCTAATTGAATTTTTTAATAGAAACGAACGATAAATGAAAAACATAAAACTTGTTCTTATGTCTTGTTGTGCACCATGCAGCGCGGGCGCGATAAAGCAATTGGCATCTGGTGAAATTGCGGGCGTGGATGATTTTATTGTTCTGTTTTTTAATCCAAACATTTGGCCGGAATCTGAATATACACGGCGCATGAACGAGCAGGTTAAATACTGTGAGCGCATGGGCGTGAAATATAAAATCTGTGAATATGACCATGATGCGTGGCGTACGGCGGTACGCGGGTTAGAGGCCGAACCAGAGCGTGGCAATCGATGCAGTGTTTGTTTTGCCTATCGTTTTGAATATGCAAAAAAGTTTGCGCGCGAAAATGGGTATGATGCGGTTGCGTCCGTATTCGGTGTGTCGCGCCACAAAGACCAAACACAGGTTGACACCGCCGCAGAATCAACACTCGACGAGATTACATATTTACCAATTAAATGGGACGAAAAACTGCGGCAAAAAATCAACCGCGAATCAGATTTCTATCGTCAAAATTATTGCGGTTGCGAATTTAGTATTAGAAAAGTATAATCAGAGAAAAAGGAGTGACGATATGTCATCGATACTTGTTTTTCCGGGCCAAGGTTCGCAAAGTGTTGGTATGGGGCGCGAACTGTATGAAAACAATGCGGCGGCGCGTGCGGTTTTTGACGAAGTTGACGATGCGTTGAACCAAAAACTGTCTGACATTATTTTTAATGGCCCGATGGAAGATTTAACATTGACGACAAATGTACAGCCGGCGATTATGGCCACATCTATTGCAATGTTGCGTGCGGCGGATATACCCCTTACGCAATATGTTGCGGGGCATTCACTGGGGGAATATACCGCACTTTGTGCGGCGGGCGCGTTGTCATTGGCCGACACGGCAAAACTTTTGCGTCTGCGCGGGGACGCAATGCAACGCGCGGTGCCGGTGGGGCGGGGAATGACCGCCGTTATTTTGGGACTTGATATTAATGTTGTTCGTGACATTTGTGCAAAAAACGATTGCGATGTTGCGAACGATAATTCCCCGGGCCAGGTTGTGATTTCAGGTAGCAGAGAAATCGTCGAAAAAACATTAGAAGATGCGCGCGCCGCCGGCGCAAAGCGTGCAATGCCACTTGCGCTGTCGGTGCCGGTGCATTGTCGGATTCAATCACCCGCGGCGGATGAAATGCGTGCGGCACTTGCGAGTACGGAAATAAAAAAGCCGGCGGCGGCGTTGATTTCGAATAAAACATGCACGCCAATAAGTGCCCCGGACGAAATTCGCGATGCCTTGGTCTATCAAATCACGCACGGCGTTCGTTGGCGCGAAAGTGTATTGGCAATGCACGATTTGGGGATAGATGAAACAATAGAGGTTGGCCCGGGCGCGGTGCTAACCGGCCTTACCAAACGCATCTGTCCGGAAATGGAAGGCAAAAAGTTAGAGGTGTAAATATGCCACGTTTAATATATGGAGACTTCTCAACACCATCAAGCAACAAATGGACCGCTTATTGTGATGAAAACGATACAATAGTTTGCTATGGTAAGTGGTGTTCAAAAACCCTAGCATTTGAGGCAGCGCCAGGAATATCAATACACTATGTGGTAGAGTATGTTTTAAATCAATCTACAACATATAATCGGGACGCAATGTTGACTTTCAGCGGTGTGCAATTAAAAATTCCGAAACAAACAAGTAATCAAACAGAAACAATAAACAATATCGTTGCCCGCTATTTTTCAAAATGCAGAAAAAGAAACCGGGGTAACTAAAAGGATGTAACCAAGGGTAAAAATGGGGGATAAAATGTTCGATTTGAAAGATAAAGTTGTTTTAATAACCGGGGCAACCGGTGGAATTGGCGGGGCGATTGCCCGTAAAATAAAAGAGGCCGGCGCCAAGGTGATTGTATCGGGGCGTAACACGGCAAAACTGGATTCGGAATTCGATGATTCTTATGTAAAAATTCCGGCGGATTTATCGGCCGAAGGCGCGGCGGTTGAATTGGTTATGGACGCGATTGAAAAATGCGGTCGGTTGGATGTGCTTATCAATAACGCAGGAATTACGGCGGATACATTACTTATGCGTATGACGGATGAACAGTTTGATAATGTTATCAATACGAATTTGCGGTCTTGTTTCAAAATGTGTCGTGCGGCGATTATGCCGATGATGAAGCAACGGTTTGGTCGTATTATAAATATGGCGTCAATTATCGGTGTTATCGGTGGCGCGGGCCAGGCGAACTATGCGGCCAGTAAGGGCGGCATGATTGCGATGACAAAATCGATTGCGGCCGAAGTCGCATCGCGCGGTATCACCGCAAACGCGATTGCGCCGGGATTTATCAAAACACCAATGACCGATGTTTTATCCGAAGAATTGAAAAAGAATTATTTGGCGCAAATTCCGGCGGGGCGTTTTGGCGAACCGGACGATATTGCAAATGCGTGCGTGTTCTTGGCATCCGATGAAGCGTCGTATATCAATGGCCAAGTATTACATATAAACGGCGGGCTTGGGCGGTTTTAATGCAAAATTTTGATGTTATTGTTATTGGTGGTGGACACGCCGGAACGGAAGCGGCGGCGGCCGCGGCGCGGCGTGGTGCAAGGACACTGCTGATTACAATGCGCGAATCTGATTTGGGTGCGATGTCTTGCAACCCATCGATTGGGGGGCCGGGCAAATCGCAAATGGTTGCGGAAATGGACGCATTGGGTGGTGTTATGCCACGCGCCGCAGATATGGCGGGAATTCATTTTCGAACCCTTAATGCGTCACATGGCCCGGCGACACAGGCATTACGCGCCCAGATTGACCGTGAACTTTATCATAACGCGGTTATGAAAATTTTGCAGAATCAAAAAAATTTAACCGTGCAATTTGAAAAAGTTGAATCAGTTGATTTAGAAAACAAAGTTATAAACGGCGCCTATGCGGCGAAATCCGTCGTATTCACAACCGGGACTTTTTTGCGTGGGATTGTCACAATGGGCGGTGAAAAAATTCCGTCCGGACGAATTATGGACAATGGCGAACACCAATCGCCCGATACGGTGATTTCCGGCGTATTGCGCGATTTTGGGTTTGATATAATTCGACTTAAAACCGGAACGCCGGCACGAATTTATCGTGATTCTATTGATTTTTCGGTATGCGAAGAACAATTGCCGGACACGCCACACGATTGGTTTTCCGATGGGTGCGACATGGACAATAATCGCGCGGTATGTTTTATCACACACACAACACCGGAAACGCACGAAATTATTCGAAAAAACATAAAAAATGCACCGATGTATAACGGCGACATAACCGGAATCGGCCCACGGTATTGCCCATCAATCGAAGACAAGGTTATGCGTTTTCCCGACCACGAAACACATCATGTTTTCTTGGAACCCGAAGGGCTTTCCAGTGATTTAATTTACCCGAACGGTATTTCAACAAGTTTTGGTGCCGATATTCAAGATAAATGGATTCGCACAATTCCGGGTTTGGAAAATGCGCGCTTTGCACGATATGGGTATGCGATTGAATACGATGCGATTGATGCGCGCGCGATTGATAAACATTTGATGGCGCGGGGGACGGGCGGGCTTTTCTTTGCGGGGCAAATAAACGGAACATCCGGGTATGAAGAAGCCGCCGCCCAAGGTTTGGTTGCGGGTGCAAATGCCGCCGCGTTCGCGTTATCCGCGCCGACATTGGATTTGGACCGAACAAATTCGATGATTGGCGTTATGATTGACGACATAACAACATTTGGTGTGGACGAACCGTATCGTATGTTTACATCGCGGTCGGAATATCGGTTGAACCTGCGCGCGGATAATGCGATTGCGCGGCTTGGGCAAATTGGTGTTGATTTGGGACTTATCGATTTGCCGGCTTTTTTGAACAAAATGAACAAAAAAGCCGGGAAAATTTCCGAAAATGATAAATTTTATGCCGGCTATATTATGCGAAACAATCGGGAAATTGAATCGTATCGCCGCGATAAAGAGATAAAAATCCCGGTCGATTTTGACTATGACAATATGCCGGGGCTAACACACGAACTTTGCGAAAAGTTGAAACGCGTCCGCCCGGCAAATATTGCAGAATTGCAAAAAATCCCCGGCATGACCCCGGCCGGAATTATGGTGGTTCTTCGTAAATTAAAATAATTTACAATCGCAGATTTTTGCAAGGGGACAGGTGGCACATTTCGGGCGCAGGGCGGTGCAAGTATATCGCCCAAACAGTACCATCACATGATTCGTTATCGCGTGATATTTTTTTGGAATTTTCTTTAATAATTCAACTTCAACCTTTTCAGGCGTGTTTGCGGAATCCGACACCCAACCATAACGGTGTGAAAGGCGGAAAACATGCGTATCAACCCCGATATTTGGCGCGTTCCACAAAACATTTGTGATAACATTTGCGGTCTTTTGCCCGATGCCTGGTAATTTTATAAGTTCCGCGCGGTCGTGATATTTCTGTGGAAAAACAAAATTATCTTTGTTCGTTGGAATTTCTTTTAATCGTTCGGCCAATGCGATGATATTTTTTGCCTTGTTATTAAAAAATGAAATAACCCGGATATGTTTTTTTAATCCGTCAATTCCCAATTCCAATATTTTTTGCGGTGTTGGGGCCACACGGAATAGGGCGGGTGTGACCTCGTTCACCTTTTTATCGGTTGCCTGGGCCGACAAAATTACGGCAACCGCAAATGTAAATTCGTTTACCGAATACAATTCCGAACGAATATCCATATTCAGATTTTTTGGAACAATTTCGAAAAAATCCCGCGGTGTTATCATTTTATTCGGCGCAAATTTCCGCACACTTTTTGTTGCAATTTGTTTCGGTTGCATCCGGTTCAGATGAATATTCGTACACCATCTTTTTTTCGAATCTTTCGCCGCCTGTTTCGCACACGCATGTTATTTCATTTGTAGCATGGTATCGATCAACCGATTGCCCGTCGTCCAAATCGCGCGCCCAAATTTTTGATTTGAAACGCGAAGAACAACCGGTAAAATTGCCGTGCACGATTTCATCGTTTTTCTTTTCTTCGGTCGCATTATCATCAGATGGGACATCGATAAAGAAATCTTCCGAATCCACCCGTTCATTTGATTCGTCTGATTCGGAAAATTCCACCGGTTCGACATCATAAGAAATTTCTATGTCAACCGGCATACGAAAACACAACCACATCGCACACAGAAACGTTACAACAACACAACCATAAAACAAAAATTTATTTTCTTTCATTTTTTAAGCCTTTTGTATAGAGATTCCAAAGTTATACCCTTCGATTTCCGTAAAGTGTTCGGCCGAACCCGGCGACATTTCACGGACAAGCGCGTTCGACATTATCATCTTTTTATGTTGTTCCAACGCACCAGACAACGCCAAATCCGCCGTATAGGTAAGATTTATTCGGTCGGACACATCCAAACCCAACGCTTTACGCGTGTCTTGGATAAAGCGCAACGCGTCGTTCGCCAAACCTTCGGCAATCAATTCGGAATTTAATTCGGTATCTAATATAACAACCGCTGTATTATCCGGCAACGGCATACCCGTCACACCATCGCGGATATTCAAACGGTTTTCGAATTCATCCGCGTTCAGTGTATAATCGCCGACAATCAACTTATCGCCCGACAATTCGTAGTCACCCCGTTTCACGGCCGGTGCGATTTCACGCAACGCACCGCCCAAACGCGCACCGATTTTCGGCGTGATTAAATATATGAAACTGTCCGCGACCTTTGCCGTGTTATCGACCCATTCAACAGATTTTACATTTAATTCATCACGGATGATATTCGTGTATTCTGTCATAGGTGTGCCACCCGCAACCGTCAATTTGTTCAGTGGCAAACGATTACGCAATTTGTATTGTTCACGCAATTGCTTTCCAACAGACACGATTTCTTGGACACGGCGCATATCGGCGACGATTTTCATATCCACCGCGTTTGCCACCGGCCAATCGGTCAAATGCACCGATTCCGCACCAGTTAAATTTTTATAGATGTATTCAGATAAAAACGGAACAAATGGCGCCATAACCTTGCAAAGATTTACCAAGACATAGTACAATGTGTTAAACGCGGTGTTATCTTCGCCCCAGAACCGTTCACGATTGCGACGGATATACCAATTATTTAATACATCAAGAAACCTAATAAATTCTTTGACCGCGGCATCGGGTTTGTATTCCTCCATTGCAGACGTTGAAACACGAATCAAATAATTTAATTCAGCCAAAATATATCTATCCAACAGATTTGTTGACGTGTCGTTCATACTGGCGGTAACATTGCCGGCATTCGCATATAATGTAAAGAAGTGATAAGCATTCCAAAGCGGTGTCAAAACGGTTTTACCCGCACCACTAAGCGCCTTGCCCTCTTTATCCACATAGACTGGTTCTGACCTTATTAGATTACTACCCAAAATGAACAAACGAACTGTATCTGCACCAAGCATTTCCAACTGTTCAGATGGATCAACATAATTCCCCAACGATTTTGAAAACTTGCGTTTTTGTTCATCAAGAATCAAGCCGTTGACCGACACTGTTTTAAACGCCGGTTTGTCAAATAGCGCAACCGCAATCACCATCAAAGAATAAAACCATCCGCGTGTTTGGTCCAAACCTTCCATAATATAACTTGCCGGGAAAGTTTTTTCAAACTTTTCTTTGTTTTCAAACGGATAATGCAAATGTGCGAACGGCATAGACCCTGATTCATACCAACAATCCAAAACATCGGGTATGCGTTTCCAACCATCCTTTGTAAGTTTATCCAATGTCGGACGATGCAAGTCATCAATTTTTGTGCCAAAAAATTCTTCCATTTCGGCAATTGAACCAAAGACTTTATATTCGCCGTTTCTTTCCCATATCGGCAATGGTGTCCCCCAGAAACGATTTCGCGAAAGTCCCCATGGGCGCGCATTTTCAATCCATGACATAAACCGATTCTTTACTGATGTCCAATGTGTTTCGTTTTTAGTTATTTCAACCAAACGGTCGCGAATTTTTGGTACATCTATATACCATGCGTCCGTCGCGCGATAGATAAGTTTTTCCTTGCTGCGTGGGCCGAACGGATAACTGTGCCGGTGCTGGTCTTTTTTAACCAAGATTCCATTTGCCCGCAACCAATCAATAATCTTTGGATTGGCAACAAATATGTTTTCGCCCGCCCATTCGGTGACCGTGTTATCAAAATTGCCGTAATCATCGACATTTAATATAACCGGGAATTGCGGGTCAATTGCCTTGGCCACAAAATAGTCATCTTCACCATACGCGGGTGCAATATGCACAATACCGGTTCCGTCACTGTCCGATACGTAATCGCCGGAAATCACCGTATACAGGCCGTGACCATCCTTTGCTAAATCGGTATAATATGGGAAAATCGGTTTATAATGCAAACCAACCAGGTCGGCCCCCATAACCGTCCCCAGGTTTTCGGAGTTTGCAAAAATCTTGTCATATGCCGAAAGTCGCGATTCCGCCAAGACATATACATGGCCATCATCGTGTTTCATACGAACATATTTCATATTGTTATTCACCGCCAATGCCGAATTCGCCGGCAATGTCCACGGTGTTGTTGTCCATGCAATCGCACGGTCGCCATTTGAGAGTTCAAACCATACTGTTACCGTATCATCAACAATGTCTTGGTATTCGCTTGACGCTTCGGAATTAGAAAGCACCGTTCCCAATTTCCAATCATACGGATTAACTTTATAGTCTTTATATAAAAGTCCTTTTTTATAGAACTCTTTTAATGACCACATAACAGATTCCATAAAGTTTTTATCAAGTGTGCGATAACCAACATTATCACCACCATCAACCCAACGCCCAATACGTTCCAAATAACGCAACCATTCATTGGTATACTTCATAACATCTTCGTGACACATATCACAAAACGCATCAATACCTTTGGATGCAACAATATCTTTTGCGCTGCATTTTTGTTTTTTTTCAACAGATGTTTCCGCTGGCAACCCATGGCAATCCCACCCAAGCGTTCTTTCAACGTATTCGCCACGCATTGTCCGATAACGCGAAACGGCGTCTTTTATCACGGATGGAACCATATGCCCCCAATGTGGCAACCCATTGGCAAACGGTGGTCCATCATAGAACGAAAACGGATGTCCTTGCTTGGTCTTGCTTAAACTTTTATGAAAGGTATCATCCGCACGCCAAAACTCTATTATTTCGTGTTCCAGGTTTGAAAAATTTACTTTCGCTTCTGTTTTTGGATATGCCATTTTTTACTCCATTATTTGCAATTATCATAAAAAAACGGGCGCATTTGCGCCCGGGCCATCGCCAAAGCGCATAGCCTATTTATCTTATAATAATGATCGTTTTTTTGTTCATCACGGGCGACAGTTTATTATATAAAATGTAACATTTCAAGTATTTTTTTGACAAACCGTATATTTAATATAAAATCAACAAAAAAAGGATTTAAGCATGAAAGATGAAAATATTGTGAATATGGCATATTTTATGGGTCGGCTGTTAAAGCCGTTCGTTGCGATTTGGGCGCCCGTCTATGCACTACAAAAAGTACGATGCGAAATTGCCGACCCACAAAAAATGGACGAACCACTTGAACTTGGCAAACGCATAAGAAAACATACTAAAAGTTTTATGGAATGCAAGGTTCACGCGTTACCGGATTTCTTTGTGCACAAGGCGGTGGCACGCAATGAACGGCGCAAACAAGAATATGATAATTCATATACCATGCCCATTAATGTGCAACCTGAAATAAAAGAAAAACAAATTGGCGACATTGTTGCAAAGCTGGAAAATACACCGATAATCACTGTTTCGTATTTTGAAAGAACAGAACATCAACCATGGGCGCCGTCATTATGTGATTTTGGGGACTATGTTATTCAATTTTCATCGGCCGGAACCGAATGGTGTGGTGGTATGCGCGGGAATGGATATATCTCAAAAAAAATGCCGGACGGAACACGGAAACCAATTTGCACAATTTCACCAGATCTTTCTGATTATTTGGCGGAAATTGCAGATAGACAGTATGAATTGATGAAGATGAAAAACAGGTAATCAATGTTTTGTGCGCGATAACAATTTGCTACAGCCCGCCTTCGCCGATAAGTGTGAAGTTTTTTTCTTTGGTTGCGACCAATGCTACGGCGAGGCACTCAAAAATTTTAATCGCGCACTTTATTGTGCGCGATAACAGATAATATCTGGAATTTCTGTCCGTCTTCGTGCGTTTCACGCACTCCGCCGCGACACTCAATTTTCTTAACTAAAAATCCCGCAAAATGCGAGATTTTTACTAACGAAAATTGGTGGTGCCGGTGATAAGACTCGAACTTACGACCCCCTCATTACGAATGAGATGCTCTACCAACTGAGCTACACCGGCGTTCCGTGACACATACTTTACATGACAATATTTTGATTTTCAAGTGTTTTAAGTCGAACCATATTTATTTTTTTCCAAACATCGCCAATTTTTCCAACAATAACCCCCGTATAAACGCATGTTTGGTCGTCCAAATTAAATATAACGCGCAAATCCGCACTGTATTGTTGCACGATTTTTTTGCCGTCATCGGTCAGAGCCCATTTTGCCCCCGGTGTCATATCATAACCTTGGTAAATACAAAGTTCCCCATCCATAAAATAACCACGCGAACAAATGGTTAAAAAATTCAAAACACTTGTTGTCGAAAGCCCCATATTTTCTAACATTTGCTTATGCGAAATATCAAATTTTTTTGGTGCGACCAACAATCCAACATCGGGCATTATTATAAATGCCCGACGTTTCGTATGAAAAACGGTCGTTTTTTCCGTCATTATATTTGTCTTTGGCGGAAATAGTTAATCTTATCGGTAATGTCGCGACCGCAATAACGCGCGCCTTCGGCACATTTTCCACGTGATAAACACGGCGGTGTCAGATATTTCATAAGTTTCGCATTTTCACCTATTTCCTTGGCCAATGCACTACGTAATTGACAAGCAAGATGATATATCGCCTCTTGCGCGCACCAACATGTACGTTTAGCCTGTTCATGCATAAGCGCATTTACATCAGCGTGTTTTCTATATTGTATCATCGCACCGTATGGAGCAATTGACATTCGCATACTATCCGGAATATCCAGAGAATAAAATTCTTGCATAAATTCATCCGCCGCGTTTTTTAACCCACCAATATCCAACAATGGCGGCAAATAGAAATATCCAGTAAATTCTGGTGTAGAACGCATGATTGTACGATGACGTTGGTCTTGACCACCTGTGGCACCCGCATCAAGATGCACACGCGTTTTTACGTACATATCCTGATTATCCATGTACATTGGATGATGACGTAGCGTATCAATAGAATCATATGATTTGTCTTCGACAAATTCGTTATCATCATAGCTATAACTAAGTAACGTTAATTCTGGTTTTGTTTTGATACCGTGATATGTTGTCGACATTTTCGGTTCCCAACTAAAATCCACTTTTTCCGAAGGATCTATATCAAACAGACAAGACATATCTGGATAATATGATTTTATCAGACCAGCAACTTTATCCATGGTATCACGCAAGAATGGAGTCCATGCTGTTCTGTACAAAGCAGAAACTGTTGCAAGGTTAACCGTCCAATCTAACGCAGTAGGCGAAATCATAGAAATAAACATGCGCAATTGTTCTTGGGAAAGTTTTGGTGCTTGGTTAGTAATATATTTCGATGTTGCATTTGGACGTTCTTTTCCTATCATTTCTGCCGCAAGTTGTATCATGCTCTCTTTGTTATCCGCATATATCTTTAATCCTCGCCCAATCCAATTACACACCTTGTTTATATTTTCCTGTGATACATCGGGGTAATATGCATTTAAAGTGTTTTTTATTCCATTCATATCTGGATTGTCGTACATTGGCGAAAAACGTCCCGAACGTTGACAAGTATTATAAAACGGCCACCCAGGCAGGTGTAGACCAAAAACCATATTTGATACAGGAATCCCACTTATGGTAAATGTGGCAAACCAATGTTCAGCCGCAGCTGTGAGATGCCCGGTTTTAAGTAACTTATTTTCAACATCAATTCGTTGACCCATTTTTGGCAATTTGTCTGAATAACACATATGCGCCGCATGCGAAGCCAATACATACGGTGGTACATCTGTTTTAGCAGCTATACTAACTGTGATATTTTGTTGGTTCATGTGTATCTCCTTTTTTTGGATTTCAGTATAAAGACGATTCAGTGGTTTTCAAGAAAAAATTCATATTTTTTATTATGAAAAATTTTATATTTGTGAGTATGTTTCCCGGCTTTTTTACAATTTTTTTACAAAAAAGCCGGCGATGCCGGCCTAAATGACAAAAATGTTTAAAAATGCCGGCCTTGCGATGATTCCATGAATCATCGCGCCACTACCCCGTCCGCTTCGCGTCCACCCCTTCGCCAGGAAATCACCCAAAAAATGCTGTGCATTTTTTGGGGCCCGATGCGAAGGGGATTTATTTGTCCCGGACATGGGCGGGGCATTTCTTTTCAACCGCGGCAATTATGTCGGCGTGCAATTTTGCTAAATCAGATTCCGACATTTTTTCGCGCGGTGTAAATGTAATTGTGAACGCAACGGACTTTTTACCGTCCGGCATTTCAAACGAATCAAACACAACCGCACTTGATATCGGGTTTGTTGCATATCGTGCCGCCGCAACCAACCGGTCAGCCGGAAAATCGGACGGCACAACGAACGCAAAATCACGCGTTATTGGTTGAAAATCGCCCATAACAATTGGCCCATGTGGTAAAACCCGACGCGGCAGGTTTTCTATATCGCCGACAATACCGATAACAACATTTGTTTTTATCTTTAACGCGCGCGCAACCGACGGATGCAATTCGCCAAATTCGCCAAGTTTTTTCTTACCTTGCATTATTGCACCATAACGATACGGGTGCGCCCAAAATGGTGGATTTTCGGTGTCTATTGTAAAGTTTTGACCGTTTAGCAGTAAAACAATATCCGCTTTGACATCATATATGTCCACTGGGCGATTGCGTTTTTGCCAATGTTTTGGTGATGTTGCGCCGGTGCGAACAATACAAATTTCGGTGTGTTGTTCGCTCGGCATATCGCCGTCGAAAACCGTTCCCATTTCAAACAAATTCAAATCAGGATATCCGCGTTTTTCGTTTTCCAAAACCGCGTCCAACAAAATTCCAAGTAACGAATTTCGCGCCGTATCAAAGTCCGCAATAATAGGATTCGCGACGCATACAGACGGTTTGTTGGACAAAATCTTTTCAACACGCGAATTACCAAAACCATACGAACGACATTCATTCAACCCACGCGCGGCAAGTTTTTGCTTTGTGTGCAATTCAAAATTATCACCACGTACCGCGTCACCCGTGGTGTGCGCGTCGTTTTGTGCAATTTTATCATATCCATAAATACGGATTAAATCTGCGACTATTGTTTCCGGAATTTTAACATCCGTGCGCGAATTGGGCGCGGTCACTTTCCATTTCTTTCCGGCAAAATTTCCCGTATAGCCAAGTTTTGTTAAAATATTTTTCATGTCACCAACGGGCATTTCGATTCCGGTTTTTTGAACGAACAGTTCCGGCGAAAATTCGATTTCCGGATTCATCGGCGTGTCCGTTCCCGCCGCAGAAAAACCAACGATTTTACCGCCGCACGCGTCCGTGATAATCTTTACGGTCGCCATTAACGCCGGGCCGGTTATTGTTGGGTCAATGCCGCGTTCATAACGATACGATGCGTCGGTTGACATCGACAGCCGCTTTGATGTTTTACGGATACACACCGGGTCAAAGTACGCACTTTCCAAAATTATATTTTTTGTTTTATCATGTGTACAACCGCGTGCGCCACCAACAACACCGGCCAGCGCAAGGACACCCGCGTCATCGGCAACAACAATATCGGTATTTTTTAATTCGTGTTTTGTTCCGAATAAATCTGTAAATTCTTCGCCATCCGTTGCCATGCGCACCGTGATATTGCCGTTGATTTCATCCGCATCAAAACAATGCATTGGTTGTGCCATATCATAGCAAATATAGTTTGTTGCATCGATTGGCGCGTTCTTTGGGTTTATCCCAATTGCACGCAGGCGCGACGCAATCTTTGCCGAACTGGGTGACATTTTTATATTATGAATTTCTGCAAGTTTATATGCGCGACATTTATCGGTTTTTATGTTCACACCGCGTGCCTTGCCGGACACCGCGAACCCGTCGTCATGCGGTTCGATATATTCGCCCGCGCCCGCCGCAGACAGGTCGCGTGCAACACCGCGCACCGCCAAATAATCGGGACGGTTCGGTGTAATACCCGCGTCAAAGACCGTTGGACAATCAACAACAGGTGTTCCGATTTTTGTATCATCGGGTAATTCGATAATTCCACTGTGGTCATCGTTTATGCCAAGTTCGCGGCCACTGCACATCATACCATCAGACACAACTCCGCGCAATTTACCACTTTGGATTTCGTGGCCTTGGATTACACAACCCGGCCGTGCAAGTGCGGATATCATACCAACACGCACATTGGGTGCGCCACAGACAACCTGGCGCAAATCTTTGCCGCCGTCATCAACCATTAAAACATGCAAATGGTCGCTGTTTTCATGTGGTTTGCATTCCACAACACGCGCCGCAATCGGGGGCAGGGGGGCAATTAAATCTTCAACCTCTAGCCCGATGTGTGTCAGTTTGTCCGCAATTTCTGTGGCGGATAAATTTGTATTTAGGTATTCTTTTAACCAATCAAAAGTCCATTTCATTTTTCACACCTTTTATTAAAAACCACATGTTTTTAGCCAACGAACATCATTGCCATACAAATCGCGCAAATCCGGCAGGTTATATTTCAACATCGCAAGTCGGTCAAGACCAAAACCAAATGCAAATCCTTGGTACTTATCGGGGTCAATGCCACAATTACGCAAAACATTTGGATGAACCATACCCGCGCCCATCATTTCCAACCAACGGTCGCCGTTCCATTTCATGTCAACCTCTATACTGGGGTCGGTGAAAGGAAAATATGACGGTCGAATACGTAATTCAACATTATTAAGTCCAAAGAAACGCTTAAAAAACGCGCGAATATCACCAATCAAATCGGAAAGTGTGACATTTTTATCTATATAAAGTCCTTCGACCTGGCCGAACATTGGACCATGGGTCGCGTCCATTTCTTTGCGATATGTTGAACCGGTCGCGAACATTTTAATCGGCACGCCTTCGGATTCCATCGCACGAATTTGAATCGCCGATGTTTGGGTACGCATAACGTTGCCATTGTTCAAGAAAAATGTATCCTGCATATCACGGGCGGGGTGATATTCGGGTGTGTTTAGCGCGGTAAAATTATGCCAATCATCTTCGATTTCCGGGCCCGTATGACGCGTATAACCAAAAGATTCCAAAATTTCGGATATTTCCGACAATGCCTTGGTCAACGGGTGAATTGTTCCGCGGTTTTCCGGTTCCGCGTCCAATGTCACATCAAGTTTTTGTGTGGCAAGTGCGGCGTTTAATTCCGCCGTTTCGATTTCCGATTGGCGCGATTTGAATAATTCACGCAATTCGGTATTTTCACGGTTTAATTCCGCACGTGCATCATTATCCAAATTCTTCATTTCGCGCAATTTTGCGGTCATTGTGCCATTTTTACCAAACACGGACGCATACAGTTCCTGTAATTCATTTAATGTTTTGGTATTTTTAATTTGTTCTTTTAGCATGATATTTACCTTTTAATAAATATGGGGTCGCGGTTGCGGCCCCATAATCTTAGAATAAAAACAATTCGCCGCCAAGGGTTTTTTATTTATCCCCGGCAATAAATCGTTTTGCGGTTTCAATCAGTTTTGCGAAATTCGCATCACCCATATACGCCATTTCCGCCAAAACCTTGCGGTCAAGTTCAATTCCCGCCTTGTGCAGGCCGTTCATAAACTGGCTATATGTAATTCCAGACGGACGCACCGCCGCATTGATACGAACAATCCACAGTGACCGAAAATCGCGCTTTTTGGTGCGACGGTCGCGGTATGCATACTGACCCGCCTTTTCTGATTTTTCACGCGCGGCACGGTATGTGCTGCTGTGCCGGCCAAGAAAACCCTTGGCACGGTCAAGAATTTTATTGTGTTTTTGACGAACCGTTGTTCCACGTTTTACCCTTGCCATTTTCGCCCCCTTGTTTTATTTCAAACCATACGGCGCCAGGATTTTAGCCTGAGCCACCATGTTTTCGTTTAGATATTGCGGTTTTGACCCGGCGTTATTTGCACGCGCAGATTTTTTACGCAAAAGCTTCTTGTGGGCGTTCCGGCGAACGTTGATTTTACCGGTCGCGGTCATTCTTGCACGCTTTTTCAAGTATGACTTTGTTTTTAATTTTGGCATTTTTACCTCTTTTGTTTATATCCTTATGGCAATGCCTTTGCCATTTCGGACCGTTTGTGGTCGGATTATGACACAATTTCTGCAAAAATCAAGTTTTTATTGAATAATAATTTTTTTCTGTTTAAACTTGCCCCGACATGAGTTCCAAGAAAGTATCTTCCAGGTTGCGCACAATTATAAAGGCCATCGGGTTCGGGTGTTTGGTTCCGGCGATTGCCATATATATTATTGTCGCAAGACCGAATTTTCAGTTTGCAAATGGTGTCGCGCACACCATTTTCCCGGTTTTTCATGCGATTGGTGACGCAATAAGTTGGCCTTTTCGGGCGGGCGGAAAAATAGTAAAACGAATTCATAGAATTGCGATTTTGGAAGAAGAAAACGAAGAATTGCGTGCAAAACTTGCCGTGGCATTGGCGAAACAGACCGATTGTGATGTGGCGATTCTTGAAAACAAAAAACTTATTCGCGAATTGGGGGTGGCACGAAACACGGACTATGAAACCGTAATCGCCGATGTTATGTATGATAATTCCGCGGCGCATCATGAAACTTTTATGATAAATCGGGGCGCGGCCGATGGTGTTGAACCGGGTATGGTGGTTATTTCTTTTGATAATAAAATGGTTGGCACAGTTATCGATTCAGGTATGCATTTTGCGCGCGTGCGGTCACTGATTGATTCATCAACAAATATCGCGGTTCGTATCGCGGGGTCCGAAGTTCATGGATTCCTGCGCGGGGACGGGTCATCAGTACCGACGGTTGGTTTTTTTAGTGACCATGGTTTCAAAGGCGCAAAGGGCATCAAATTGTTGACCAGTAATATAAGTGGTGTTTTACCCCCAGAAATATATGTTGGCGAAATGAAAAATGAATCAGAGGTTGATGTTGCGTTGCCTTGGAATGTATCGCGTGTGATTGTGTTAAAGTTTACCGGGGAAAATGGCGATTACCAATGAAGCAAAAAATTATAAGATATTTACAAATTGCTTTTCCGTTCTTGCTGACGATTGTGTTGTGGCGGTTGTCTTGTCCGTGGGTGAATCCGGCGGGGTTGCTTTGTATTATACCGATTTTTTATTGTTCTTTTATAAAACCGGTGTGTTATTTTGCGCCGTTCGCCTTGGTTATGTGTTTTTTGTTGGATTATAAGTTCGGAAGTGATTTTATGTGGACGATATATTATTGCCTGTGTTATATGATTATGAATCTACAAACGGCCATTGATTTGACGCATACCAAGAAATCCGGCGTATACGCGTTTATGACATTTTTGGGAATTATTATCTTATTTATATTTTTGCAACACATAGGTTTTATAAATTTATTACATTTGGTTATTATGTTTGCAATTACAAGTGTGTTATATATTCCAACAATTGTGACTATTCAGGCGGTGCAAAATGATTGACAGTGAAATATCAAAACAATTTGACCGGCGAAGCGCATTGTTTTTAACGGGTGGCGCAATTCTTACATCTGTGCTGATTTTGCGAATGTTGCAGATGCAGGTTTTTAACTATAAAAATTATAAACAAAAAAGTGAAAATAATTCTTTCCGTATTCAAATAAATATGCCGCAGCGTGGAAAAATTTTATCGCGAAGTGGCGCACCAATATCATATGATGCGCCGATTTACAGGTTATATGTTATTCCCGAAGAAACCGATGATTTAGAAGGTTTGGTGAATACCGTTGCACGCGAATTAAATTTACCAGAAAAACGTGTAAAAAACATTTGGAAACATATAAAAAAACAACCAAAATTTCAACCCGTGTTGATAAGTGAAAATACAGATTGGAATGTTCTTGCGGGGATTCAGGCAAAAAATCTTGATGGATTGCACATCCAAGACGGTTTTGCGCGACACTATGAATTGGGACCCGCCGGCGCACAGATTTTTGGATATGTTGGCGCACCGGACAAGGCCGTGGCAAACACCCCTTTTTATACACATGGTATCACGGGGTTAGAAAAAGTTTTCAATGAAAACCTTGCGTGGATTCCGGGGAAAACGGTTATGATAACGAATGCGGTCGGACGCGTCACCGGCGAAGATAAAACAAAATTTGAACAACCGATACCCGGTAAAAATATTCAAACAACAATTGATATATCCGCACAACGCGCAATGTATGATTCGCTTACGCTTTATAAATCGGGCTGTGGTGTGGCATTGGATATTGAAACCGGTGATATATTGGCGTTGGCATCAACCCCAAGTTTTGACCCGAATAACTTTTCAGGCGATGACGCCGAAGAATATATTGCCGGTCTGCGTAATAATTTTGCAAAACCATTTATGAACAAAGTATTCGAAGGACTTTATCCCCCGGGGTCAACATTTAAAATTGTTGTTGCACTTGCCGGTTTGGAATCGGGTGCGATAACACCGAACGAAACCGTTTTTTGTCCGGGATATTGGGATTATGGCGACCGGCGTTATCATTGCTGGGAACATCGGGGGCATGGGCATGTCAATGTTGTTGGTGCACTTAAACATTCGTGCGATATTTATTTTTATCAAATGGCGTTGCGTATCGGAATTGATGCGATAAAGCATATGGCCGTGCGATTGGGTATGACCGAAAAATATATTGAAGATATTATTTCTAAACAAATGACCGGAATTATTCCCGATAGGAAATGGAAAGAAACAAACAAGGGTGTAAATTGGGTGCATGGTGACACGGTAATTTCAGGCATTGGCCAAGGATTCACACTGGTAAACTGTATGCAATTGGCGGTTATGATGGCGCGCGTTGCATCAAACAAGCGCGTGATTCCACGGTTTATAAAATCAAACAAAAAACCAAAATTTGAAAATTTAGGTTTGCAAAAGAAGAGTCTTGATTATGTTCTGAACGGACTTGAAGAAGTGTTAAAGCCGGGTGGTACGGCGGCGGGCAGTGCGATAAATGTTGACGGCGCCAAGATGGGCGGAAAAACCGGAACATCCCAGGTGCGTAGTATTTCCAAGGCCGAACGCGCGTCTGGGGTTTTAACAAATGAACAACTTGAATGGCATATGCGAAATCACGGTCTTTTCGTTGGATACGCACCGATAAACAACCCAAAATACGCCGTATGCGTGATAACCGAACATTCCGGGTCCAGTGGTTCCGCCGCACGCAGCGTCGCAAGTGTAATGAAGGAATTGTTAAAAAAATGAGCAGACAAACACGCGTTTCAAATGCAAATATGATGAGTTTTTCTGAAAAACTTGGTCGTTTTTCGTGGGCTATGTTTGTTCCGATGTGTTTGGTTTTGGTGTTTTCCGAACTTATTCTTTATTCCGCGGGTGGTGGGGCATGGAAACCGTTTGCACTGTCACAAATGATGAAAATAATTCTTGGGTTTGGGCTTTTTTTCTTTGCGGCGTTTACGAATATAAAACTTTGGATAAAGTCCGCGTATGGAATTTATGCGGTTGCGGCGATACTTATTATATTGGTCACTTTTGTTGGGCATACCGGTATGGGCGCGCAACGATGGTTAAACCTTGGGTTTATGCATATTCAACCATCAGAACCGTTTAAAATGGCGCTGGTGTTGGTGTTGGCGCGATATTTTGCGTGGATGAATTCGGTGGAATTGAATCAGATTAAAAATTATATTGTGCCGTTTTTACTAATGCTGTTTCCGTTTGGATTGGTTGTTATGCAACCGGACCTTGGGACCGCGCTTTCCATTGCAATGATTACGATTGGTATGTTTTATATTGTTGGTGCAAACAAAAAGTGGTTTATTATTGGTATAATTTTGGCTGTAATGTCAACACCGGTTGTTTGGTTTGGGGGACTGCATCAATATCAACGCGAAAGAATTATAACATTTTTGAATCCTGACCATGATGTCCAAGGTGCCGGTTATCAAATAACCCAGGCAAAAATTGCATTCGGCAGTGGCGGTATTATTGGCAAAGGGTATATGAAAGGTTCGCAATCGCAACAATCTTTCTTGCCCGAAAAACAGACAGATTTTATATTCACAATGCTTGGCGAAGAGTTTGGTTTCTTGGGCGCGATGACGATAATTATGATTTATACTTTTATCATTATCATATTGTTTTGGGCCGCAAAAACATGTCGCAATCGATTTGGGCAATTGGTGTGTTTTGGTTTTATGTTGAACTTTTTCATTTATTACTTTATAAATATATCCATGGTTTTGGGACTCATGCCGACCGTTGGTGTGCCGTTGCCCCTGATGTCATTCGGCGGCAGCAGTTTATTATCACTG
>JAFOVN010000015.1 GCA_017392345.1 Alphaproteobacteria bacterium | reverse complement strand
GGGCACAGTGCATGCACGGCGGACGCCGGCACACCATACACAATTGATGCGGGTAAAAATTATGCACTAAATGAAACGGGTGGCGAACATTGTTGGTGCAAAATGGTGGGACCGGAAGAAAGCCCATGGGTATATAACAAAGGTGGCGACACAATGGCGGGCGGTTGCGGGCGTTCGTGTGCATTGGAATGTTTATCCGCGTTGCGCAACGAACCCATGCGCGCCGCGATGTTTAGTGTTGTAAAACTAAACGGTTCAAATGCGAATACAAGTGATGAAAAAGTCATCGGGGATGCGTTGGTTGATGAATTTAAGCCATGTGAATTTGATTGGAGAAAGGATATAAAGCCAAACAATGATAACATCTGGTACGGATGGAAAACACAAAAGTTACCGTGGTATAAACGCCCAAGCATGGAGAAAACTTTTGCGGATGGTAAATGGGCGAATGATGAGGGAGGAATTTATGACAGATCTTTGTTCTTGGGACCCGTTGATCTGGAACATTATGCTAAAAATGCAAAAGGTTTAAAGTACGAAGAATGGACAATCGGCGGATTCAATTGGATGAAAAGTGATAAATTTCAATGTAAATATCCAGGGGTAGTCCAAATAAAAGGTATAGCAACATGCAATGATTATCCAAAAGGTTCTACATCGCATTTTTTTAAACCAACTATTGAAACAACTGGAACTCAGTGTTGGTGTAAAGTAACATATCCCGAACAATCAGAATGGGTGCATGTGGAAGATGTATCATTTATGTTAGGGGGGAGACCTTATGAACAAAAACTTGATTATTGTGATTCAGAATGTCTTAAAATTTGTGTTGCTGGAATCGAGAAAACAAATTTTAATATTGATTTAATTCTAACAATCGGGAAAAAATAATTTTTTGGTTTTTTATGGGTAACCACTTACACCCGTCGCGGCACGTCGCGCCGCGATCGTGACGGACTAACCACTATTTGCCCTATTCCCGCCAAACTACAGTTTCAAACATGGAATTTATTTCGTTGCGCAGGTTATCATTGTTGAAAAATGCGCCACGCATCGCGGGGGTTGTTTTATGTTCGTCGTCTTCAAAGTGCGGGATATATTTTTGCACCGCAAAGTTTTTAAATCCGCGCGCCGACACATCACGCGCAATGTTCAATAAATCGTCCGTTGTCACATACCGCGGGTCACAGGTGACGCGAACCTCCGCCGGTTTGCCAGTTTTTGCCCATACGTCCAAACTTTGCAGCAACCGGTCGTATGCTATATTTATGCCGGTAAGTTTTTCGTAATTTGTTTTGGTTGCCTTGTAATCAATACCAATCCAATCAATCAAATCCGCGGCCGCCGCCAACCTTTCGGGATAAAACCCGTTTGTATGCAGGCCAATCGCAAAACCGAGATCACGCACGCGCCGCATATAGTCGATTGTGGCATCGCCCTGCATCAATGCTTCGCCACCGGAAAAAACAACGCCCTCTAACTTTCCAATGCGGGTACGCAGCCAATCAAAAACCTTGTCCGCATCGTATTCGCCGGGGCCAACATCAATCAGATGCGGGTTGGAACAATACGCACAACGCAATGGGCAACCGACCAAGAACAAAACCGCCGCCAATTTACCCGGGAAATCAATCGTTGTGAACGATACCAACCCGCCAATCTGAACAGTATTCATTTCTACGCGGCCTTTTTCATCAATTCGGCGTGCCGTGCGCCGGTCGTCAAACAGTTGCATTCGGTGAACGTCTTGCGTTCGCAGAATTCAGAATATTTCCCGTCGTTGAAATTTTTTGTCGGGCGAATAAATCCCATGCTGCGTGAAAATACTTCGCAAGGTGTTCTTTGTTGTTGGTTAGCAATCATGTTTCTCTCCTTTCTTTGTTTGTATTGCTTTTTTGGTTCTTGTTTTTATGCCTTGTTTGACACTTCATCTGGCGTTATGCCAAGTTCGGCGTCACACTTTGGGCAAAACTCATGCCGGCCTGGCAAATACCCATGCTTTGGACATATTGAAAATGTCGGGGTAAGTGTCATGTACGGAATCTTGTAGTTTTCGAATATCGTGCGGACGATTTTCTGGGCCGCTTCACCACTGGATACCGGTTCACCCATATAAAGGTGCAACATTGTGCCACCGGTATATTTGCGTTGCAATTCTTCCTGGTGTTCCAATGCGACAAACGGGTCGTCGGTAAAGTTCACCGGCAATTGCGTTGAATTCGTGTAATACGGTGCATCACGCGTGCCGGCGGTGATGATATCCGGGAAATTTTTAACATCGGTTTTCGCAAAGCGATACGAACAACCTTCGGCCGGTGTTGCCTCTAGGTTATAAAGGTTGCCGGTTTCTTCTTGGAACTTTACAAGTTTTTCACGCATAAAGTCCATTAGGTCCAAAACTAATTTTTTACCATACGGGGTTGCGATGTTTTCCTTGCCATCCGTAAAGTTCAAAACCATTTCGTTCGCACCGTTCACGCCGATTGTGGAAAAGTGATGATTCCAATTCCCAAGATAACGACGCGTAAATGGATAGAGTCCGTTTTCCATATGCTTTGTAATAACGCGGCGTTTTATCTCCAAAACTTCGCGTCCCATGTTCATCAATCTTTCCAAATCGCGGAACAATCCATCACGGTCGCCCTTGTGCATATACCCAAGGCGCGCAAGGTTCATTGTGACAACGCCGATTGAACCGGTTTTTTCCGCAGATCCGAACAAGCCACCACCACGTTTTAACAATTCACGCACATCAAGGCGCAACCGGCAACACATTGAACGAACATCCGTCGGATTCAAATCAGAATTCAAGAAATTCTGGAAATTTGGGATTCCGTACTTTGCCGCCAAATCGAACAGCGGTTTGACGTTCGGATGGTCCCACGGAAAATCGTTTGTAATGTTGTATGTCGGAATCGGGAAAGTGAACGGACGACCCTGGGCATCGCCTTCGGTCATAACCTCAATAAACGCCCGATTTATCATGTCCATTTCGTTTTGCAAGTCGCCGTATGTAAAGTCAACCTGTTTTTTACCAATAAACGGACGTTGCGGTTTCAAATCTTCGGGGCATGTCCAATCAAATGTGAAATTGATGAACGGCGTTTGTGTTCCCCAACGGCACGGCACCGCGCAATTGAACACCAACGTCTGCATCGCGTTTTTAACATCGGCATAGGACATATTATCAATGCGAACATACGGCGCAAGGTATGTATCAACCGAAGAGAACGCCTGGGCCCCGGCAAATTCGTTTTGCAGTGTGCCAAGGAAATTTACCATGTGCGAAATCGCAGTTGCCATATGTTTGGCCGGTTCGCATTGCAAATAACCCGGAACACCGTTGAACCCCTCATACAACAATTCACGCAACGACCAACCGGCGCAATATCCCGTTAACCACCCAAGGTCATGAATATGAATCGCCGCACTGCGGTGTGCATCGGCAATTTCCGCCGGAAACATATTCAGCCAGTATTCCGCCGTGACGCGTTCACTGGTCCGCAAAATAAGTCCGCCGATTGAATAACCGATATTTGCGTTTTCTTTGATACGCCAATTTGAACCGCCGACATAACTTTCGATTATATCAATTGCATCAACATTTGCGTTACGAATTTCAGAATGTTTTTGGCGGTATATAATATATGCCTCTGCTGTTTTATATGCGTGCGCATCCATCAGTTTGCGAATCACCGTATCTTGGATTTCTTCGACCGACGGGGTGCGCGCCATAAAATTATTGTCCAAATCGCTTAAAACTTCATTTGTGATTTGGACAACCGTTTCATCAGAAATTTCATTTGTGGCCGTTGCGGCCTTTTTAATAGCGTTGTAGATTTTTTTCGCTTCGAATGCAACCGTTTCGCCAGAACGTTTTTTAACACTCATAACATTACATATAAATGTTGGCGCAATTTGCATTTTAACCTCTTTTTCGTTCCCAGACATTATTAAACTCCAATTTTTGTCAAAAACACAATATCTTGTGTCGCTTATGTTGTTTCGGTATCAATATATAGTTTTTTCGATTCAGATACAACACATAAAATGTAATTTTTTTTATTTTTTTACTGGACATTTAAAAATGCCCATTTTCCGTGGGGTTCAGGAATTTGGTCATCGCCCGATTCGCACACCAAAGGATGTTTTGTGTCAAGAAAACATAAAAAAACGAATCAAAACCGATTCGAAAATTATAAAAAACACAAAATATAGTTACAAAAACACAAAAAAATACCTATATATAGGAAAATATATAAATTTTGCCTAAATACATATTGTTATGTGCACAAACCGAATCGGATATAAACTATTCTTGATGTTATGACCTATCTTCTTATGGGTTTTAATCCGTTTACAGGACTTAACCCGTCGATTTTTATAACATTGTTTTCTTCTTTTTTAACAGGTTCTTTTTCTTCAAAAATATTTATTCCATTACCACACACCGCAATATACGGATGCACAGAGTGCAAAGAATCTATACCTTGCTTGCCACAATCAAGGCAATTAAAGCGTCTATTTTGCGAATGATCGGAATCAAAAGGAACCGTCTTGCCGGACACCACACCAGATTTTTCGGCATATTCTTTGTCTGGGAAACCGAAATAAAACGCACGTGATAAACCGCGGCAATCATTCACACGCCCAGGATAACACGCCGATGATGAAAGTTTTGTTGAATCAGGAACACATGTAATTGTGCAAGTTTCTTCATCAATAATCGCCTTTTCACAATCAGTGCAATCATTTGAGATAATACGCAATGTCGCACCGTTATGTCCACGAATAACCTGTGGTGTTGGCATTACACATTTCCCACGTTTTGTGATTTTGTTTGGGTCTTGCTGACATTCCCATTCTAACGTTTCGTAATTAAGGCGTGCAATTTGATCCCCAGGACATTTATATTCCCCAAAAGGTGCGACACATTCCCATACACCATCAACCATAACCGCAGTTTCCACACCAACGCATAGTGGTTTGCGCGATTCATCGGGAACGCATTCCATTGCAGACGCATCCCAAACCTGGTCCCCGCCACAACTTGTTTTTACATTATAATTAGCGCATTGCCACCGGCCGAAACGGAAAACCTTTTGCGTACCCGCGGGACAATTTACATCTTCCACCCCGGGTTCCGTGAATACGCGTTCTGGATCCGGAATGTCATAATTCGTCATGTACATAAGTTGCCCATTTTCCAACCCAAGTTTATCGACCATTGCCTTAGGTAATGTTTGTTTCGTACTGGTTCCCGCAATCATAATCAAATCGTTTTGATATATTCCAAATGTTCCACTGGTTGTAAAATTCTTTTCCAAAATATCCATCATTTCATTATATTCCGATACGTCCAGTGCGCCAGTAGTTGTTATAATAAAACTGTGACTTGGGCGTTTGATGCCATCAGAATAACAATCCATAATAGAAAAACGAGAATCAAAGCATACGTGTTCCGTTTTAATTTGATTCTGTTCAACACATATATCGTTGAAAGTGTTCCCAGTAATCGTGGCATTGTGCACCGCCAAAGCACATTCGGCAATTGAACGCAAATCAGACACGGCAATTGCATGATCGGATTCTTGTTCAACAACACGAGTATTTGGTGCGAAAAACATATAGTATCCCGCCATGAATAAAGACATAAGCATTATAAGAAAAATATTCATAATTCCCCCTTGCGATTCAATAAAATTCTAAGTATTATATGAATAAATTTCAAGAAGAAAAATTGTTTTTATTTGGTGGAAACGATGAAAAAATATTTTTGTTTGTTATTACTTTGCGGTTGCGGTTTTACACCGATGTTTTCTGAATCGAACACGGATATTTATGTTCCGGTGATAAGTGGTATAAACGGTATCGAACTGCGCAATGCACTGAATGCGAAATTTGGGGGGCAAAAAGAAAGCACTGCGCCATATAAACTATCCGTGACACTGAACGATCCACAAACAAAATACAAGGCGTTGGAACCAACCGGCGCCGCAACATGGCAAGAAATAAAACTGACCGCGAATTATGTTTTAACACATGGCGATAAAACCATTTCCACCGGAACGGAATCCGCATCTGAATCTTATACTTTTGTTCGGTATTTGGTTGCGGCGAACGCATCGTATAATAACGCGGTGACGAATACTATCACGGTTTTGGCCGACAAAATTGGCACACGCGCAATTGCCGATGTTTCAAAACACGAACGCGAAATGGCGAAAAAATGAAGTGGAAGGAATCTGATTTTGCCAAAGGGATTACCGCCGTTCGCGGCGTGTTGATTTATGGACCCGATGCGGGCTTGGTTGACGAACTTTGCGACAAATCGGTGGATATTTTATCTATTGAAAAAGATAATATCTTTGCACTGGATTCCAATGAATTGCGCGACAAGCAAGATTCGCTTTTTGCCGAAGCATGCACACCGTCCATGTTTGGTGGGCGCAAGATGGTTATTATTTCAAATGCCGGCGATTCCGATGCAAAAACAATCCGCGATTTGGTTGAACACCCATCTTTGGACGCAATGGTTATCGTGACGGCGGGCGATTTGCGTTCGGGGGGATCACTTCGCACCTTATTCGAAGGTGGCGACAAAATCGCCGCAATCGCGTGTTATAGTGACGATGCAAAAACACTTGAAAACCTTATTCGAAATGAACTTTTTACCAATGCCGGAATCAAACAGATTTCGCCCGACGCAATGGTTTATATGACAAGCCACCTTGGGGGCGACCGTGGAATCACGCGGGGATTTTTGAATAAAATTGCAATTTATGTTGATGATAAAAAAACAATCGAATTGGATGATGTGGAAAAATGCCTGCCCGACACAGGCGCCGCAAACACCGATGATTTTTTATATTCGCTAACGGCGGGACATATTCAGCAAACCATGCTTGCACTTGACCGGTTGTTGTATGACAATGCGGAACCGAATATGTTGGTGCGTATGTTGGACCGGCATTTCAAATCGTTACTGACCGCGGTGATTGATGGGCAATTGCCACGACTTTTTTGGAAGGTTGCGGACAAATTTAACCTTGCCACAAAAATATGGCGGGGCGATGATATAACCGCGGTTTTGACGCGACTAAATGAACTTGAAATGCAAATGCGGACAACCGGAATGCCGGCGGAAATTTTGTTGCGCGATTTTGCGTTAAAATTGGTATTAAAAACATATAAAATGTCTGTTAAACGAAGGAACTGATTATGTTATCATCTGTGTATGCACCAAAAGATTTTAAAAGATTGCGCGTGGTTGGTGATTTGGTGGCGCGCTGTTTCGATTATATTACACCGCACGTCAAAGCCGGAATTTCAACCGGCGAAATTGACCGTTTGGTTGCGGGATTTTTGCGTGAAAACGGTGCGCGGTCGTCCGATTTGGGATACCAGGGGTACCCTAAAAGCATTTGCACTTCGGTGAACGATGTTATTGTGCATGGTATCCCAAGTGACGATGTCATCTTAAAGGACGGCGATATTATAAATGTTGATTTGACCGCGGAATACAAGGGGTTTCACGGCGACGCGTCACGTATGTTTATGATTGGCAAGGTATCCGACAAGGCGCGCGAATTGGTGCAAACATGCCAAGACGCATTGAATGCCGCGATCGCGGTATGTGCGCCGGGTGTCCCACTTTCCGAAATCGGCAAAACGATAGAGGCCGTTGTTAAACCGCACGGATTTTCAATATCACGCGATTTTGTTGGTCATGGCATTGGCAAGGTTATGCATGACGATCCGCAAATTTTTCATTTCTATGATAAAATGTGGGATCGTGTAAAAATGGTGCCGGGATTGGTTTTCACAATTGAACCGATGATAAATACGGGACGCGCCGAATGTAAAATTGATGCGGATGGTTGGACGGCGCGCACGGTTGATGGCGGACTTTCGGCGCAATGGGAACACACCTTGGGGATTACCGAAGACGGCGTCACAATCTTTACGGAAAAAATGATAAACGCATGAAAGACAAATCATTGGAATTATCTTTGCGTGCCGGACATCGCGACAGGTTGCGCCAAAAATTCCTGGATGGCGAACTTGCGAATTATGAAATTATGGAATTGATTTTGGGATATGCAATTCCGCGCAAGGATGTTCGCCCAATTGCGCGAATGCTGTATAAAAAATTCGGTGGGACATTTCCGATTTTGTGTGCATCGATTGATGATTTGGAACGGATTCCGGGGCTTGGGCATAACACCGCGATTTTTATCAAGGCGATGCAAAAAATTCTTGTTGACGGTTATAAATCCGCGATTGCGGAAAGGCCCGTGTTTCATAACAAAGAACAATTTAATAATTATGCGCGTCTTATGCTTGGTGGGCGCACGACCGAAGAAATGCATGTT